>CAJTYK010000036.1 GCA_910584285.1 uncultured Oscillospiraceae bacterium
GTCTTGACCATCTCGGACAGGTCGGCCCCACGGGGCTTGCCGGACTGGGAGGCGGGGATGAACACCCGGATGCCCTTGACGCTGGCCACCAGGCCGCCCTTGTTCTCCTCGGTGATGACACCCTCCAGAACATCCTTGTTCTCCACGGCGTTCTCGATGATCTCCCAGTTCTTGTCGGCGTCCAGGCGCTTCTTGGACAGCTTCACCACGCAGTCCCGGTCGCTGACCAGCATGACAATAGCCTGGATCTCGTCGCCCACCTTGACCAGATCCTCCACCTTCACGTCGGGGTCGTCGCTGAATTCGGACAGGGGGATGGTGCCGGGATACTTGACGCCCAGCTCCACCTGAATCTCGGTGGGCGTGATAGCTGCAACCGTACCAGTGACCCGATCCCCCGTATTCAAAATTTTGAACGACTCCTCCAGCATCTCCGCGAAGGACTGTTCAATCTCCATAATTTCGTCGCTCATTTTGTTGTAGACCTCCTTTATTATCCACCCCGGCGTAGATGCGCCGGCGGTGATTCCAAGCGTGTCGACCTGGCGGAACCGCTCCCGGTCAATGCCTATCCCCCGCTCCGTCTGTACCACCACCGGACAGTTGCCGGCACACAGCTGAGCCAGCCTTCTGGTGTTGGAGCTTTTCAGGTCTCCGATGACGATCATCGCGTCGCATTGAGCGGCCAGTTCCATCGCCTCCGACTGGCGCCTGGACGTAGCACCACATATTGTATCAAAAAATTCTGCGTTTGTACACACTTTTTTTGCGTTTTCCACGGTTTTTTTCCAGCCCGCCTCAATGGCCGTAGTCTGGGAGACAAATGTCAGCGGCTGAGCGTACAGTTCCGGAGTTTTCGACAAAATGCCTTCCAGTTCCTCCCAGTCCAGTGCCGCGAACCCCCGGGACGTACAGCCCAGGATGCCCACAATCTCCGGGTGGCCGGCCTCGCCGATCACCACCGGCGTCCGCCCCCGGGCCTCCGCCTCCCGGACAATGGCGTGGATGCGTGTGACGTTGGGGCAGGTGGCGTCGATCACCCGGCACCCCCGGGCCGCCAGCGCTTCAAACACCCCGTCCGGTTCCCCGTGGGCTCGGATCAGCACTGTGGCACCCTCTGGGGCCTCCTCCGGGCTCTGGATAGTCATCGCCCCCATGTCCTCCAGGCGGCGGATCACGTAATCATTGTGAGTCAGGTGGCCCAGCAGGTACACCGGCCCCTCTGCCGCCGCCTGCTCCGCCAGCTCCACCGCCCGACGCACACCGTAGCAGAACCCTGCCGTCTTGGCCAGCCGGACGTTCATGCCTCCTGCCCCTCCAGGGCCCGTATGCGCTCCATCAGGTCGTCCGCGATGCGCTGATAGTCCTCCGGGGTGGGCTTGCGGCCCTCAAACTCCGGATGATAGGCTTCCCCGAACACAATGGTGGTTTTGCGGAAGCGCCGCTTCTTCCGGGGGATGTAGATGGGCACGATGGGCGCGCCGGTGCGGGTGGCGAACAGGGCCGCGCCGGTGCGGGCCTCGGAGTCCTCCCCCTCCTTCACTCGGGTGCCCTGGGGAAACATCAGTAGCTTCTCCCCGCCCCGGAGGATGCGCATGGCCTCCTTCAGCGCTCCCACATCCGCCTTGCCGCGCTTGACCCCGAAGACACCCGCCTTTTTCAGCAGGAAGCCAATGACAGGCCACTTCATGATCTCCTCTTTCGCCATCACGTGAACCTGCCGCCGCCAGCCCAAGCAGCACACCACGTACAGCGGATCCCCCAGGGTGCTGTGGTTGCCGCACAGCAACGCCGCACCCTCGGGCACATGCTCCAGCCCCACCGCCTTCCAGGGGTGGAGCAGCTTCATATAGATCCAGATGATGGGATAGAGCACCGCGTACACCTTATTCATGGGCCTCTCCCCCTGTCAGGTTCAAATGGGCTCGGGCCAGCCCCAGCAGCAGCCGGAGGCTGCCCTCCAGATCCAACTGGGTGGTGTCCGCCAGCACCGCGTCGTCCGCCTGCCGTAGGGGGGCGGCCTCCCTCTGGCTGTCCCGGCGGTCCCGCTCAATTACCTCGGCCAGCACCTGATCGAAGTCCGCCCGCTGGCCCCGCTCCCGCAGCTCCCGGCAGCGGCGCGCCGCCCGGGCCTCCGCGGTGGCGGTGAGGTAGATCTTCAGGTCGGCCCCGGGCAGCACTACCGTACCGATGTCCCTGCCATCCATGATCACGTCGTGCTCCCGGGCGGCCCTGCGCTGCATCTCCAGCAGGAAGTCCCGCACCGCCGGGATGGCCGCCGCCTTGGACGCAGCGGCGGACACCTCGTTGCGCCGGATGGCCTCCGTCACGTCTATCCCGTTGAGGCTCATGTGCTGAAGGCCGTCCGCCCCATAGCTCATGGTGATGGACAGCTCGGGCAGCAGCGCCGCCACCCCGTCGGCGTCGGCGGGGTCGATGCCTCGCTCCAGCGCCGCCAGCCCCACGGTGCGGTAAATGGCCCCGGTGTCCACATACAGGAAGCCCAGCTCCTGGGCCAGCGCCTTGGCCAGGGTGGACTTCCCCGCCCCCGAGGGGCCGTCGATGGCAATACTGCGGTAACTCATGGCACAACGCCCTTTCCTATGGTTCGATTGTACGCTCCGCCGCGGCCAGCCCGGCGGCATGGCCGGTGGCCCAGGCGATTTGCAGATTAAAGCCGCCGGTGTAACCGTCCACATCCAGCAACTCCCCAGCAAAATACAGCCCCGCCGTCCGTTTGGACTCCATGGTTTTGGGATCCACCTCCCCCACGGCCACGCCGCCGGAGGTGATCACCGCCTCCTCCACCGGTCGGGGGCCGGACAGTGGGAGAACGAAGTTTTTCAGCACTTCCAGCAGCGCCTTGCGCTGCTCCTTTCGCAGGTCGTGGACCTTGGTGTCCCCCGGCACGCCAGTGCGCTCCACCAGCACGGGGATCAGGCTGCGGGGAACCAGCCCCCCCAGCACGTTGGCAAAATCCTGGTTAGCCCGCACCCCAAAGTCCCGCAGCAGGCGGGCGTCCAGCGTGCCCTCATCCAGGGCGGGCTTGAGGTCGATGTGGGCGGTATACCGGCTTTTGGCAAAGTCCAGATGGGCGGAGGCGGACAGCACCAGCGGCCCGGACAGCCCGAAGTGGGTGAACAGCAGCTCCCCCTGCTCCCGGAACAGGGTTTTGCCCTTCTGATCCTTCACCCGCAGCCCCACATTCCGCAGGGACAGCCCCTGGAGCCGGGCACAGCAGGCATCCTCCGATTCCAGCGGCACCAGGGAGCCCCGGATGGGGGTTACGGTGTGCCCCACGGAGCGCGCCAGCCCATAGCCCTCCCCGGTGGAGCCGGTGCGGGGATAGGACGCCCCGCCGGTGGCCAGCACCAGCGCCCCGAAGCCGGACAGCCGCCCGCCCCCCTCCGTTGTAGCGCCGGACAGCCGCCCGTCCTCCGCCGTCAGGCCCGTCAGCCTGTCCCGGCGCAGCTCCACGCCACGCCGGCGCAGTTCAAAGAACAGGGCATCCACAATGTCCGCCGCCCGGTCAGACACGGGGAACACCCGGTTGCCCCGCTCCGTTTTCAGCGGCACTCCCAGTTCCTCAAAGAAGGCCATGGCGTCCTGGGGGGAGAAGCGGCTGAAGGCGCCGTACAAAAAGCGCCCGTTCCGGGGGATGGAGGAGAGCAGCTCCTCCCGGCCGCAGTTGTTGGTGACGTTGCAACGGCCCTTGCCGGTGATGTACAGCTTCCGGCCCACCTTCTCGTTGGGCTCCAGCAGCAGCACGTCCGCCCCGGCCCGGGCAGCGGTGATGGCGGCCATCATGCCCGCCGCGCCGCCGCCGGCCACCACCACCCTACTGCTGCGCCCCATATTCCACCTTTTCATAGACCTGGTACTCGTCCCAGATCTGCTCCAGCCGCTGGAAGGTGGCGGTAACCTCGTCTGACTTCTTCCGCCCCACCGCCACGATCAGCGCGTTGATCACCGACAGAGGGGCCACCAACGAGTCGGCAAAGGAGACCATATCGCTCTTGGCCAGCAGCCGGTAGTTGGCCGTGTCGTACAGGGGGGACAGCTCGCTATCGGTGATGGCCACCACCGTAGCCCCCTGATCCCGGGCGAACTCCAGGGCCCGCACGGAGCGGGTGGAATACCGGGGAAAGCTGATGCCAATCACCACGTCCCCCTCCCCCACCCGGAGCAGCTGCTCAAACATATCGCTGGCCAGGCTGGCCTGCACCTGGCACACGTTGTCAAAGATCAGCTTGAAATAAAAGGTGAGAAAGTCGGCCAGCGCCGTGGACGAGCGCGCCCCCAAAATGTAAATTCTCCGGGCCTTCACAATGGCCTCCACCGCGGCGGTGAAGTCCTCCCGGCTCAGCTCCGCCAGCGACATCCGCAGCTTCTCAATGTCCGCCTGTACCACCTTCTCCAGCACGTCCTGGGTGCCCAGTCGGTCATAGGACACCTCGATGCGCTGCACGGTGGTGAGCTTGGAGCGGATCATCTCCTGCATGGCCTTCTGCATAGCGGGATAGCCGTCATAGCCCAGCTCGGCGGCAAAGCGCACCACGGTGGACTCGCTGATCCGCACCGTCTGGCCCAGCTTGGCCGCCGTCATAAAGGCGGCTTTGTCGTAGTTTTCCAGGATGTAGCGTCCGATGAGCTTCTGTCCCTTGGAGAAGCTGTCCATCCTGCTCTGAATGGTGCTCAAAATATCACGGCTCATAGCGTGTACCCTACCCTGCTCGTTTTCTCTTTCCCCATGCGAAATGACGCCAAGCCGCGCCGCATTTCGCCAGTGCCCCTATCATAACGGTTTACACCGAAAAAAGCAAGTGGTTTTGCACGTTTTCCCGCTCAAACTTGCAAATGTTCTCGCTCCTCCGCCGTCAGGAGCCGCCACCTGCCCGGCCGCAAATCCCCCAACGTCAGGCTCCCCTCCCGCACCCGGATCAGCCGATCCACCCGCAGCCCCGCCGCGGCGCACATACGGCGCACCTGCCGGTTTTTACCCTGATGGATCACCACGGTGAGGGTGTTTTTCCCGGTGCGCTCCACCCGGTCGGCGGTGAGCACCTCTCCGCCATCCTCCACCGGGGCGGACAGCACAGGCAGGGCCCGGGTCACGTCCCCCGTCACCCGGACGCGGTACTCCTTTTCCACCCCGTGGGAGGGGTGGGTGAGCCGCTGGGTCAGCGCCCCGTCGTCGGTGAGCAGCAGCAACCCCTCCGAGTCCATATCCAGCCGGCCCACCGGCCACACCCGGGCGGGGCAGTCCGCCACCAGCTGGGCCGCCGTCCTGCGCCCCTTCTCGTCGGACAGGGTGGTGACATAACCCCGGGGCTTGTGGAGCATGATGTATGTGTGGGGGTTGGGGGCGGGCAGCGGCACACCGTCCACCTCGATCCGATCCCAGCCGGGGTCGGCCTTGTCCCCCAGCGCCGCCGGCCGGCCGTTCACCGTCACCCGGCCGGCCAGGATGTACCCCTCCGCCCGGCGGCGGGAGCACACCCCCGCCGCCGACAGCAGCTTTTGCAGCCGTTCCTCCAACGCGACCGCTCCCCTCTTTTTTGGCACTCAGGCGGATTGCCCGCCCAGAAGCGCCCGTATTCTCTCCCAGAAGCTCAGGGGCTCCCGCACGTCCAACCCCGCGCCGCTCTGGCTCACCAAAGGCATCTCGGCGATGACCTCCCCACCCAGCCGCCAGCGGATCTTCCCCAGCTGTACCCCTGGGGGCAGGGGTGCAGAGGCGCTTGGCAGCAGCTCCACCTCTTGCACCGGCTTCTCCCCCTCCTTCAGGGGGTAGCCCAACTCCGCCTGAGTCACCACCGGCATGGTGGGGATCAGGCTGCCCTCCACCGCTACCGCGCCCGTCACCTCCTCGGCCCGGCACAACACCTGCCGGGGGTAGGTCTGGAAGCCGTAGTCCAACAGTTTCCGGTGATCGTTCCAGTCGTCTCCATCGTTGAGGGTGACACAGATCAGGGTCTGGCCGTCCCGGGTGGCGGCGGACACCAGGGTGCGCCCCGCCTTTTCGGTGAACCCGGTTTTCATGCCCACGCAGCCCTCATAGCGCCGGAGCAGTTTGTTGTGGTTCACAAACGTCCTTGTTCCGATGGTAATGGATCCGGTGGCGCAGATCTCCGCCACCGTCTCATTCTTTAGGCACGCCCGGGCCAGCAGCGCCATGTCGTAGGGGGTGGAGTAGTGATCCTCATGATCCAGCCCGCTGGGGTTGGCGAAGGAGCTGTCCTTCATCCCCAGCTCTGCCGCCTTCTCGTTCATGAGGGCCACAAACTCCGCCTCGCTGCCCGCTATGTGGCAGGCGATCACCATGGCCGCGTCGTTCCCCGACTGGAGCAACAGGCCGTACAGCAGCCCCCGCAGCGTGATCTCCTCCCCCGCCTTCAGGTAGATGGACGAGCCCTCGCTGCCCAGCCACTCCCCCTTGATGGTCACCACCTCGTCCAGATCCCCGGCCTGCTCCACCGCCACCAGCGCCGTCATCAGCTTGGTGGTACTGGCGATGAGCCGGGGGGTGTGGGCGTCGTGCTCATATAGCACCCGGCCGCTCTCGGCGTCCATCAGGATGGCCCCGGTGGCCCGGTCACCCACCCCGTAAGCCGGGGCGATCAGCAGGGCCGTCATGGCCAGCGCACACAGCAGCCCAGTCAGTTTTCTCACAAAAGGTCACTCCCATCCGAATTTGATCAGATGGGAGTAGTATGGCCTTTGAAAACCGTCCTTATCCCGCGGGGTTACAGGGGCTGATCCCCCGCCTCCCCTGCGGTCTTCTTGTCGATATAGCCGGTGACCTTCTCAAACATCTCGGGCACCAGATCCACCACCCGGCTCACTGTGTCTCCCGGCGGGGGTGCCACAGGCAGCAGCCGCACCGAGCCGTCCTTCACAATGAGGAACGCGATGGGCATCACGTTCACCCCGGCCCCCGCGCCGCCGCCGAAGTTCTTGGCCACATTCTGGGTCTTGCCGAAGTCGGAGCCGCCGGTGGCAAAGCCGAAGGACAGCTTGGACACCGGGATCAGGGTCACCCCGTCCTGGGTGACGATGGGCTGGCCCACCACGGTGTTGGCGTCCACCATTTCCCGGATCTTGTTCATGGTGGTCTGGAGCACTTCATTGATGGGATGGTTAGTTTCACTCATGACTCATAGCCTCCTGTTTTGTTCTGGTGGGTTTTCCGCTTCTGATCCAGGTGATCAGCGCCTTACCGCCATAGTGTACGCCCAGCGTCACAATCTGCCCCACGGTCAGGGTGAGAGCTGCCGTCAGCTCCACCCCGGGCTGGGGGCGGTTATAGTCCAGATCCACCTGGAAGGAATGGCGCTTTACCTTGAAATTATGGTCCAAAATGGGCCAGATCATTCCCAGCGCGGCGTTGGCCTGCCCATAGCCCAGGGCGATGGCGGCGGGGTCGCTGCCGCCCCAGATGAGCTGGAGATCCAGGTCGTCGATGCGGATCTTCCGCTTCAGCGCCCCACAGGCCTGTCCCGCCACGGGCAGCAGCTTCATCAGCCGGGACAGGGTGCCGGGCTGACCCTCCTTGGGCTCCTTCCTGTGCTGTTCCGCCGCGGCGGGCGGCTCTTTTTGCTTCTTTTCCTTTTTGGGCTTCTTTTTTTTCGGCTTGGCGGGCAGCATCTGGAGCTTCAACGGCCCCGCCAGCACCCAGACAAACAGCCCCTCCGCCCCGTAGCGCACCCGCCCCCCCAGCCGGATCAGGGAGATGAGCCACACCACCGCCAGGACGATCAGCAGCACCTTCAGGAACGTCATGCCGATCCCTCCCCCTCCGGCGGCGGGGCCTCCTCCGGCTCCTCCTCCGCCTGCTGGAGGCGCTGGAGGGCGGATTCCAGCTGCATGGTGAGCTGGGCCTCCTCCTGGGTGGCGGAGGGCAGCTCGGGCAGGTCATCCAGCGACGCCAGCCCGAAGGAGCGCAGGAAGGTTTTTGTCGTCTTAAACTGCATGGGCCGCCCCGGCACCGACAGACGCCCCGCCTCGCAGATCAGCTCCCGCTCCAGCAGCAGGCCCACGGTGTAGGAGCTGTCCACCCCCCGGATCTGCTCGATGTAGGCCCGGGTCACTGGCTGGAAGTAGGCGATGATGGCCAGCACCTCCAGGGCGGGCTGGGACAGCTTGGCCGGCCTGCGGTTTTCCAGGGTCTTGCGGATGTACGCCGCCTGCTCCGGCGCGGAGCACATCTGCCAGCTGGCCTCCAGCCGCACCAGCCGGATACCCCGGCGCTCATAGCTGTAATAGTCCGCCAGCCGCTGGCACACGCTGTCCACCGTGTCCCGATCCTGCCCCAGGGTCAGGCAAATCCGCTCCACGGGAACTGGATCCCCGGCGGCAAAGAGGATGCCCTCGATGGCGCTTTCCAGCTCTTTCAGATCCATGTCAGGCGTTCCCCCCTTTCGACAGCCCTGTTCAAACTCGCACACCGGGCCGCCGGGGACGGCGGCCCCTACTCAATATGTCTCTACGGTCACGTCGATCTCCCCTGGCCCATCGTCTACGGTGCTGGTGATGGTGCAGTCCTCCGCCGTCCCCGCCAGATGGATCCGGTTGGCTTTGCACAGCTCCAGGATGGCCAGAAACGTGGCCACCACCTCGGAGCGGCTGCGGCTGGTCTTGAACAGCGCTCGGAACCGGGCCACGCCGAACTGCACCAGCCTGTCCAAAATGGAGCGGGCCTTGTCCGCCACCGGGTAGGGCTCCCGGCCCACAATGCCCTCGAAGGCGGCGGCGGGGGGCGGCAGCCTGCTGTCCGTCCGGGCCAGCACCGAGCGGAGGGCGGACAGCAGATCCCCCCGGTCGTGGACATAGCGGTAGGTGTTGTCCGCCTTCACCGGCTCGGGGGGCTTGGCCAGGTAGTCCCGGCCAAACTCGTACCGCCCGGACAGCGGCCCGGTGACGTCCTTGATCTTCACATAGGTCTCCTGGGATTTGTGCTCCTCCAGGGCGGCCATCAGCTCCTCCATCTCGCTCATGGCCACCTCGTCGTCGATGGACAGCAGCATCCTTGTTTTAATGTAAACCAGGTGGGCGGCCATGGTGACGAACTCGCTGGCCACCTCCAGGTTCAGCTTCTCCCGCCGGGCCATCCAGTCCAGGTACTGATCCAGCAGGTCGGAGATCACGATGTCCCGGATCTCGATCTTGTTTTTGCTCAGCAGGTGGAGGATCAGATCCAGGGGGCCGTCGAAGTCCTCCATGTCCTCCTGCTTGGCCTTCACCACCTTGTCCAGGTGGTAGATGGGGGCTTCCATGGCGCCCCTCCCTTCTATAATAGGGATATTATAGCAAATTTTCTTGCAAAAAACAAGGGCAGGCTATTTTTTCTGCAAACCAGAACTCTTAATCAAAGTACCCTTCCTCTTTCAGAAGTTCCAGCACCCTTGCTTCGCGTTCAAGTTCCTTTCGATCGTGATTTACATTCCTGTTCACAAAAATTGCCTTGTCGGGCTCCACATACTCCAATGTGAATTTTTCATCCGCCTCGTAATCGTCCAAATCCTGAGATTGTACGCTTTCCTCAACCTCGCAGAGATAGTAGTAATTGTCCTGAACAAAATAGTCCGCATCGTCATGATCGCTTTTTTGAATCCGATGAACGTATCCGTACTCTTTCACAGTTCCGGGGACGACGGTCAATCCGGCCTCCTCCCGCGTCTCCCTGATCATCGCACATTCTGCGCTTTCGCCTTTCTCGATTCCCCCGCCGGGAAACTTATAGTAGTCATACTTGATGCTGTGCACCATCGCGACTAACCCGTTTTTGATATTGATACAGCGGGCCGAGTGGCGTATAAACGCAGTACCGTTCCTGTCATAGTCTTTTGTGTCCATTTCAAACAACAGCCGCATCGCTCAACCTCACCCGTTCAGCTTTTCCAGCGCCGCCTTGGCCGCCATCTGTTCCGCTTCCTTCTTGGTCCGGCCCGCCCCCGCGCCGATGACCTTCCCGTCCACCGACGCCTCCATCTCAAAGCTGCGGCAGTGGTCCGGGCCGCTCTCCCGCACCAGGCGGTAGCTCACCGCCGCCCCCGGCGTGCGCTGCACCAGCTCCTGGAGGGCGGTCTTGTAGTCCCGGTCGGCGGCCTTCTCCTGCTCCTTGTCCAGAATCAGCTTGCGGATGATGGGCCGCACCGCCTTCATCCCCCCGTCCAGGTAGACAGCGGCCAGCATGGCCTCGGTGGCGTCCGCCAGGATGGAGGGCCGCTTCCGGCCGCCCCCGGCGTCCTCCCCCTTGCCCAGCCGGAGATAACGCCCCAGCTCCAGCGCCTTGGCCACCTCGTGGAGGCTCCCCTCGCACACCAGGGCCGCCCGGGTTCGGGTCAGCTCCCCCTCGGGCATATCCGGGTGCTCGTGGAACAGGCAGTCCGCCACCACCACGCCCAGCACCGAGTCGCCCAAAAACTCCAGCCGCTCGTTGCTGGTCAGCCCCTGGCCCCGGTGCTCGTTGGCGTAGGAGCTGTGGGTCATGGCGTGCTCCAGCAGTCCCCGGTCATGGAACCGGTAGCCCAGTTTTTTTTCCAGCCTGTCCATGCTCGTCCCTCCATCCGCGGATCACAGAAAAAGCCCCGCCTCAGCGGGACTTTTTCACGGTCTTCCCAGTGCTCAGAGATCCAGATGATCCTGCATATACTTATACAAGTCGCCCACGGTGACGATGGATTCGATCTCCTCAGACTCCATCTCCTCCATGCCGAACTCCTCCTCCAGCGCCATGGACAGATCCACCAGATCCACGGAATCGGCCCCCAGGTCGTCCACAAAGGCGGTGTCGGCGCTGACGGCATCCGGCTCCACGCCGAACTGGTCGGCGATCAACTTGCAAAGTTTTTCAAACATAATTTCAGCAGCTCCTTTATGTGGCTTTGAACACATACATAATAGGGGCTTTAGCCGCCGCTGTCAATAGGCTTTTGACATTTTTTTGGGAACGTCCGAAAACTGGCCCTATTCCCCGCCCTTTTCCGCCGGCTTCACCGGCAAGCGCATATGTTCGATATTCTCCGTGATATCCTCGATCATGCCGGAGCGGGTGAACTCCACCGCCTGCCGGATGGCGTTCTTCATGGCGGTGCCGTTGGACGAGCCATGGGCCTTGATCACCGGCTTGGCGATGCCCACCAGCGCCGTCCCCCCCACTTCGTTGGAGTCCAACAGCTTCTTGAAATCCCGAATGCCGTCCTTCACCAGCAGGGCGGCAATCTTGCTGCGCAGGTTCCGCAGGAACATCTTTTTGATCTCCTTGGCCAGGAACAGCCCCGTGCCCTCCATGGTTTTGAGGAAGATGTTGCCGGAGTAGCCGTCTGCCACAATCACGTCCACGGCCCCCTCCACCGCCTCCCGGGCCTCCACGTTGCCCACGAAGTTGATCCGGCCCTCGTCCCCCGCCTTCTTTAGCAGCTGGTACGCCTCCTGCTGGAGGGCGGTGCCCTTGGAGGGCTCCGCGCCGATGTTCAGCAGCCCCACCCGGGGCTCCGGGCGGCCCAGCACCTGCTCCGCGTAATAGCTGCCCATAAAGGCGAATTGCAGCAGGAACTCCGGCGTGCCCTCGGCGGTGGCCCCGCAGTCCACCAAAACCGCCCCGCCGCCCCCCGTGGGCACCACCGGGGCCATGGCCGCCCGGCGAATCCCCTTGATCCGCTTCACCAGCAGCGTGGCCCCCGCCAGCAGCGCCCCGGTGGAGCCGGCGGACACAAAAGCGTCCCCCTCGCCGTTCTTCACCAGGTTCAGCCCCACCGTCAGGGACGAGTCCTTTTTCTCCTTGAACGCCGTGGCAGGGTTGTCGCACATCTCCACCACCTGATCCGCGTGGGTGATGGACAGGCCCTGGGGCAGCTCGTCCACCCCCTCCGCGTGGAGGGCCTTCAGGATCTCCTCCCCACGGCCCACCAGCACCACTTCTACCCCGTACTCCTTGATCGCCTGCAAGGCCCCCTGCACCGGGGCCTGGGGGGCGTTGTCCCCGCCCATGGCGTCCACGATAATCCGCATACCGTCGGCCTCCTTATAATCTCTCTCTCAGTCCGTCGATGACGGCCAGCGCCCGCCGGGACAAGGCGGCGTTCTTCTCCCGCTTGCCCTTCACCCTGTGATCCAGCGGAGGCATGATCCCGAAGTTCACATTCATGGGCTGGAAGTCCCCGATCCCCTCCCGGCTCACGTACAGCGCCAGCGCCCCGGTGGCTGTCTCCTGGGGGAAGTCCAGCGGCTCCCGGCCCAGCAGCCGCCGGGCCAGCTCCACCCCCGCCAAAAAGCCCGACGCGGTGGACTCCACATAGCCCTCCACCCCGGTGATCTGGCCGGCGAAGGTGATCCGCTCGTTCCCCCGCACCCGGTAGTACCGATCCAGCAGCTGGGGGGAATTGAGATACGTGTTGCGGTGCATCACCCCGTAGCGCACGTACTCCGCGTGGGCCAGCGCCGGGATCAGGGAGAACACCCGCTTCTGCTCCCCCCACTTCAGGTGGGTCTGGAAGCCCACCAGATTGTACAGCGTCCCGGCGGCGTTGTCCCGCCGCAGCTGCACCACCGCGTAGGGCTCCCGCCCGGTCTTGGGGTCGGGCAGGCCCTTGGGCTTCAGCGGACCGAAGGACAGCGTCTGCACCCCCCGCCGGGCCATGACCTCCACCGGCATACAGCCCTCGAACACGTTTTTGTCCTCGAAGCCGTGTACCTCCGCCTCCTGGGCGGCGCACAGCTCCTTCCAGAAGGTCAGGTACTCCTCCTCGGACAGGGCGCAGTTGATGTAATCCGCCGTCCCCTTGCCGTACCGGGAGGCGAACCAGGCGTGCTCCATGTCGATGCTGTCAAAGGTGACGATGGGGGCCGCCGCGTCGTAGAAGTTGAGGTAGCTGTCCGCCGGGAACAGCCCCGCGATGGCGTCGGATAAGGCGTCTGAGGTCAGCGGACCGGAGGCGATCACCACCTCCCCCTCGGGGATGGACGTGACCTCTCCCTCCACAATGGTGATGCCAGGGTGGGCGCGGATGGCGTCCGTGACGGCGGCGGAGAAGCCCTCCCGATCCACCGCCAGCGCCCCGCCCGCTTCCACCCTCGTCTCGTCGGCGCAGCGCAGGATCAGCGAGCCGCACCGGCGCAGCTCCTCCTTCAGCAGCCCCGCGGCGTTCTCCAGCTGGTCGGAGCGCAGGGAGTTGGAGCACACCAGCTCGGCAAAGCCGGGGCTGTGGTGGGCGGGAGTCATCTTTTGGGGTTTCATCTCGCAAAGGGTGACGGCGATCCCCCGCTGGGCAAGCTGCCACGCGGCCTCGCACCCGGCCAGGCCCGCGCCGATGACGGTGACATTTGTGGACATTACATTCTCTCCCTGTGGTCGGAGCGGCCCACCAGATAGTCGATGGATACGTCATAAAAGTCGGCAAGGGCAATCAAAGCATTGATGGGCGGTGCGGTTTTTTCAGTCTCATAATACTGGTATCCCCTAATCTTCACGCCCATCAAATCCGCCAACTGCTGTTGCGGAACTTTCCGCTCTTTCCGCAATGCTTTCATTCGTTCGCCGTACATTTCTAATTTCCCCTCTTGACATGACCTAATTTTGCGTGTATTATAAAAACACGCAAAATTAGGTCGCTTTGGAGTTGATACTTATGACCGATGCAATGGATGCCCTGTTTCTCTACGCCCAGGAACACCGAATACGCCCTCTCTTGAACATGGAACCCGAATTCATCCATGTGGTATCGTGCCTCGAACGGCAGGACAAATCCTTCCGCACCTTGTTGGACGAAGCCACAAAAGAACGTTTCGACAAATTCCTTGACGAACAGGCCCTTCTTGATCTGTTCAACGAACGCGCCGGGTTCCAGATCGCCATGGAATTGGCCGCAAGGGTGTAGGGGCCGCCGTCCTCGGCGGCCCGCTGCATCCACGCGGGGCATGACCGGGTATTCAGGGGACGGGCCGCTGAGGACAGCGGCCCCTACTCCGCGGTCTTTTTCGTGGTGGTTTTTTTGGCGGTCGTGGTCTTTTTGGTTGTGGTTTTCTTGGCGGTGGTCGTCTTTTTCGCCGTGGTTTTTTTGGCGGTGGTCGTCTTTTTCGCCGTGGTTTTCTTGGCCGTGGACGCGGTTTTCTTGGCCGCCGTCTTTTTTGCGACGGGCTTCTTCTCCGCGCCCTCGCCCTCGGCAGCGGCGTCGGTTTTCTTCTTGTACCCGCCCCGCTTGTCCTCCGGAGTGAAGTTGGAGCACTCCGGGTTAATGCAGAAGGGCCGCTTGAACCCCCGGCCGGACAGCTTGAACATGGTCTGCCCGCACACGGGGCAGTTGTCCTTGACGGGCACGTCCCAGGTCATGAAGTCGCACTTTTTCCGCTCGTCCTTGCTGTTCAGGTGCTCACAGCAAGAATAGGTGTACTGCTTGCCCGACTTCTTGCTCACGCCGGTGCGCTTCACCAGGCGGCTGCCGCACTTGGGGCACCGCCCGGGCAGCTCCACCACCAGCGGCTTGGTGAAGGTGCACTCCGGCCAGCCGGGACAGGCCAAAAACCGCCCGAACCGCCCGGACTTGATCACCATCTGCCGCCCGCACAGGTCGCAGACCTCCTCGGACACCTCGTCGGGCACCTTGATGCGCTCGCCGTCCAGCTCGGTCTCCGCCTTTTTCAACTCCGCGTCGAACCCGGTGTAAAACTCACCCAGCACATCCTTCCAGGCCGCCTCCCCCGTCTCCACCTTGTCCAGGCGGCTCTCCATCTGGGCGGTGAAGTCCGCGTCCACGATGTCGGGGAATTTGTCCTTCATCAGCCCGGTGACTACTTCGCCCAGCGGCGTGGGGCGCAGGTACTTGCCCTCCTTCACCACGTACTCTCGGCTGGTGATGGTGGAGATGGTGGGGGCGTAGGTGGACGGACGGCCCACCCCCCGCTCCTCCAACGCCTTGATGAGGGTGGCCTCGGTGAACCGGGCGGGGGGCTGGGTAAAGTGCTGGGCGGGGGCAAGGCCGTTGAGGCGCAGCGCCTCCCCCTCCTTCAGATCGGGCAGCGGAGACTGGGGGGCCTCGTCGTCCTCGTCCCGGCTCTCCTCGTACACGGCGGTGAAGCCGGAGAACTTGATGGACGAGTGGCTGGCCCGGAAGCGGTAGCCCGCGGACTCCACCTCAATGGACACGCTGTCGTACACCGCCCCCGCCATCTGGCAGGCCAGAAAGCGGCTCCAGATCAGCTTGTAGAGGCGGTACTGCTCGGAGGTGAGGCTCTTTTTCAGCTCCTCCGGGGTGAGGTTCACGTCGGAGGGGCGGATGGCCTCGTGGGCGTCCTGAGCGTTGCTCTTGGCCTTGAAGCGCCGGGTTTTCTCCGGGTAATACTGCTTGCCATACCGGGAGAGGATAAAGGTTTTCGCCGCCGCCAGCGCCTCCTCGGACAGGCGCAGGGAGTCGGTACGCATATAGGTGATGAGGCCCACGGTGCCCACCCCCTCCACGTCCACCCCCTCGTAGAGCTGCTGGGCGATGGACATGGTGCGCCGGGGGGTCATGTTCAGCTTCCGGGACGCCTCCTGCTGGAGGGTGGAGGTGATGAAGGGGGGCGCGGGGGCGCGGTTCTTGTCCTGCCGCTTCACGTTCGTCACGGTGAAGGGGGCATTTTTCACCGCGTCGGTGACGGCCTTCACCTCGTCCTCGCCGGACAGCTCCATCTTTTTCTCTTTGCCATAGAACTCCGCCTTGAATTGCCCCAGGTTGGGGGCGATCCGGGCCAGATCCGCGGTGAGGGACCAGTACTCTTTCGGCTGGAAGGCGCGGATCTCCTCCTCCCGCTCCACGGCCAGCCGGGTGGCCACGGACTGCACCCGCCCCGCCGACAGCCCCCGGCGGATCTTCTTCCACAGCAGAGGGGACAGCTCATAGCCCACGATCCGATCCAGCACCCGCCGGGCCTGCTGGGCGTCCACCAGATCCTGATCGATGTCCCGGGGGTTGGCGATGGACTCCCGCACCACCTTCTGGGTGATCTCGTTGAAGGTCACCCGGCAGGTCTTTTCCTTGGGCACCTCCAGCACGCTTTGCAGGTGCCAGGAGATGGCCTCCCCTTCCCGGTCAGGGTCGGTGGCCAGATAGACCTTGTCGCTGGCCTTGGCGGCCTTGCGCAGATCCCGGATCACGTCCGCCTTGTCCTTGATGTTCTGGTACTCCGGCTCAAAGGTGGTCACATCCACCCCCAGAGTGCTCTTGGGCAGATCCCGTATATGCCCCATGGAGGCCTTCACCTCAAAGCCGGGGCCCAGGTATTTCCCGATGGTTTTCGCCTTGGCGGGCGACTCCACAATCACCAAATTCGTCTTTGCCATATCCAAACCTTACTCCATTTTCAATTTCACGGCGGCCCGGAACCGCTTACCGCCCACGCCGATCACCATCTGATCCACTTCCAGCAGCGTCAGAGCGGACAGCACCCGCCGGACGGGGATCTGGGTGCGTTCCACCAGGTCGTCCGTCCCCAGGGGGCCGTCCTCCAGGGCCAGCAGCAGCTCTCGCTGATCGTCGGTCAGCCTATCCTTACAGTCGGCCCACCGGAGATATTCCACCTTTTCTTCGGCAGGGGCCTCTTTTTTGCGTTCGGTGGGAGTCTTGGAGGCCGGCTCCGCCGGGGGCTCCTCCGGCTCGGGCAGGCGCTGCTCCGCCGCGTACCGGCTCAGGGGATCCGCCCGCAGGATCTTGCCCGGGAACCGCTGTTCAAATTCACATAATACGTCGTCCGCGCTGAGGATCAGCTTGGCGCAGTTCAGCTGGATCAGGCGGTTGGTGCCCTCGCTCATGGGTGCGTCGATGGGGCCAGGGACGGCGAATACCTCCCGGTTCTGATCCAGGGCGTGGCCCACGGTCAGCAGGGTGCCGCCGGCCCGGGCGCTCTCCACGGCGATGACGCCCACCGACAGGCCGCTGAGGATCCGGTTACGGACAGGGAAATGGCTCCCCCTGTGCTCCGTCCCCGGCGGGTACTCGGAGAACAGCGCCCCCACCGCCGCCACATCCTCATACAGCTCCCGGTGGAACCAGGGGTAGATCCGATCCAGCCCGCCGGCGATGACGGACACCACCGGCCCACCCGCCTTCAACGCCCCCCGCACCGCGGTGGCGTCGATGCCCTCCGCCATGCCGGACACGATGAGCGCGCCCCGACGGCTCAGCTCCCCGGACAGCCGGGAGGCCACGTCGATGCCGTAGGGGGTGGCCTTCCGGCTGCCCACCATGGCGATGGCCACCTCCTCGTCAAAGGCGAACTGCTTCCCCTTCCAGTACAGCACCAGGGGCGGCTGGGCGATGGCCTTCAACCGCTCCGGGTAGGTGGCGTCCTGGAGTGTGAGCAGGCGGATGCCCAGCCGGTCGCAATCCCCCAGGATCCGATCCGCCCCGTCCAACGACTTGTTCATCAGGGAGCGGACAGCCTCCCCGCTCAGCCCGCCCAGGGTGTCAAAGGCCTCCCGGTCGGCGGCATGTATCTGCTCCGGACTGCCGAACCGCTCCAGCAGCCGCACGGTGGTCTGTCCCCGGATCCCCCGGCGCTGGGTAAGCCAGATCCAATGCTTCAGGTTTGACATGGCGCCCATCCTCTCTGTTGTTTTGTCAGTCGTCCCGGGCCATCTCCCACAGCACCACCGACGCCGCCACCGCGGCGTTCAGCGACTCGCACTTGGGAGACATGGGAATTTTGATGGTTTTTTCGCACAGCGCCAGGGCGGCGTGCGACACCCCCCGGCCCTCGCTGCCGATGATCACCGCTGCCCGTCCCAGGGGCACCCGGCGCACGTCCTCCGTATCCTCCCGCAGGGCGGTGGCGTACAGCGGGACACCCGCCCGAGCCAGTCCCTCCACCGCCTGCTCCAGCGAGCACTCATACGCCGGCAGACGGAACACCGCCCCCATGGTGGCCCGCACCGTCTTGGGGTTCCAGGGGTCGGCGCAGCCGTTGCACAGAATCAGCCCGTCCGCCCCAAAGGCGTCAGCGGTGCGCCAGATCGTGCCCACGTTGCCGGGATCCTGCACCCCGTCCAGTACCAGCCACCGCCGCCCCTCCAGCTTCTCCGGCAGGGCAAGGGACCTCCCCCGGCACACAAACACGATCCCCTGAGGGCTCTCGGTGTCGGCGATGGAGGCCAGCAGGCTGTCTGCCACCTCCACCGCCCGCACCCCAGAGGGCAGCTGGGGCATGGGCACACCGGGGGCAGCGATCACAGTCTCCAGCTCCGCCCCCCAGCGCAGGGCCTCCCCCAGCAGCTTGGGGCCCTCGGCGGCGAAGGCGCCCTCCTCCCGGCGGAAGGCACGGCGGCTGTTCAGCTTCCGCACCCGGACCAGCAGGGGGTTGGCCCGGCTGGTGATCACGTCCCGCTCCAAGAACGGCTTCCCCCTTTCTGTTCAATGCGCAAAAGCATACCGGCGGGCGCGCCGGTATGCTTTTGGGACACGTTCTTAATCCAGCGGCTCCCTCCTGCTCCCAGGAGGCACCCTCTACCGTCTCACTGCTTCTCTGGCATGGATACCTCTTTTTGGAAAAGAGACGATTAGCTCACGTATTATAACATGTTCTTTTTTAAATATCAAGTTCAAATCACTGTTTGTTGCACCACCTCTGGAAATCGGCCAACCAATCAGGCTTTGAGTCGCTGCTTTTCTCCGCTTGACGACGTTCTTTCCGACGATCTACTATCCTTTTGTTGTACTCTGCCGCCCAGAACTGATCTACATCGGCCAGGGATAAATTAAAGTTGTGGCCGGCCAATACTTTGCCGCTGACGATATCCGAAATCCGATAACCCCGTAGCGGAGTAGGATGCTTTTTGAGTCTGCGACAGTGATCCCCAGGCGTAACTGTAATGCCGTGTTGCAGACGGTAGCCCAGTCGGGCAAGGCGTTTGTATAGCCGCCACTCAAGGTGAGTAGTGTCGTTTATGGTGTCAGTGCGGATTGACATGATATCCCTCCTTTGTTGTTTGGGAGGATTTGAGGTGCTTTCCATGCACATTTACCATCTCCGTTCAAAATCCATCCCGAACATATTTTTGTAACCATTTTGTAACTATTTCCGAATTTTTTGGGCGGTTAGATAGGTGCTCTGTTGTTGTGGGGTGATCCATCATTCCGAATAATTTCGGCGGTTAGGCCGAATACTCAAAAATTTATCAAGTAATCCTCACCTTCGTAGGGCCAGCACCACCACACCAATGATCACAGGGCGTTTCAGGCCGGACAGATCCACAGGTTCCTTCACGGTATCCGGGGTCTCTGTGCCGCTGGGGTTCTCCGTCTGGCCGGGATCAGGATCGTGCTTTTCATCGCCGTCCGGGGTCTTGGACTCCTCCGGGGCTTTCTCGCTGCCGAAGATGGCGGTGTAGGTGACCACGGCGCAGTTGGCCTTGGACACTTCGCCGGTGTAGCTGGCGCTGACGGTGTAGCCGGTGGCGTACCGGCTGGAGGCGGTCCCGGTATAGCTGGCGGTGGCGGTATAGCGGGTGACGGGATTGCCCTCGCCGTCCACGTCCATGGACTCGCTCCACTTCACATCCCCCAGGGTCAGGGTCTTGCCCTTGTCCTCGATGCTCTTGGGGATGAGGGAGGTATCCGCTTCGGACAGGTTGGGATAGCTGCGGCTGGCGGTGAGGGTGCTGGTCTTGGTGGCGTAGCCGTCCGTGGTGACCTGGACGCTGGTGTGATCCAGCCGCAGAACGCCAACGTAGCCGTCCTCGGTGGTCACCTCCATCTCCGCGTCCAGCCGCTGGAGGATGGCCTCCAGGCTGTTGGTATCGCTGGCCTGGGTGACCGTTTCGGTGTGGGTCTGGATGTCCACGCCCACCTCGTCCTTCCGGGTCATGTCCAGCAGGTAGTAGTGCCGCCCGTTCCGGGTGAAGTCCCCGGTGGGGATGAGGCTGGGATCGTCCGACAGGGAGAGCTGATAGGTCTTGTTGATCCGCAGCTCGTCAAAGTCGCCGTAGGTGTACTCCTCCACGGAGATGGGGTAGTAGCTGGCGCTCTGGCCACCCTCGGCGGGTTCCGCGGCCAGGGCGGTGGCGCTCCCGGCCATGACGATGGCGAGGGCGCACAGAATAGTCAAAATGCGTTTCATAGGTACTTTCCTCCGTTTTTTAGTTGTTTTGAGCCTGAATGATACGGTTATCTGACCGCAGCCTGATACTGATCCCCCCTTTCTCTGGCCCGGCCTCGCTGCTGCAGGTAAGCATTCCAGTCCTTCCCCTGGGCGGGCGTCCGGGTGGACACCGCATAGCCCTTCTGCCCATACTCCGCCCGGAACTTCTCTGTGGCCTCCCGGCCTGGGCCGTCATTGTCCAGACACAGGACGATCCGCTTCAGGTGCGGATTCTCCCGCAGGTAGGTGTCC
>CAJTYK010000037.1 GCA_910584285.1 uncultured Oscillospiraceae bacterium
AAAAAGAGAGAACAGAAATGATAAAGGAAAACCAGCGGCTGCTGAACCGGCTGCACGTGCTCAGTGATGGGGCCATCGTGTACCTGTCCCTGCCCATCGCGTTTTGGATACGCTTCTACCTTCTGCCTGGGGGGATCATCACGGTGCCCCTGGTCCAATACCTGGCACTGGGAACGATCCTCACCGCCATACAGCTCTTTGCTTATGCGGCCTTCGGGCTGTACCAATCTTTCCGCAAGACCCGGCTGCGCCGGGAGCTGGAAAAGCTCTGGCTGGCGGGAGCGCTGGTGATGGCACTGCTGCTCAGCTTTCTGTTTGTACAGCACTATATCGATTTTTCCCGGCTGACCCTGGTGATCTGGTTTATCTTGAGCACTGGAACGCTGAGCTGCAAGCGGGTGGCGCTCCGCCGGGGCCTGCGGTACTTCCGGCGGCGGGGCTACAACCAGAAGCGGGTGCTGCTCATCGGCGGTGGCGAGATGGCCCGGGCCTACTGGGAAACGGTGCGGGGGGATCGTGATCTGGGCTACCTGGTGCTGGGCTATGCGTCCTCCCACCCCGAGAAGGGCTTGCGGGAATTGAAGTGGCTGGGCGGCTATGAGAAGCTGGACCGGGTTCTGGATCAGAACCGCCCGGACGAGGCGGTGTGCGCCATCGCGCCGGAGGACTACGGGCGGATGGCGGAGATCATCGAAGCCTGCGAGAAGGCGGGGATAAAGCTATCCATCATTCCGTTTTACGCCAAATATATGCCGTCCAATCCCCAATTTGACGAGCTGGACGGGATCCCGCTGCTGAATTTCCGGCGCATCCCGTTGGACAACTGGGCCAACGCCTTCTGCAAACGGGCCATGGATATCGTGGGGTCGCTGCTCCTGATCCTGCTGACCTCGCCTATCATGCTGGTCTGCGCCATTGGGGTGAAGCTGACCTCGCCTGGGCCCATTTTGTTCAAGCAGAAGCGGATTGGCAGAGGTAAGAAGCCCTTCTATATGTATAAGTTCCGCTCCATGCGGGTGAACGGCGGGGAAACCACAGCTTGGAGCCGGGAACACGATGGGCGAAGGACGAAATTCGGGGCGTTCCTGCGCAAGTGCTCGCTGGACGAGCTGCCTCAGTTTTTCAACGTGCTGAAGGGGGACATGAGCCTGGTGGGGCCCCGTCCGGAGATCCCGTACTATGTGGAGAAGTTTAAGGAGGACGTGCCGCTGTACATGGTAAAGCATCAGGTTCGGCCGGGGATCACAGGTTGGGCCCAGGTGAACGGGCTGCGGGGGGATACGTCCATCAAGGCGCGGGTGGAGCACGACGTGTACTACATCGAGCACTGGAGCCTGCTGTTTGACATCGAGATCCTGCTGACTACGGTGTTCCGCGGGAAGTTTGTAAACAGTGAGGCTCTGAACTGAGGGAGGACGATCATGGGCGGAAAGGTGCTGTTTACGGCCTCTACTTACAGCCATATTGTGAACTTTCACCTGCCCTACCTGCGCAAATTTCAGAAGGAGGGGTGGACAGTTCACGTGGCCTGCGGGGGTGCTCCCATGCCTATTGCGGATGTGGAGCGGGTGATTGATCTGCCCTTTGAGAAGTCCATGTGGTCCCCCCAAAATTTTAAGGCGGCGCTTCTTCTGAGGGACACAATGCGGCAGGAGGGCTACGAGCTGATGATCACCCACACCTCTCTGGCGGCGTTCTTTACTCGGCTGGCCCTGCGGGGGCTGGGGGAGCGTCCACCGGTAGCCAACATGGTGCACGGCTATCTGTTTGACGATGGAACTCCCCGGCTGAAGCGGGCCCTGCTGCTGGGGGCGGAGCGGTGCATGGCCCCGGCAACCGACCTGGTGCTGACCATGAACCGGTGGGACTATGAGGCGGCGAAAAAACACCGATTGGGGCGTGAAGTTGTCAGAATTCCCGGAGTGGGCGTGGTGTTCTCCCGATTTGACAGCGTTCAGCCGGATGCACGCCAAATGCTGCGGGGAAAGCTGGGCATTCCGGAGGACGCCTTTGTTTTGATATACGCGGCGGAGTTTTCCCAGCGGAAAAGCCAAAGCGTTGTCATCCGCGCCATGGAACACCTGCCGGAACAGGTGCGACTGATCCTGGCCGGAGAGGGGACGCTGAGGGAGGAGTGCCGGGCGCTGGCCCGGACGCTGGGGCTGGAGGATCGGGTGGTGTTCCCGGGGCAGATCCGGGACGTTCCCGCCTGGTATGCCATGGCGGACGCGGTGGTCTCCGCCAGCCGGAGCGAGGGCCTGCCCTTCCACATCATGGAGGCCATGTATGCGGGGCTGCCGGTGGTGGCCAGCGGGGTGAAGGGGCACGTCGACCTCATCACAGACGGCGCCACAGGGCTGCTGTACCCCTATGGAGACGGGGGCGCCTGCGCGGAACGGATCCTGCAGCTGGCGACATCGGAGCGGCTGCGGCGGGAATTGGCCCGGAACGCCAGAGCAAATGTGGAGCAGTACGCCCTGGAGCGGGTGCTACCCGTGGTATGGGCGCAGTATAACAGGCTGGTACAACGGGAGGCCGCCGCGCAGAAGGTCTGAGGCGGCGCCGGATAGGCTGCTCAGAAGCCAAAATTATGCCATCAAGCGCTTCCGCCGGTTTCCGCGGAAGCGCTTTCTGATCCAGGGTGGTTCCTGACTGGCGACCATGCCGGCGCGGTGGAACCTCCGCTCAGCCCTCTGGGCAAAAAGCGAGCCGGGGCAGCACTGCCCCGGCTCTGAGGAATGGAGGATAGAATGAAAAAGAAAGGATGTCTCTTGCAAGTATTATAGTAAAGCCTTTTCATTACAAAAGTTCGTGCCTAAGTGTTACAAAAGTATGAAGTCTTAAAAAATTTTCCGCCATACCCGCTTTGTTGCCCCTCTCTGTCACACCCTTCCGCCCCGTTTTACCCACCGGCGAAAGGAGTGGTGCAAACCATGCAGCAAACCAGTAAGTATAAGCTCAACAAACCCGGGGTGGACGACCCCATCGCCATCGCGCCGCTGAACGAGAACGCCGACAAGATCGAAGCCGCCATTCAGGCCGAGATCTCCGCCCGAGCCAACGCCATCCAGGCAGAGGCCAGCGCCCGGTCCAGCGCCGACACCTCCGAGACTAATGCCCGAACCGCCGCTATCCAGGCGGAGGCCAAAGCCCGGGCCAGCGCCGACACCACCGAGACTAACGCCCGAACCGCCGCTATCCAGGCGGAGGCCAACACCCGAGCCAACGCCGACACCACCGAGACTAA
This sequence comes from uncultured Oscillospiraceae bacterium, assembly GCA_910584285.1. Taxonomy (GTDB): domain Bacteria; phylum Bacillota; class Clostridia; order Oscillospirales; family Oscillospiraceae; genus Enterenecus. The sequence continues at coordinate 3,248 of CAJTYK010000037.1, forward strand.
CGCCCGCATCGCCGCCGACAACGCGCTGCGCACGCGCATACAGGCCCTCGAGGCCAAGCGCATCGCCTACGGCACCACCTACGCCCCGAACTCTCAGGACGTCGTGGTGACCCTGTCCTTTACCCCCTACGCAGTGCTGATCCATCACTGCTACGGCAACTGCGGCGGCCTTGCTCTGACCGGACAGAACGGCTATGGGGTGCAGATCGTGACGAACGGCTTCAAACTCAGTCCCGGCGCCCTCGCTATGGTTGGTAACTTCAACTACATCGCCTTCGGCTGAGCCGGACGTAAAACAACCCCCGGCAAAATGGGTGTGCCATAAGAAAACATGAGAAAACCCAGTGAAATCAATGTTTATTAAGGTCAGCGGAAAACGAGGCGGCGCAAACAAGTGAACAACAGCACAGAAAGCGGGCGATGTCGGCAAGGTATCGCCCGCTTTCTGCGCCCCGGCGAACGCCGCAGATTTTGAAGAAGTCTGCGGCGTTTTTTCATGCTCAGACACCAAAAGGAGCGGAAAACCATGCCAGTATGGTAAATGCTCTGTACATCCGTCTGCCGCATGAGCGGGAAGGACGGACGCTCTTTCAAGGTTGCGGCCCTATGGGGATTCCTCCTTCGGTTTTAGTTGGCGTCCATTGGCACCATATATGACATCGTGCTATGATTTGTATGACAGAAAAGATACAGATGTCATGAGTTAGGAAAGCTTCAGCCGCTCAGCCGCTCCCTGGAGCTGGTTCCGATTTGATACGTTCAGCTTCCTCAGCAAATTGTGGACATGTGTCTTCACTGTGGGAAGCTTGATATTCATAAGGGCGCAAATCTCCTCATTGTTCTTGTTCTGTCTGATTAGGCACAAGACCATACGTTCTTTTTGCGTCAAAGGGCTGGCTGGGACACAAAAGGGCCTGAGATATCGCTCATAGTACCCGGCCTGTGTCACAGCCCCAGACAGGATGCGCTCCCAGTAGGTAGGGTCCAAATTTTTATGCTCGCCGCGTTCCAGCAAGGGCAGCAATGCGGCGCCCTCCCAGGCAAATACCGATACATAGCCGTAATGCGCTCCCAGCTCCAGGGCTTGGGCAAAGTACTCTCTCCAGTCCTCACGGTCCATGCGAAACCGACAAATCGCGGTCAAGATCAACGCCTCCAGCCGGTCCAGGGGACGGTCGCAGCGCTGGAAGTAATCCAGCATACGGCCCAGCAGGAGCAGGGCCGCGTGGTGCTTTTGATCCCGCAGCCAGCAGCGTACCAGGGTAAGACGTCGGTAGCTGTCCGCCCAGAGAAAACTATCTTCTCCCAGGGACTGTTCGGCGGCCCAGGCTGTGGCATAAGTCCCGTCCACCAACAGGCTCAGCCGGCAGCGCATAGCGTCGAGGTTGGAAAGGATGCACGTCGCGTTGGCTTTTGCCGCTTCCCCGTGAAGCCGGAGCAGCAGTATCTCCGCGTCGGACGGGCTTCCCGCTGCGCACAGCGCCCTCGCCAGCAGAGCGGTGCGCACAAATTCAAGCTCCAGCATACCCCCGACCCGCAGCGCCGTCAGAGCGGGAAAATAGCCTGATATGTCCCCGCCCTGTTCCAGAAGGCCCTCCGCCAGAGCCAGCTCGCCCACTCCCTCGCCCGCCCGGCCCAGTACCCGCTCCACCGGGCCTTGGATAGCGTCGTAGAGCTCCCGCGCCCTGAGCATCCATTGGGAAAAGTCCCTCCTGCCCCGGATCAGGCTGGGCAGACCGCCGGTCACGTCTATCTCCGGCAAAACCAACGCTTTGGAGCGCAGGAGCTTATCTACAGAGCGGATCACTTCAGGCAGTCCCGCCGTTCCCCGGTGAGGCAGGCAGAGATCCAGATAGAACCGCAGGCCCCATACCCGTTTATAGTCTTTATCCCGACGGTCCATGCGCCCAAGGTACACTTTCAGCGCTTCATACCACCGTTCGGACTCCTCCGGCTCAAGGGACATGGACTGGAGCATACTCATGGCGCAGATCAGGTCGGGGCATTGCAGGATATCCTCCTCCCGCAGCCGGCCGGCGCAGTCCCGCAGCGCCCGGCACGCCCTGGTGTCCGGGCGCTGCCGGGCGGTTTGAATCAGCAGGTCAAGAACCTCCTCCCGGCTGCCCGCCTGCTGGTAGTGGTACAGCGCCCCTGAGAGGTCCTGTCTGTCGGCGCACCAGCGTCCGCCGGCGAGGTGGAGGGCCTGGAGCCGTCCGGGCGGGCCCATCTGGAGCTTTTGCCGCAAATAGGGCAGCAGAAAACGCCGGTCGTGAAAGACCCATAGGGGGCCGTCCGGACGGATCAGCCCGCTAATCCGCCAGATCTGCTCCAGCTCTGCGCAGGCGTCCGCGCCCTCCGCAAGCAGATCCGCCAGGGCCTGGTCAAACCGGTCAAACAGGGACAGCTCCAGCAGCAGCTTCTGCGCCGCCGGCGGCAGGGGCCGCAGGGCGGACTCCTCCATGTACGCGCCCATCTTGGCCCGCATGGCGTCCATTGTCCGCCGCCGGAGCGGCTGCCCCGCGGAGAGGGCCGTCAGAAGAAGGTTGACCGCCGGGGGGCAGCCTCCTGTCTCGTCCAGAAGCCACCGGAGCTCGTGGACAGGCAGCGCAAGCCCATGGGCCTGCGCCAGTTCATACAGCCGGTCTGCGCAGAGGGCGGCCTGACAGATCAGCTCCAGCTGCTCCCGCAGGCTGTCCGGCAGAACCATGTCGCTCAGCGTCACATCGGTCTGATACCGGATACCAAATTCCAGGGCGCCGCCCCGCTGAAGCATGGCCCGGTGGAAATCCTCCGCCGTGACCGCCTCTCGTCCCGCTGCGGAGGCGCTCCGAAGGGCCAGACGGGCGGTGTCCTGCACCGCGCCAATCGTCATGGCGCCCCAGGGTGATACGCCGGCCTCGGCCTGGGGAACGAGGAGTGTCCACAGCTCCCGCCGCTGGCCGGCCGGAAGCGCCGGGGACAGGCGGACGGCCTCTTTTGCCCCCTCCAGCGCGCCGTCGTCCTCCACCAGTATGGCCAGCGGGACGGCGTATTGGCGGCACAGCCGCTCCAGTGCGCGCAGGACCTTTCGGCCGGGATCCGGAAACGCGCAGACAGGGGCGTCCAACAGGACGGCCAGTGCCGCCGCCTCCCGCAGCCCATGATCCTGGTCCTGTGGAGAGAATTCCGCAAGCTCAATCAAAGAGAGCTCCACCACGCTGCCGCAGGCACGGCGCAGAAGGGTCCGCCGCCCGGATCCGGCGGGAGCGCACAGGTACAGCGCGTTCTCCGCTCTCTGGCTGTACCACGCCCTGACCTGCTCCAGCGCCTCTTGGTGAAGGGGAAACCACCATGTCCCAGCTTCAATCCGGGGCGTACAGGCAGGAATCTCCGCCGCTGACAGGCCGGTAAGAAAGGCCAGCGCCGTCCGGCACAGGATCAGCGGCCGCTCCAGCGGGTAGGCCGTCGGCTCAGCGGTGGTGAGCAGCAGCCCGCACAGGGCGTTTTTTCCCGCCAACTCCGCCAGGGTTTGGCAGCCGCTTGGGCAGATCGGGGAGATCAGCTGCAGACCGTATTCGAGGGTGGGCAGGCTCAGCCCATAGCTCCGGCGGAAGGAATTTCTCAGCCCGCCGTCCATTTCCAGCGCCAGCGCGGCCATGGCCAGCAGGAAATCCCGCTCGTTCAGATGGAACCGCTGTCGAAGGAGGGACGGGGCCAGCTGAATGCCCTGGGAGCTCCGCTCCCGGGTGAGAATAGCCTCCCACTGCTTCCGGCATGGCCCGGCGTCCGTCTCCCCGGCGGACAGGGTCTGAAACAGCGCCAGATAGTCCAGAACGCACTGTGCGTTATCCTGATAGCCTGCCATGGTCCGTCACTCCAAAATCAGCTCGTCCCGCTCCGAACCGTCCAGCTCCGCGGGGGGAGGATCCGTAATTTGAACGCCGCTATCCAGATAGCTGTGTCCGTCCAGCGTCATATGCGCCTCCAGGCGCAGGACGGCGCAGGACGGCGCAGGACGGCGCAGGATATGCCCAACGGTATGAAGTCCTCCAACCCTGGTCTCGCGCTCCGGCGACAGATACGTGGTGTAAATTTCCAGTTGCCGGTATTGGAAACCGGAGGTGCCAATCCCATCGGTGCCCCGGCGGAAAAGGGCGGAGCTTCCATCCGGGAATATCTGAAAAATGTCTCCGCTTACGCTGTCGGAGATGAAACAGCGTGTGCCGCAGGTGGAAATGTGCAGCGGCGTATGAGACGTCCCGGACAGAATGTCCCGCTGCCAGATTCCGCCGACCTTCTGCCCAACCTCCTTGTTCCGGCTGACCCAGACATAGTGGTCCTCCGCCACATATTTGAGAAACAGGACCGGTTCCTCCGGCAAGATCCGCTGGACCTCCGCTTGACCGGTGGCCATATCCCAGCGGGCCAGATAGCTCTGTCCCCGGCTGTCCAGGCCGGCCAGCTTCAAGGTCGGGGCGCTTTCATCCTCCGACGGCAGATAAAGCTGCCTCCACACCACATCTGCCGGAGCGCCGCGCAGCCCGGCCAGCTCGGCCAGAGGCTCGGCCCGCATAGCCGCCTGCTTCAGCGAGAGCGCGACCAGCCGCTGCCGGGCCGCCCCGTTTTTTTCGTAGGACAGGATGGCATAGACCGTCTCGCCGTCTGATTCCAGGTACTGAAAAGCCTGACCCTGAATGGTGTCCATGTAATTGAGCAGCGCTCCGGTGTGGCTGATGCGGACCAGGCTGTTGCGGTTCCCCTGGGAGAGCACCATGAGCAGGGAATCATCCAGGGCCAGCATGGAGTAGATGTTGCCGTCGATGGACGGCAGGTAAGTATCTGACCGCCAGAGGCTGTAGCCCAGGCCCAGCGCCAGCGCGCAGACCACAAGAACCAGCTCCCGGATCAGCACACGGCGCTTTTGGCGCAGCCATGTGAATATCTGAGCGCTCATCCGCTGTCCTCCCCGTCCCGCAGATCCTGATCGCCAACCTGGGGCATACCCGGCCAGGCATTCGGTTCCTCACCTGCCCGCCAGCGGTACGCCATGGCCAGGGAGAGCAGCGCGGCGGCAAACAGCAAAGCCGCCAGCGCCCGCAGGAGAAAAGGCTCCATGCGGTACAGCCTGTCCCTCACGCGCCGCGCACCGCTGCGCACAATGGCGCCCACCCGGGGCGGAGCGTCCGGAACTGCGGACAGATCCCGCTGGAGCTGGCCCCACCCGGTGTAACCTCCCTGGCTCCGCCGGAGACGCAGCAGCCGAACCTCCGCCGGGGGCTGTCCTCGGGGGCCCCAGTCCGCCTCCGCCACCAGCACCTCGTAAATTACGTCCGCCAGAGCGCAGACGGCCTGCGCCTCCGTCATGCCCGGTTCCCACTCCCAGAGGTCCGGAACGTATTGCAGGAGCAGCCCCGTTCCGCTATTTACTAGATTTTCCGGCGCCGCGGCCAGTATCGTCAGGCAGAACGGCAGTCTGCCCCGAAGCTCCAGCTGTTGCTCCAGCAGAGCCAGGCAGGCGTCCCGCCGCTGTCCCAGGGTGGGGTTCTCATCGTGGAGCCATTGGCGAAGGGGTAGGCCCTCTCTCCAGGGCAGCAGCAGCTCCAGCACACCGTTTTCCAGCCGGACCGGGACATTTTCCCCCAGCGCGGCCAGACATTCGCACTGGCAGGCGGGGACGGTTAAGCGGAGCTTTGCCCAGCGGGTCCCGTCCGGCGCCCGACAGAGCTCTACGCAGCCATTTTTGCTCTCCCGTTCCAGACGGAGGGTGTGCAGGGAATCAAAGAGTGCCCGCTGCATCTGCCGCTTCCTCCGCGGGCGTGCGCACAATGGCAAAGGCGCTCACCCTGGTTTCCGGCATATCTCTGATCTGGGCGCAGATCTGATAGAGGCCCTCCTTTTTGGGCGCGGTGTAGATGCCGTTGGGCGTAATGGTTCCAGAGTGCTTGTCCTGGACAATAAAGTCACAGGGCATCCCGGTTCCTTTGGCAAAAACGGGGACAAAATCGATCATTCCGCCCGGGGCAATATGCGCGATGTCCGGCTCCAGCCGCAGCAGTGTGCCGGCCTGGACGCCGGGGCCCGCATCTTCACCCGGCCGCCAGGCGAACCAGCGCAGCCGCAGGGTGGACTGGCGCAACTCACCCTTCAGCCGGACGGCCAATTCAAAGGTCCCCTTCTCCGGATGAACCCTTATGCCCTGGTCGAAGCCGCAGTCATAGGTGCCGCTGGCCTGATCGAACAGGGAGGCGTCACCCAACAGAAGGTCGGTGTAATTGCGGTCCGTTCCGGGGGCAGGATAGATGTTTTCAATGCCGAATTCCACGAAAACAGTACCTGGCCCCAGCTCATGGGCAATCTCGTCGGAGCTGAGAATATTTCCCTCCTGTAGATGGAGGCCGGTGTTCAAGGTGACAACTCCTGTGCTCATCAGCCTCCGACCGCTTGAGGCAGCGGACGCCTCCGGCAACTCCGGCGCCTTGGGAGGCAGCTGGGACGGCATCTGGTTTTTGGGAAAGAAGCTCCGGCAACGGCCCAGCCGCGCCTCCAGGCTGGGCAGCTCCGCACGGCAATCCTTTGAGAGAGGGAATGCGCCGCTCAGCAGAACCTGGTCCCCATACCGCAGCAGGCGGAGCCCGGCAATTGGGACACCCTCCTCCCCCTCATCCGCCCACAGCTCCTGCGGCCCCTGTGACAGCAGGCGATCACGCAGCGCGGGGAGCGGGTCTGGGGTTACGGGGAGCTCCTCCCGAACCTCACACTGGGCCCGAAGCTGGACGCCCCGTTTTTCCAGTAAAAAGCCGTGCTCCGGCAGGGAAAGCAACGGTTGCCGAGTTCTTTGACGATGGAAAACATGATTCGCCAGTTGTGCTGGAGGCAATCCAAGCGCTGCGTCAGCTCAGCGACGATGACGCGGTGCTGATACTGGAGCTGCTCCACCGCATAGCTCAGCCGGACATGATGGCCGCCGCGGCGGGATTTAGCGGACACAGGCAACTGCACCACTATCAATGTGAACAGGTCAGAAAATGAAAACCGTCCACGGATCTACATAGGTAGCCGGCAGAATGCGTTTCGGTACTTTGGAGGCTACGGGTGACCAAGAGCGAGCGCACCAGCGGCGGCGATGTGGCGATCCGGGTGGATGCCAGGGATGCTTTCGGGGAGGAGGCGGACAATCTCCACCTGTGCCAGCGCAATGGGCGGTATGTGGGTGAGGTGACGGGCATCAACAAAGGCTCGTTCTTCATCCGGCTCGACATCGGCGTGAACGCGGTTTCCCATGAGTGCCGCGATATGCGTATGCCCAGCCGGAAGGACACCGTCAACCTCACCGTCACCCGGGTAGACGAAAAGAACGGCGTGGCCCTGGGCATCATCAACCGCATCATCTAACAAACAGCAGACCGCCGTCCCCCGGGAGCTGCGGGGGCGCTCCCTGTGTATCGACGGGGATATCGGATCAGTGCTGGCTGGACTAAAGTGACAGCAACGCCCGGGGCAAGGCCATGGCCTTGCCCCGGGCGTCTGGTAACTTGTCAGATCTACTTCTCCCGATCCCGGGCGATGAGCAGCTTCACCGCCTCAATCCCCACCCGGATGGCGGAATCGGTGTCCTCATCCCGGGTCTGATCCAAGCCGGCGGCGTTGCGCTCCTGGTTCCAAATCACGTGGAAGGCGGAGCCACACCGCACCCCCCGGTGGGCGGCCACGGTGAACAGCGCCGCGCTCTCCATTTCGGAGGCCAGCACGCCCAGCCGCTTCCACGCCTCCCACTTGTTGAGCAACTCGTAGGACACCGGCATCACCTGGGGGGAGTGCTGGCCGTAGAAAGAGTCCTTGCACTGCACCACCCCGGCGTGCCACCGGCGGCCCGATGCCTTGGCCGCATCCACCAGGGCGGTGAGCACCTCGTAGTCCGGCACCGCGGGGAACTCGATGGGGGCATACTCCCGGCTGGCCCCCTCCATACGGACGGCTCCGGTGGCCACCACAAGGTCGCCGCTGGACACATCCAGCTTGATACCACCGCAGGTGCCTACCCGGATAAAGGTGTCCGCCCCAATGTTGGCCAGCTCCTCCATGGCGATGGCGGCGGAGGGCCCGCCGATACCGGTGGAGGTGACGCTCACCTGCTCGCCCAGCAGAGTGCCGGTATAGGTGACGTACTCCCGGTTGGTGGTGACGTGGGCGGGGTTGTCGAAGTACTGGGCGATCTTCTCGCACCGCCCCGGATCCCCGGGGAGGATGCAGTACCGCCCCACGTCCCCGGCCTTGCAGTTGATGTGAAATTGACGCTCCGACGGGATCATGGCCGCACCTCTTTTCCTTGATTTGGCTCCATTATACCGCCAAACCGGGGAAAATGCAAGGCTCAGCCGCCCGCTCCCCGTATTGCCGCACCCTGCCAGGCGTACAGGAACAGGAGCAGCGCCCCGCCTGAAAGCGCGTAGGCGACAGCCCACAGGGCTTCCCCCGCGAAAAGGCCGTACCCAAACAGCATAAGCAAAATCGCCGCCACGATAAACGTGATTCTGCCTGCCTTGGCCCTCCCGGAAAGTCCGGACAGGCGGAATACGTCCGTCAGGCAGATGATTTGCTCCCGCTTGATGCTAACGCCCCGAATCAACGTATACCCATTGAGCAAAATGAGTACGAACGCCGCGACCACCCAAAGAAACGGGATGAAAATCAACGCGGCCTGGTTATCCACTCCGTCCAGCCCCTGCCGCATTGCTTGAAACGAGGCCCCGCCGAAAAAGCCTCCGTTCAGCAACGAGACAACACACATGACGGTCCAAAATATCCATTTTTTCACAGCAGGTTTCCCTCCAACTGAAGGTTTATTGTCCTGTTTCCTTCTGCGGTCCCATTCACACCCCTTCCGGCCACCGGGTGTCCACGGTGAGCTCCAGGCCCCCCGCCCCGTCCCGGGCTATGACATACCACCGCTCCCCCTCAGGCGGGGGCGACTGGATGGTGAGTTCAGCCAGCGCACCATCCGAAACGTCGTAAACGGGCCTGTCGAACGCATACACCGTCACCGGGTACTCCCCTGCCTCGAAGCCGAAGCTCTCCCCCCGCTTCAAGGGGGAGCTGTTGGCGTTCTGGCTTCCCATGTTCTGATCCTGGAATTCTGCCGCCACCGCCACGATTTTCGCGTCCGAGTCGTTGACGAACACCAAATTGTAGTCGATCTTCTCTCCTCCGCCGTCTTTGCAGCCGGACAGGGCGAGCAATGCCGTACATACAAGCAGGGCAAGGGTGAAAAAGCGTTTCATTGTAGGTTCTCCTCTCTAAAATTGGGCTGCGGGGATTGCCTCCATGGCCGGAGGCGGTCATGCGGCTTGTTTTCATCTACCTGTCAGCTTACTCCAGCGTCCCGTCCTCTGGGGCGGACAATTAGCGCCGCAACGTTCAAAACCAGTGTCACCGCCACCAGAACCCCCGCAGCTAAACGGACTGCGTTGGCCGTGTCCAGGAATGCGGAGGTATCCCCAATATCCGCCAAGCGGGCAAAGTTAAATATCTCCAGGCACAAGGAGAGGGCACAGGCGGCCAAGCTCCCCGGTGTACACCACCGGGCGGAGCCGCTGCCCCATCTCAGCAACAGCGCTACAAGTCCCAACCCCCATGCTGCCAGTCCCAGCAGCAGGCTCCAAACATTCATCCAGTAGGGTCCAAACATATTAAGTACAAGTACCTCCTTTTCCGTCCTCCCCGTCGGGGACAAACTCCAAAATGTCCCCCGGCTGGCAGTCCAGGGCCTTGCAGATGGCGGCCAACGTGGAAAAGCGCACCGCCTTGGCCTTGTTGTTCTTCAAAATGGACAGGTTGGCCATGGTGACGTCCACCCGCTGGGACAGTTCCCCCAGGGACATCTTCCGGCGTGCCATCATCACATCCAGGTTGACCATAATTGCCATACGCCCCGCCCCCTAAATCGTCAGGTCGTTTTCCGCCTTCAGCTCAGCGGCCTGACGGAACAGGGCGGACATGACCAGGAACAACAGCCCGCCCATGAGGAAGATGGGGACGAACAGGGCGTTGTAGCTGAGCAGCGGTAAAATGCTTCGATAAGTGACAAATCCCCAAATCAACCGCAGAAATGCCGCCAAAGAAATGAGAAAACAGCACACCGCCGCCCGTTTCAGGCTTTTCGCATTGTCCATTACAAAGGGGTCGCCCTTCAAGATGGTGCCCAGCACCCGCTTGGCCTGCCAGAGGACGATAGCAGTGCATACGCCGCAGGACAGCAGGAACAGCGTCAGCACCGGCCAATACAGGTCGTCAGCCGTCAGCGCCAGCATCCAGACAACCGGATTCCAGGCATGAACGGTAAAGCTCAACCAAAACTCTACGCGCTCTCCGGCCATAAGCCGCTCTATGGTCTGGCCGTCCCAGCGGTTCTCCGTGAACATGGCCGCCAAAGTGGGCACCAAAAACAGCGCAATTAGGTTGCACACAAATGTGATAACCACCAGCACCCGCAACACCCGGGCCAGCTTCTGCACGGAAGTTCGCTCCATGTCAACCACCTCTTGCCACGGAGCATATCACAGATAATATCGTTTGTCAAGTATTTTTTATTGTTATTCGATAAAGTCTGGGCAACACATCCGATGCGCCCCTTGCGGACGGTTCCGCAATTATTCGTCCCAGGGGTCGTATTCATAGGTTCCCGGTTGGGTAGGCAGGTCCCAGTCCGGAGCGGGCAGGGCCGCTTGCCTGGGTCTGCGCCGGAACAGGGCCGCTACACCCTTCCGATTCAGGATGGGGGCCACCATGGCGATCACCAGCAGGATCCCCATGGCCAGGGTCAATTCCGCCCCTGACTCCGTCTCCGGCACAAAGGACAGGATCTGACTGATGGCGTTAAAGGCAATATGGCCCAGGATGGAGGGCAGGATGGACTGCGCCCGCAGATCCAGGAAGGCGAAGAAAGCCCCCAGCACAAAGGCGTAGGCAAACCAGACCGGGTGCCCGTGGCACACCCCAAAGGCGGCAGAGGACAGCACCGCCGCCAGCCACCCGGGCATCACCCGGCTCAGCCGGTTCAGCATCAGCCCCCGGAAGATGAGCTCCTCCACCACCGGGGCCACCACCGCCACCGCCAGCACCCCGGTGAAGGTGCCGCTGTCAATACCGGCGGCGGCCTCGTTGTAGCTCTCCAGCCACGCCTCCGGCAGCAGGGCCAGCGCCCCGCTCACGATCAGGTACAGCGCCGGGGCCAGGGCTGCACCCGTCAGCAGGGTGGCGCCGTCCACCCCCCGGAGCCAAAGCGCCTCCGCCATGGGCTTGCGGCGCAAGCGGTAAAAGGCGATGACAATTGCGATGGTCAGCAGACCGGAGATCATGGTGTAGGTCATGGTGTTGGCCAGGAGCTGGTCATACAGCTCGTCCACGTCGCCCCCCAGGGCGGCCAGCACGCCGATGTACACCGACTCCGGCAGCATGATGGCCACCTGCATCCCGACGAACAGGGCCAGGTAGCACACGGACTTGCCCAGGGCCGCCAGCACCGGCATGGCCCGGGCCACTCGCTGGTCTCTCACAGCCGAATCCCCCCCAGCACCGCGCCGATGGAGGCGTGGATCACCAGATCCGCCTGCCCGTCATAGGGGGTAGGATCCCGGTTGATGAGGGCCAGCTTGCTTCCCCGGTAGTAGTTGATGAGCCCCGCCGCCGGATACACCACCAGGGAGGTGCCCCCCACAATGAGCACGTCCGCCCGGCTGATGGCCAGCACCGCCCCCTCGATGGTGTCCTGATCCAGCCCCTCCTCGTAGAGCACCACGTCGGGCTTCACCAGCCCGCCGCACACGGGGCACCGGGGCACGCCCTGGCTGCCGGCGATGAAGTCCACGCCGTAGAAAGCCCGGCACTTGGTGCAGTAGTTCCGGTGGACGGAGCCGTGGAGCTCGTACACCGTCTGGCTGCCCGCCGCCTGGTGGAGGCCGTCGATGTTCTGGGTCACCACCGCCTTCAGCTTGCCCGCCTGCTCCAGCTCCGCCAGCTTTTTGTGGGCGGCGTTGGGCTTGGCGTCCAGGCACAGCATCTTGTCCCGGTAGAAGCGGTAAAAGTCCTCCGTCCGGGCCTGGAAGTAGGTGTGGCTAAGAATGGTCTCCGGCGGCTGGTCATATTTCTGATTGTACAGGCCGTCCACGCTGCGGAAGTCCGGAATGCCGCTCTCGGTAGACACCCCCGCCCCGCCGAAAAAGACGATGTTGTCGCTGTCCGTGATCCATTGTTGCAGTTGCTGCTGAGGAGTCATGGCCCTCCCCTCCTTTTGAGGGGATTATAGCACAGTTTGCGGGAAAAGAAAAGCCCCCATCCGGTTGGATGGGGGCCTAAAAGCGGGGAAATCAGCCGAACACGGCCAGCAGGAAGCCCGCCGCGATGGCGGAGCCGATGACGCCGGCCACGTTGGGGCCCATGGCGTGCATCAGCAGGAAGTTGTTGGGGTTGGCCTCCCGGCCCACGTCCTGGGACACCCGGGCCGCCATGGGGACGGCGGACACGCCCGCAGAGCCGATCAGCGGGTTGATCTTGCCGCCGGACACCTTGTACATGATCTTGCCCATCAGCAGGCCGCCGATGGTGGAGAACATGAAGGCAATGACGCCCAGCACCACGATCATCAGGGTCTGGAGGGACAGGAACCGGGCGGCCACAGTGGTGGCACCCACGCTGATGCCCAGGAACAGGGTGACGATGTTCATCAGGGCGTTCTGGGCGGTGTCGGACAGGCGCTCGGTGACGCCGGTCTCCTTCAGCAGGTTGCCGAACATCAGGCAACCGATGAGGGGGGCGGTGGACGGGATGAGCAGGATGACGAAGGTGGCCACGGCGATGGGGAAGATGATCTTCTCCACCTTGGACACCGCCCGGGCCTGCTCCATCTTGACCTTGCGCTCCTTCTCCGTGGTCAGCGCCCGCATGAGGGGCTTCTGGATCATGGGGATCAGGGCCATATAGGAGTAGGCGGCGATGGCGATGGGGCCCAGGAAGGCCGGGGCCAATTTGGTCGTCAGGTAGATGGCGGTGGGCCCGTCCGCGCCGCCGATGATACCGATGGAGGCGGCCACGTTGCCGGCGAAGCCCAGCAGGCAAGCGCCGAAGAAGGCGAAGAACACGCCCAGCTGTGCCGCCGCGCCCATGAGCATGGAGGACGGCCGGGCAATCAGCGGTCCAAAGTCAGTCATGGCGCCCACGCCGATGAAGATCAGGCAGGGGTACACACCGGCCTTGACGCCGATATACAGGATATCCAGCAGGCCGCCCAAGTGGATGATGTCGGTAAAGGACAGCTCCCCTTTCAGCTTGCCCGCCAGCTCGTTGGCGGCGTTCTGGTCACAGGTGGCGTACAGGGCCAGAAAGTCGTTGGTGACGTCCGCCCCGGCCTGCTGCTCGAAGTAGTCCTCGATCTGCTCTGTGGTGTGGCCGCTGGCCCGGGCGACGATATAATAGTTCATCTCCATCTCGTCATAGGCCCGCTCCTGCGCCGTGTTGTAGAGGGCGTAGTCGTTGACGGGGTCATAGGCGCACTCATACACATAGGCGTCCCACATCCCCATGTGGTACAGATTCGCGCCGGGGATGTTGGTCAGCAGCACGCCGAAGGCGATGCCCACCAGCAGCAGCGGCTCGAACTTCTTGCCGATGCCCAGGTAGAGCAGCACGCAGGCCAGCGCGATCATGATCAGGTTTTTCCAGCCGCCCGCCGCGAAGAACCCGGCGAAGCCGGACTCGGTGGCCAGCTTGGACAGGGTTTCCAAGATATTCATAGAAGCCCCTCCTTACGCCAGGATGATCAGCGGCGAACCGGTCTCCACATGGCTGCCCTTCTGCACCACCACCTGGGCGACGGTGCCGTCCTTGGGGGCGAGAATCTCGTTTTCCATCTTCATGGCCTCCAGCACCACCAGCAGCTGGCCCTCCTTGACGGCGGCGCCCTGGGCCACCTCCACCCGGAGGATGGTGCCAGGCATGGGGGACTCCACGGGCTCGCCCGCAGCGGTGATGGCGGGGGCGGCAGGGGCCGCGGGGGCGGGAGCCGCAGCAGGGGCAGCGGCGGCGGCAGGAGCAGCAGGAGCGGCGGGGGCCGGGGCATAGGCCTCGTACTCGTCGGTGAGCATAGCCTTTCCGGCGTCCACCTCCACCTCGTAGGTGCGGCCGTTCAGGGTCACTTTATATTTCATTTCACTTGACCTCCTTAATGGACTTGAAGCGCAGCTCGTTCAGCGGCTTGCCCATCCGGTCGGCCACAATCGCCATGATCATGGCGGCCTCCTTGTCGGGCACGTCGAACAGCTTGACCTCGCCGGCGGAGCCGGGGGCCGGGGGCGACGCTACGCTGGACGGAGCCGCCGGAGCGGCAGGCGCAGCAGAGGCGGCAGGAGCCGCGGTCTTGGCCGCAGCCTTCTTGTTGGTGCCCGCCAGGGCCTTGCCCAGGAGGATCACCACGCACATCAGCAGCACCAACCCGAAGAACACCACCACATAGCCCAGCACGGCGTTGATCCCGGCCTCGCCCAGGCCCATCTTTGCGGCGGTAAGCGCGAGAGTATTCATACCGCTCCCCCCCTTACGCCTCGGTGATGGTGTAGGTGGCCACATTCTCCTCCTTGGCCTGCCGATCCTGGAAGAACTTCTCGGCCTGGTCGGGGAAGCAGATGTAGCTCATCACATCCTCCTCGGAGCGGCACAGGTCGCCCAGGGCCTCCCGGGCCGCCTTGAACTCCTCGCCAGTGCGCTTGGAGTCCTCGATCCGGCAGTCGGTGGGCTTGCCGCCCTCGCCCAGGATCTTGGTCTCCAGCTCGGGGCTGACGGGGGCGGGGGCAATGCCGTACTCGCCCTTGAAGTAGTTCTTGATCTCCTTGGAGATCTGCTTGTACCGCTCGCCCATGAGCACGTTGGTGACGGCCTGGTTGCCCACCATCTGGGACAGCGGAGTCACCAGCGGAGGGTAGCCCAAGTCGGCCCGGACGCTGGGGATCTCGGCCAGGGCGGCGTCGAACTTGTCCATGGCGTTCAGGTCCTTCAGGTTGGCGATCATGTTGGACAGCATCCCGCCGGGCACCTTGTACACCAGGGCCTGGGAGTCGGTGGCCATGCTCTTGGGGTTGATGAGGCCGGAGTCCACATACTTCTGCTTGATGGGCTTGAAGTAGTCGTTGACCTTGTTGATCACGTCCTCGTTCAGCCCGGTGTCCACGCCGTACTGCTGGAGCGCGTAGAACAGGGTCTCGGTAGCGGCCTGGCTGGTGCCGTTGGAGAAGCAGGAGGTGGCGGTGTCAATGATGTCCACCCCGGACTGGACGGCGGCCAGCAGGGTCATATAGGCCATGCCGGTGGTGCAGTGGGTGTGCAGGATGATGGGCATATCGCCGATGGCGTCCTTGATGCCCTTGATGAGGCCCTCGGCCTCGTTGGGGCTCATGGTGCCCGCCATGTCCTTCAGGCAGATGGTGTCAAAGCCCATCTCCTTGAGCTCCTTGCACATCTCCACGTACTTGGCCACGGTGTGCACCGGGCTCTGGGTGTAGGAGATGCAGCCGGAGGCCACGGTGTTCTTGGTGGCGTACTTCTTGGTGGCCTCCAGGGCGGTGGTGATGTTGCGGAAGTCGTTGAGGGCGTCAAAGATGCGGATCACGTCGATGCCGTTCTTGATGGACAGCTCCACGAACTTCTCCACCACGTCGTCGTGGTAGTGCTTGTAGCCCAGCAGGTTCTGGCCCCGGAGCAGCATTTGGAGCCGGGTGTTGGGCATATTCTTGCGAATGTTGCGCAGCCGCTCCCAGGGATCCTCCCCCAGGTAGCGCAGGCAGGAGTCGAAGGTGGCGCCGCCCCAGCACTCCACCGAGTAGTAGCCGGCCTTGTCCATGGTGGACAGGATGTCGGCGTAGTCGGAGTAGGGCAGGCGGGTGGCCATCAGGGACTGGTTGGCGTCACGGAGCACGGTCTCCGTGAACTGAACCTGTTTCTTCAAATTGGATACACCTCCGAAAAATTGTCCGGTATCAAAACGGCGGCCCGACCGGCCATGCCGACCGGGCCGCTGCCGGGGAATATGGGAAGAATTACAGTTTCGGGCCGGCCTCGACGAGGGCCTTGCCGGCGTCGTTGCCGGTGTACTTCACGAAGTTCTTCACGAAGCGGCCGGCCAGATCCTTGGCCTTGGCGTCCCACTCAGAGGCGTCGGCGTAGGTGTCCCGGGGATCCAGGATGGCGGGGTCAACGCCGGGCAGGGCGGTGGGCACCGTCAGGTTGAAGTAGGGGATGGTCTTGGTCTCGGCCTTCAGGATGGAGCCATCCAGGATGGCGTCGATGATGCCGCGGGTGTCCTTGATGGAGATGCGCTTGCCGGTGCCGTTCCAGCCGGTGTTCACCAGGTAGGCCTTGGCGCCGGACTTCTCCATCTTCT
Source organism: uncultured Oscillospiraceae bacterium (assembly GCA_910584285.1). Taxonomy (GTDB): domain Bacteria; phylum Bacillota; class Clostridia; order Oscillospirales; family Oscillospiraceae; genus Enterenecus. The sequence continues at coordinate 19,650 of CAJTYK010000037.1, forward strand.
TTACCAGCTCCTCGCCGTACTTGGTGGGGTGCAGCTCCAGGAAGGCCTGGCCGAAGCAGGCGGAGAAGGTGGGGGTGGGCTCGGTGATGCCGCGCTCGGTGCCGGCCAGCTTGGAGGTGAAGCCGGACAGGAAGTAGTACTGGGTCTGCTCCGGGGTGAGGATGGACACCGGGGGCAGCACGCCGAAGGCGTCGGCGGACAGGAAGATCACGTTCTTGGCGGCGGGACCGCGGGAGATGGGCTTGACGATCTTCTCGATGTGGTCGATGGGGTAGGAGACGCGGGTGTTCTCGGTGACGGACTTGTCGGCAAAGTCGATCTTGCCCTCGGCGTCCACGGTGACGTTCTCCAGCAGGGCGTTGCGGCGGATGGCGTTGTAGATGTCGGGCTCGGCGTCCTTGTCCAGGTTGATGACCTTGGCGTAGCAGCCGCCCTCGAAGTTGAACACGCCCTCGTCGTCCCAGCCGTGCTCGTCGTCGCCGATGAGCAGGCGCTTGGGGTCGGTGGACAGGGTGGTCTTGCCGGTGCCGGACAGGCCGAAGAAGATAGCGGTGTTCTCGCCGTTCATGTCGGTGTTGGCGGAGCAGTGCATGGAGGCGATGC
>CAJTYK010000038.1 GCA_910584285.1 uncultured Oscillospiraceae bacterium
CCTTCTGGCGGTAGTCCTCCACCTCCATGCGGATGGGGTGGCGGATGTAGTCGGAGTATTTCTTGATCAGGGTCTGGAGGCGGTTGGTCTCCAGGTACTCGCTGTAGTGCTCGTCCTCTGTGTCGGGCTTGAGGTGCATGATCACGTCGGTGCCGGGCTCGTCCTTCTCGCACTCGGTGATGGTGTAGCCGTCCGCGCCGGAAGATGTCCAGCAGTGGGCGGCGTCCTCCCCGTGGCGGCGGGTGAGCACCGTCACCTCGTCCGCCACCATGAAGGCGGAGTAGAAGCCCACGCCAAACTGGCCGATGATGTCCGGCTTGTCCTTGTCCGTGTCTCCCGACCTGTCCGCCTTGAATTGCAAGGAGCCGCTCTTGGCGATGGTGCCCAGGTTCTGCTCCAGCTCGGCGGCGGTCATGCCCACGCCGTTGTCCGACACCGTCAGAGTGCGGGCCTCCTTGTCTGGGGTGACGGTGATGCGAAGGTCGCTTCGCTTGGTCTTTACTGTGTCGTCCGTCAGGGAGAGGTAGGCCAGCTTGTCGATGGCGTCGCTGGCGTTGGAGATGATCTCCCGGAGGAAGATCTCCTTGTGGGTGTAGATGGAGTTGATCATCAGATCCATCAGACGCTTGGATTCCGCTTTGAACTGCTTTTTTGCCATGAGTTTTCGCACCTCGTATCTAAAAAATTTTTTACTGTCTCCCCGCGCGGGGCGGAGGGGCAAGGTGGTAACAAAGAATTACGTTAGCACTCGAATGGGTGGAGTGCTAACTGGTACTATAATACGATTCGCCGGACTTTGCAAGAGAGTTTGCAAAAAATTCACAATTTTGCGGCCCGGAGGTTGGAGCCGCCGGAACGGAACGGGCCGTTTTCCCATTTTTCGCGGGAATATTCGGGGAAAAGCAGGGGCAGAATAGGATTGCGGGGGAGAAAGGCAGTTGGAAAAATTTTGCCAGAGCTTTCGGCGGGACAAGAGGGCCTTGGGAAAGTTTTGGTTGCCTTTACTTAACGTTGGTGCTATAATGTATTGATGGAAAATGGGCGGGGTGTGTCCAGCCCTGTTCCGCATGTTTTGAATTTACCGGGGGATGCTGCCCCTTTTACTAAGTATAACCGGCCTGGCCGGGAATCTGAGGTGCTGAACGTTGAAAAAATATGTCATTCACGGCGGGAGACCGCTTTACGGTAAGGTTACGATCAGCGGCGCCAAGAACGCCGCCGTGGGCATTATCCCCGCCACCCTGCTGGTGGAGGGGACGTGCCGGATTGAAAATATTCCCGAGATCAGCGATGTGGATCTGCTGCTCAACATTTTGCGGGATCTGGGGGCCAGGGTGCGGGTGATCAACCGCACTACGGTGGAGGTGGATTGCTCCGCCGTGGGCAGCCAGACTGTGCCCTATGACGCGGGGCGGAAGCTCCGGGCCAGCTATTACCTGCTGGGGGCCATGCTGGGGCGGTTCGGCAAGGCCGAGGTGCCCATGCCCGGTGGGTGCGACTTCGGCAGCCGGCCCATCGATCAGCATTTAAAGGGCTTTGCCGCCTTGGGCGCCGAGGTGGAGATTAAAAACGGTTATATGTGCGCCGAGACCAGGGACGGGCGGATGAAGGGCAGCCAGATCTATCTGGACGTGGCCAGCGTGGGGGCAACCATGAATTTGATGCTGGCCGCCGTGCTGGCGGAGGGCACCACTGTCATTGAAAATACCGCTCGAGAGCCCCATATTGTGGATCTGGCCAACTTTTTGAACTCCATGGGGGCCGAAATTACCGGCGCGGGCACCGATGTGATCAAGATCCGGGGCGTGGAGCGGCTCCACGGCGGGGAATACTCCATTATTCCCGATCAGATCGAGGCGGGCACCTATATGGCCGCTGTGGCCGCCGCCGGGGGCGAGGTTCGGGTGTGCGGCATCATCCCTAAGCACATGGAGTGCATCACCGCCAAGCTGGTGGAGATGGGCGCCGAGGTGGAGGAGGAGGGGGATTCCCTCATCGTGCGCCGCCATGGGCCCCTCCAGAGGACGAATATCAAAACCATGTTTTATCCGGGGTTCCCAACCGATATGCACCCCCAGATCGCGGCGGTGCTGTGCCTGGCCCAGGGCACCAGTGTGATCACCGAGGGCGTGTGGGACAACCGCTACCGCTACACCGAGGAGTTCCGGCGGCTGGGCGCCAAGATCCAGGTGGACGGCAAGATCGCCATCATCGAGGGCGTGGAAAAGCTGACGGGGGCGCCCATGGAGGCCTGCGATCTGCGGGCGGGGGCGGCTATGATCATCGCGGGGCTGGCTGCTCAGGGCACCAGCGAGATCTCCAATGTGAAGCACATTGAGCGGGGCTATGAGGACATCATCGGGAAGCTGACTGGGATCGGAGCGGATATCCGGGCGGTGGAGGTGCCCGAGCCGGAACGGAAGCAGACGCCCGTCGCGGGGTGACAAAATAAAACTGGGCCCCCGCAAAGCCGACCTGTGGTTTTGTGGGGGGAGGAGGGGCAAGGGAGCACAGCAGAAAATGCCCGAAGGGCGTTTTCTGTGGAGCGGACTTTGCCCCGACGAAGGGCGGCGATGCCGCCCTTTTTTGATGAAAGGACGGCGGTTTTATGCTTAGGGCGGCGACGCTGGCCAGTGGATCCTCCGGGAACTGCATGGTGGTCAGCGACGGGCGGGTACATATTTTGATCGACGCGGGGATCTCTACCCGGCGGATTGCCCAGGGGTTGAAGGAGCTGGGGCTGGAGCTGCGGCATATCGCCGGAGTGCTCATCACCCATGAGCACGTTGATCACGTGGCGGCGCTGCCGGTGCTGTGCCGGCAGACGGGGGCCGCGCTGTTTACCGCGGAGGACACCGCCTTCGCCCTGTGCGCCCGGTGGCCCGGGCTGGAGGAGCGGTTCCGGGTGTTCGCGCCGGGGCAGCGGTTCGCCCTGGGGGAGTGGGAGATCGGCACCTTTGCCACCAGCCACGACTGCGCCTGCCCGGTGGGGTTCTCCGTGGAGGACGGGCGGCGGAAGCTGGCGCTGTGCACCGATACCGGGTATATCACCCCCCAGGCCCGGGAGGGGGTGCGGGGGGCCTGCACGCTGGTGGGGGAGTTTAACTATGACCCGGAAATGCTGCGGCAGGGGCCTTATCCCCGCCATTTACAGGAGCGGATTCGGGGGGAGGCGGGGCACCTGTCCAACGAGATGGGCGGGGAGCTGGCGGCCTGGGCGGTTGAGCACGGGGCGACGCGGGTGGTGCTCACCCATCTGTCCCAGGAGAACAACCGGCCGCAGCTGGCGCTGGAGGCGGCGGGACGGGCGCTAAAAGGGGCTGGAGTCGGAGCGGGGGACGTGGAGCTGGTTTGCGCGCCCCGGGGGGAGTGCTCGGGATGGTTTGAGGTTTGAGAGGAAAACCCGGCAGGGTGACAGGAAGGTGAGGGAAGCTCAGATGGTTGACGTTACGCTGATCTGTGTTGGGAAAATGAAGGAGAAGTTTTATCAAGAGGCGGCGGCGGAGTATGTCAAGCGGCTGGGCGGGTACTGTAAGCTGAGCATTGTGGAGATCCCCGAGCAGCGGCTGTCCAAAAATCCGTCGCTGGGGGAGATCCAGGGGGCGCTGGAGAAGGAGGGGGACGTGATTCGGAGCAAGATTCCACCCAGTTCCAGCGTGGTGGCGCTGGCCATTGAGGGGAGGATGCGATCCAGCGAGGAGCTGGCCCAGATGATCTCCGACTGGGCCAGAGGGCCGGCGAAGCATCTGGTGTTTGTCATCGGGGGATCCTATGGGCTCCATCCGTCGGTGAAGGCGGGGGCGTGGTGCTCGCTGTCTATGTCGCCTATGACCTTTCCGCACCATTTGGCCAGGGTGATGCTGCTGGAACAGATCTACCGGGCGTTTAAGATTCAGGAGGGGGCGGATTATCATAAGTAGACAGACTGGGATGGAACGGGTTGTGGACGATGCGCTGGCCTTTGTCAAAGATGTGTTTTGCGAGGATTGCAGCGGGCACGATTATTTTCATACGCTGAGGGTATACAAGATGGCGGTGAAGCTGGCGGAACAGGAGCAGGCGGATTTGAGCATCGTTCGGCTGGCCGCGCTGCTGCATGACGTGGACGATGTGAAATTGTCGCCGGAGACCTGCGCAAAGCAGGACAGGGCGGCGGGCTTCTTGAGGGCGCACGGCGTGTCGGAGGACAGAATAAAAACGATATGCAAGATCATCGGAGAGGTGTCGTTCAAGGGGAGCGATTCCGTCACGCCGGAAACGGTGGAGGGGAAGTGCGTGCAGGACGCCGACCGGCTGGATGCGCTGGGGGCTATTGGGATTGCCAGGGCGTTCGCGTATGGCGGGAGCCGAGGCCGTACCATGTATGACCCCGAGGTAAAGCCGGTTGAAAACATGGACGGGGCGCAATACCAAAGCCATTGTGCTACAACGGTGAACCACTTTTATGAAAAGCTGTTCCTGCTCAAGGATCTGATGAATACGGACACGGCAAAAAAGATTGCGGAGCAGAGAGAGGATTATATGAGACACTATCTTGCGGAGTTTATGGAGGAATGGGACGGTATGCGTTAAATACCGGGGACAAGAAAATAAACGCGGAACATTCCGGGGCAGGTTTGCCTCGGAATTTTTTTGCCTTGCACCGGAATGGACAACAAAACGGGCGTTTCCGGCACCGGCGAGGAGGCTTGGTATGGAGCGGGAGGAAAAGCGGCTGGAGGAGCTGGGACAGGACGAGCTGCTGGAGGAGCTGCGGCGGCTGGCGGCGTGGAGGAACAACGACGTGGTGAAGCTGGCCTTCCTGGACGGGGAGGCCGCTGATCAGGTGGACGCGCTGGATCTGTCCGGGGTGGTGGAGCTGAAACGGAACGCGAACGGGACGTTTGAGGCCAAATTTGTGGATAAGGTGCGGGTTTTGACTATGATCCGGGAGCTGATGGAGAAGCGCCGGGACGGGGAGCTGGAGGCGTTTCTGGATGGGCTGTGCCGGGACGGGGAGGCGGATAGGGCGTGAGGGGGCCGGTGTTTTCCCCTAAGCAGCGGGTGGTACTGGACTGGTGGAGGGACGGGCGGTACGACGCTGTGATCTGCGACGGGGCGGTGCGGTCGGGGAAAACCTTTGCCCTGAGCGTGTCCTTTTTGCTGTGGGCCATGGCCCGATTCCAGAGGCAGAGGTTCGGACTGTGCGCCGGGTCGATTGCCGGGGTGCGTCGAAATCTGCTCTCCCAGGCCCGGCCTGTGCTCACCGGGCTGGGGTTCCGGTGGGAGGAGGTTATGAGCCGCAACGAGGTCACCCTGCGGGGCGGGGGTCGGGAGAATACCTTTTACCTGTACGGCGGACGGGACGAGGGGAGCTTCGCCTCCATCCAGGGGATCACGCTGGCGGGGGTGTTGCTGGACGAGGCGGCGCTGATGCCCCGATCCTTTGTGGAGCAGGCGGCGGCTCGGTGCTCCGTGCGGGGCGGGCTGGTGTGGTTCTCCTGCAACCCGGCGGGGCCAGAGCACTGGTTTTATAAGGAGTGGATCTGCAAGGCGGAGGAGAAGCGGGCGCTCTACCTGCGCTTTACCATGGAGGATAACCCGGCGCTGGCGCCAGCGGTGCGGCAGCGGTATGAGCGGATGTTCCGGGGGGCCTTTTACCGGCGGTATGTGCTGGGCGAGTGGGCGGCGGCGGAGGGGCTGGTGTACGACTTCTTTGATCCGGACGCCATGCCGCCAGCCCCGGCGGGGCCGTTCGCCCGGTGGCGGATCTCCTGCGACTACGGGACGAGGAACCCGGCCTCCTTTGGACTGTGGGGGGAGCTGGACGGAGTCTGGTACCGGGTACGGGAGTTCTACTATGACGCGCGACAGGAGGGACGGCAGAAAACTGACGGGGAATACGCCCGGGAACTGAAAAATTTGGCGGGGGGACGTTGCATCGAAACAGTCATCGTGGACCCCTCGGCGGCCAGCTTTATCGAGACGCTGCGGCGGGAGGGCTGGAACGTGCGCAAGGCGGACAACCGGGTGCTGGAGGGCATACGCAGGACGGCCACGGCGCTGAAAACCGGGCGGATTGTGATCTGCCGGGAGTGCGGGGCCGCGGCCCGGGAGTTCGGGCTGTACCGCTGGGAGGAGAGCGGGGACGGAGATCAGGTGCGGAAGGAAAACGATCACGCCATGGATGAGATCCGGTATTTTGTGATGGCGATGGACACAGGAGAACGGGCGGCGCGGTTCGTGGAGCGGGCTGTGTTTTGAGGAAGTTAGGTGCGCCACGGTGGTACGCAGAAAAAGCTCAGGCGCCAACCGTGGGAACCGCCTGGGGTTGTTCCCACACACGGGCGGCAGCACGAATGGGGGAAAAGCCAGTCCAGCCCCTGCGCGCCGGTCACTCCCCTGCCACGTGTTCCAAGGAAGAAGGGGGTACATAGGGGGGCACCCCCTATGCGCGCTCTTTGGTTACTTTCTCTCGCGTGAGAGAAAGTAACCCCCGCCGGAGGCGCGCCCCCTGGGGGCTGGGGGAAAACTTTGGGAAATGCCCTGAAAGGGGATTTCTATAACTTTTGGAAACGAAAGGAGAAGGGATATGGATATCTGTTTCGAGGGCGTAGGCCAGACGGCCGCCACCTTCCAGGCCGGGGAGGGCGTGAAGCCGGGTATGGCGGTGGCTATGACGGGCAACGGCGCCGTGGGCCTGGGCAGCGACGGGGCGCTGCCCTGCGGCGTGGTGCTGGGCGGCGTGCGGGACGGCGCGGCGGCGGTGCAGATCGGCGGGGCCGCTGAGGTGGCCTACTCCGGGAATACCGCGCCCACGGCGGGCTGGCAGGAGCTGGTGCTGGACGGCACGGGCGGCGTCAGACTGGCGAACAAGGTCGCTGACCAGGCCACCGGCAAGACCGCCGAGAACGGCCTGCACTGTCTGGTGCTGACGGTGGATACTACGGCGAAAACCGCCGTAGTGTGTATGTGAGACGGGAAAGGGAGGAATGGATATGGCGCAGAGATTTGACGGCCTGAGGCTGGAGAAGGGGATGTACCACGAGGCGGGCAAGTCCTTCACCCAGGTGCTGGAGAAGCTGGATCCCAGCGAGCAGTATCGGGGCACCGCTTTGGAAGGGCTGGACGCCTACCAGCGGCAGCTCAAACGGTTCGACATCCGGGTGAAGGGCGCGGGCTCCGACCTGGTGGACAAGTTCTTCTCCACCAGCCAGTCGGCGGTGCTGTTCCCCGAGTACATCGCCCGGGCGGTGAAGGCGGGTATGGAGGAGGCCAATATCCTCCCCGATATTACGGCCACCGAAACCCTCATTGAGGGGATGGATTACCGCTCCATCACCTCCGTGCCCGAGGATGAGAAGAAGCTCAAGGAGGTGGCCGAGGGGGCGGCCATCCCCCAGACTACCGTCCGCACCCGGGACAGCCTGGTGAAGCTCCACAAGCGGGGCCGGGTGCTGGTGGCCTCTTATGAGGCCATCCGGTTCCAGAAGCTGGATCTGTTCTCCGTCACCCTGCGGCAGATCGGCGCCCAGATCGGGCGGATGCACCTGGAGGACGCCATCGACGTGATTGTGAATGGCGACGGCAACAACAACGCCGCCAAAACCAGCTCTGTTGCCACCTCGGGCAAGCTCACCTATGCGGATCTGGTGGAGTTCTGGAACAGCTTTGAGCCCTATCAGCTCAACACGCTGCTGGTGGGCACCGACACCATGCCCAAGCTGCTGGGTATGAGCCAGATGCAGGACGCCACCGCCGGCCTGGACTTCCACGGCACCGGCAAGCTCATCACACCCATGGGCGCCAAGGTGCTGCGCACCTCCGCCGTCACCGGGGGTAAGCTCATCGGCCTGGACAAGAACTATGCCCTGGAGATGGTGAAGGCAGGGGACGTGATGGTGGAGTATGACAAGATCATCGACCGGCAGCTGGAGCGGGCCGCCATCACCACCATCTCCGGCTATGCCAAGATCTTTGAGGACGCCAGCCGGGTGCTGACCGTCTGATGAGCGGGCGCAGGCGAGACGCGGGGCGGGGGGCGGCTGCTGCCGCCGCTCAGCTCCGGGACGCGGGCCGGCACCCCTTCTTGCAGCTGGACGGGTATGTGCCCCTGGGGCGGGGGGAGATCGCCTTGTACCGGGCCATCCGGGAGGGGGTGCCGGTGGTGGACGCGGCCATCTGCAAGCTGGTGCGGCTGTGCGGCGGGGCCAAGGTGGCCTGCCGGGATGCCAGGGCCCAGGAGGGGTTGGAACGGTTTTTGCGCACGGTGCCGGTGGGTCGGGGACGGCGGGGGCTTCAGGCCTTCCTGGATCAATACCTGGACTCTATGCTGGTGTGCGGCAGGGCGGTGGGCGAGCTGGTGCCCAGCCGGGACGGGCGGGACATCGCCGCGCTGCTATGCGCCGACCCGGCCAGGGTGGAGATCAAAGAGGGGGACAGCCCGCTGGATATCACCCTGTGGGCCAGAGACAGCGGCGGGAAGCTCCGGGAGCTGCCCCGGCAGGAGCTACTGCTGTTCACCCCCTTCCAGCCGGAGACGGGATCCCCCTACGGCGTGTCCATGCTGCGATCCATGCCCTTTTTGGCGGAGATCCTGCTGAAGATCTTTGATGCAGTGGGCAAAAACTGGGAGCGGATGGGCAACGTGCGCTTCGCCGTGGTGTGCAAGGGCGAGGACGGCACCGCCCGGGATCGATGCAATACCGTGGCCCGGGAGTGGTCCGCCGCCATGCAGGCGGGCCGGGACGGGGCCGTGCGGGACTTCGTGTGCGCCGGGGATGTGGACATACGCGCCATCGGGGCGGACAACCAGATCCTGGACAGCGAGGTGCCGGTGCGGCAGATCCTGGAACAGCTGGTGGCCAAAACCGGGATTCCGCCCTTTCTGCTGGGGCTGAGCTGGTCGTCCACCGAGCGGATGAGCTCCCAGCAGGCGGACATTATGACAAGCGAGATCGCCGCCATCCGCCGGGGGCTGGAGCCGGTGGTGGAGCGGATCTGTGAGCTGTGGCTGCGGCTGAAGGGGTTCGACGACCGGGTGGAGGTGGATTGGCAGGACGTGAATTTGCAGGACGAGGAGTCGGAGGCCAAGGCCGCGCTGTACCGGGCCCAGGCCCGGGCGCTGGAGGAGGAGCGAGACGATGGAGATCTGTAAGGAAGCGGCGGTGAAGGGGATCGGCACCCCTGATCAGGAGGAGCTGGGGCTGATCAACGCTCTGGCCCGGCGAGAGCTGGGGGCGGACGAGGTGTATACATTCGCCCTGCGGCTGTGCGACAACGACATCGACCGGGATTTTGAGCGGTTTGACGACGCCACGCTGGATCAGCTGGCCCCCATGTTCGTGGGGGCGTCCGGGGTGTTCGATCACCAGTGGAGCGCCCGGGGACAGACCGCCCGGATCTACCGGGCGGAGGTGGTGGGCGGTGAGGGCCTGCTTACCTCCGACGGGCGGCCCTACCGCTTTTTGAAGGGATGGGCCTACCTGATGCGCACGGCAGAGAACGCCGCCCTCATCGCCGAGATCGACGGTGGGATCAAACGAGAGGTCAGCGTGGGCTGCGCGGTGGAGCGGGTGATCTGCTCCGTCTGCGGTCAGGAGCTGGATGGCTGCCCCCACGAGAAGGGGGAGGAGTACGACGGTCAGGTGTGCCACGGGGTGCTCACCGGGGCCAGGGACGTGTACGAGTGGTCCTTTGTGGCGGTGCCCGCTCAGCGGCGGGCCGGGGTGATCAAGAGCGCCGGGGCCCGGCTGGAGGATGAGGCGCGGCTGGGGCGGAAGTACCTGAAGGGCCTGCGCTCCGAGCTGGTGCGGCTGGCGGGCATCGCCGAGCCGGAGCTGGAGCACGCCCTGCTGGAAAAGGTGGCCGGCAAGCTGGGCGAGGAGGAGCTGGCGGGGCTGATCCGGATGTACCGGGGGAAGGCGGATCGGCTGCTGTCCGCCGGGCCCCAGCTGAGCTATGGACAGGAGGAGGTCCCGGAGGGGATCGCGGACGGGGCCTTCCTCATTTAGGAGCGTGAGCGGATGACGGAGGAAGTGCTGGAGCTGGTGCAGGCGCTGCGGGGACCGGGGACGGACGAAACGGTGCTGCGCACCCTGTGCGGAAGCGCCTGCGGGGCGCTGGACCGGCGGCTGAGGGACGGGGTGCGTCCGGAGGACTGCGGGGGGCTCTACCCGGTAGCGGCGGCGTGGCTGGTGATGGACTGGCTGAGCCAGTGCCAGGGAATGGACGGGATCACGGCGCTGTCCGCCGGGGATATCTCCGTCCGCCGGGAGGGGGGCGGCCAGGTCGGAAGGCTGTCGGAGCGGGCCATGGAGCTGATGGCCCCCTTCCTGGAGGATGACGGATTTGTGTTTCGGGGGGTGAGCGGTTGATCGAGGCGTTTGATTGGGTGATCAGAGCCTATGGACAGGAGATGGTGTGCCGCCGGGAGAACGGCACGGAGGTTGGACGGGGCATGGCTATTGTACAGCCTATGACAAAGGCGGACTGGCAGTATACCGGCGGGGCGCTGGGCAGCTTCTCCCAGGATCGGTTCCTGGGACTGGCGGAGCCGGGAATGCCGCTGGACAAGCTGGGGCCCGGGGGCTGGCTGGAATGGGGCGCAGGCCGGTATGAGGTGATGACCGTGCGGCCCGTCTGGGTGGGAGGGCAGGTGACCCACCTGTGGCTGGCTCTGCGGCCCTGCCCGGAGGACAAGGCTTGACCGGGGCGCTGGGCCGCTGGCGGAGGTTAGTGGCGGAGCAGCTGCGCTCCGCAGGGCTGGAATCGGTGGAGGCCATGGGACCGGAGCGGGCGGTTCGGGTGCGGGGGCCGGTGGCGGCGGTGACGCTGGCCGGGGCGGCCTGCGGCCCGGGCGGGTTCCAGGACTATCTGGGCGCCGAGGAGACCCAGGGCGGCGGACGCCGGGAGGTATACGGACGGGCGGTGGAGCTGACGCTGCGGCTGGATGTGTTCGCCCCCAGGGACGGGGGCGCCCCCGCCTGCCGCGCCGCGGCGGAACAGGCGGCAGAGGAGCTGCTGTTCCGGGGGGCGGCGGGACTGCCCGTGGCGGAGCTGACGGCGGGTGAGACGGAGTTTTTGGAGCGGGACGGACTGTACCGGCTGGCGGTGCGCTGCCGGTGCGGGGCGTGGCTGACGGCCCGGGCCGACGAGGAGACCGGGACACTGACAGACTTTGAAGTGAGGGGGACAATGAGATGAGTGCAGGGACAAAGCACGAGCGGCCGGGGGTGTATTCCTCCTATGAGACGTCCGGGCTGACGGCGGCCAACGCCGGCGGCGGCGGGGTGGCGGTGATCGCGGACGCCGGGACGGCCAACGCGGGGAAGTGCTTCCAGTGGACCAGCTACAGCAGGGCAGTGGCGGACGTGGGGGACTGCGCCCTGAGCCGGCTGGCGCGGCTGGCCCTCCGCAACGGCGCGGGGACGGTGTACGGCGCGGCGGCGGGGACGGACTACACCGACGCCATCGAGGCGGTGGGTAAGCTGGAGGACGTGGACGTGGTGGTGTGCGACAGCACAGTGCTGTCCGTCCAGCAGAAGGTGAAAACCATGGTGACGGAGTGCTCCGCCGCCCGGAAGGAGCGCATCGCCGTGGTGGGCGGCGAGGCGGAGGAGACGGTGGAGCAGCTCACCACTCGGGCCGCAGGGCTCAACTGCGAGCGGGTGGTGCTGGTGGCCCCCGGCATGGGGGACGGCTCCGGCGGGGCGGCCTGCGCCGCCGCTGTGGCGGGGGCCATCGCAGGCAACCGCGATCCGGCCCTGCCCCTGGGGGGCGCGGAGCTCTACGGGCTGGATGGGCTGGAATGCGGCTATGACGACAGCGAGATCGACGCGCTGGTGCAGGGGGGCGTGACGGCGCTGGAGACGCTGGCGGGCTCCTGCTATGTGGTGCGGGGAGTGACCACTCGAACCACTACCGGCGGCGCGGCGGACACCTCCTGGCGGGAGCTGACCACCATCCTGGTGGTGGACGAGGTGATCCCGGGACTGCGCAGCGCCCTGCGCGCCCGGTTCAGCAGGGCCAAAAACACCACCCAGACCCAGGGGGCCATCCGATCCCTGACGGTGATGGAGCTGGAAAAGCGGGTGGCCCGGGAGATCATCGACGGGTACGAGGACGTGACGGTGACGGCGCTGGAGGACGACCCTACGGTGTGCCTGGTGGAGTTCGCCTTTACGGTGGCCCACGGGCTCAATCAGGTGTGGCTGTCGGCGCATATTACCGTATAGCGTGGAGCAGGCGGCTGCGAGGGAGCTTGGAGCGGAGCGAAGCCGAGCGGAGGGGCGCTGTGCGCCCCGCAGACCAGGCTGAGTCGCAGCGAAAGCGACCGAGCGGTCAGCCGACTGTGGAACGTGAATGCTGATAAGGAGGGGTTTAAATGGCAGGAGTTAACGCGGGGCTGCGGGCTGCGGGTTTCCCCACCAGCAGCGACATCTGGCTGGAGGTGGACGGGCAGAAGGTGGCGGTGGTGCAGGGCTATTCCAGCAAAGCCAGCCGCACGTCCATGACGGTGGAGGCCTTCGGCGAGGACGAGCCGGTGGCCACAGTGCAGGGGCCCCAGAGCTATGTGATCCAGCTCTCCCGGCTGTACGCCACCGATCAGGCGCTGGCGGACGGGCTGAATTTCTACGACCTGAAGAATTTTTCCCTGGTGATCTGCAAGCCGGATCGGAAGGTGATCTACTCCGACTGCCAGTGGAGCGGCATCGAGGAGGACGCCCAGCTGGGCAAGCCCGTGGTGGAGAAGCTCACCCTGGTGGCTGCTCGCCGGATGGAGACAGCGGTCTAAATGGGCGGGCCGGTGTGGATGGGACAGCAGCGGGTAAGGGTTCCCGAGGGGGAGCTGCGGCTGCTGTCCGCCCGGGAGGTGCTGGACGCCCGCCGGGAGGGGGATGCCCTGGCCGGTGAGGGGGGCGGGCGGGCGCTGTGCCGCAACGCCTGCCTCGTCGCCCGGGCGCTGGAGCGGAAGGGGCGGCCCGTGTTTGACAGCGGGCGGGCCGTTCTGGACGCGCTGCGGGTGGAGGACATCGCCCGGCTGGCGGACGCCTGGGGGACGTTCAACCGGGAGGCCAACCCCTCCCCCCTGGACGGGGAGGAGGAGATCGCGCGGCGAAAAAAAGGCTGGAGCACGCGCCTTATGAGCGCCTTCAGTGGCGCGTGCTCCGCCTGTTCGGCGCTCTGCCCACGGAGGAACGGGCGAAACGGATGACCGACCGGGACTTCCTGTGGTGCGCCCTCAACCTGGCGATTGACCGGGAGGAGGAGCTGGGGCGGCTGTGCCCCGCCTGCCGAGAGCAGGCGGAGGCAGAGCCTTGCCCGGTGTGCGGTGCACCCCGGGGAGAGTGGGCGGTCAATGAGGGGTTTGATTGGAAGCGGTACGAGGAGTTGAAGGGGGGGCGGGACGATGACGGATTGGATTGAGCTGGTACTGGGAGAGGACGAGGAAGAAGCGGAGGATGAGGAGCGGCCCGCCCTGGATGGGGCGGCGGAGGTACGCCGCCCGGTGCTGCCCGGCCAGGACGGGGCGGAGGAGGAGCCGGAGCCGGACGGGAAGCCGGCTCCTGAGAAACCGCCGGAGTGGATGCGGGCCGCCGGACAGGATAGTTCGGAGGGGACAGACTGGGCAGAGCTGAGGATGGACGGGACGGACCAGGCAGAGCTGAGGATGGACGGGACGGACCAGGCAGAGCTGAGGATGGACGGGACGGACCGGGCAGGGCTGAGGACGGACGGGACGGACCGGGCAGGGCTGAGGACGGACGGGCCGGGCCGGGCAGAGCTGAGGACGGGCGGGACGGACTGGGTAGGGCTGAGGATGGACGAGACGGACCGGGCAGGGCTGAGGATAGGCGGGACGGATCGGGCAGGGCTGAGGAGGGACAGGACGGACTGGGCAGGGCTGAGGACGGACGGGACGGACTGGGCAGAGCTGAGGACGGAGGGGACGGACTGGGCAAAGTGGACGGCGGAGGCTGGGCTGGAGGGGGAACGGCCGGAGTGGACGCAGAGAGCCGAAGGGGCAGCTCGGGAGTCGGGAGAACAGCGAAAGGCCGGAGCGGAAGCGGTGGGAGCGGGTTCGCCGGGGCCGGCGCTGAGGCCGGACAGGGGAAGCTCCGCCGCGCTGATGGAGCTGTACCGGGGGGCGGCGGAGGGGGCGCGGGCCCCTGCCCCCGCCCTGTCCCCGGAGCGGGTGCCCCGGACGATGCCGGAACGGGAGGCCGGGGGAGCGACGCCGTTGACGGTGGAGGAGCTGGATCGGGCCGTGCGGCGGGACAGCAGACGGTACGACGGCGGTATGAGTATTTTCTGAGGAGACGTGGAGAAGCGGGACAAGAGGGGAGGATGCGGGATGATTCTTTCTCCCATGCGGTTCAAAAATTTTGTGTGGCCCCACAATCCCCGGGTGTACTCCATCACCTATGAGCGGAAGATCGCGGTGCACAAGATCCCTTTCGGGCGGCACCATTTGCAGAGCCTGGGGCAGACGCGCCGGGTGCTCCGGGGAGAGGGGGAATTCGTGGGCGAGGGGGCCTACGACACCTTTAAGAAGCTGGCCACCGTGTTCTACGAGGAGACGCCGGGGGTGCTGGCCCATCCGGTGTGGATGACCACCACAGCCTGGTTCGCAGGGCTGGAGCTGCGGCAGGAGCCCCGGCGGGACTATGTGGCCTACTCCTTCGAGTTCTGGGAGATGGTGGGCGACGGAAACACCGGGGCGCTGGAGCGCCGGACAACGGCTGAGCCGGAGTCGGGGACGGGGACGGCGGACACGGGCCAGGGGGCGCGGTGGCACACGGTGGTCCGAGGGGACACCCTGTGGGGGATCGCCGGTCAGTACGGGGTGGCGCTGGACCGGATCATCGCCCTGAACCCGGACATCCGGAACCCCAACCTGATCTATCCGGGACAGAGGGTGAGAATTTCATGATGGAGTGCTGGGTGAGGTTGGGCGACGGGCAGGAGTGGAAGCTGCCTACGGCGGTGGGGTGGACGTTCCGCTATGGGACGGATACGCCCTGCGACAGCTTTTCTCTGCGATGCCTGTGGGACAAGGGACAGGAAAAGCTGCTGTCCGGCGCCTGCCGCTTCTTTGCCGAATGGGACGGGGAGCGGGTGTTCACCGGGGTGGTGGACGAGTTCGCCGTGGTGTGCGGCGGGGACGGCCTGCGCCTGGAGCTGGAGGGCCGGGGGATGGCGGCGCTGCTGCTGGACAACGAGGCCATGCCAGCGGAGTACCAGCGGTGTACCCGGGCGGATCTCATCGCCAACCACGTGGCGCCCTACGGGGTGGAGGCCCTGGGGGGCGGCGGGCTGTCCCCAGTGGCGGGCTTCACCGTGGGCAGCGGAGAGAGCGAGTGGAGCGTGGTGCGGCGGTTCGCCTGCTACTACGGCGGGGTGACGCCCCGATTTGACCGGCAGGGGCGGCTGGAGCTGGATCCCTATGGGGACAGGCTGGCGGCCCGGATCGGCGGCAAGGACAGGATCACGGCCTGGGAGTACCGGGAGGATCGGCACGGAGTGCTCAGCCGGGTGGCGGTGCGGCGGCGTACCACCTGGGGCACCCAGTGGGTGTCTGATCCGGCGTTTCTCGCCCAGGGGGGCTGCGCCCGCAAGATAATCACGGTGCCCAACACCACGGGCACCACCGCCATGCGCTATACGGCGGACTACCAGCTCCGGGCGGCGCGGCGGGAGCGGGTGCGCCTGCGGCTCACGGCAGCCGGGGGCTTCCTGGCCTGGCCGGGGGAGCTGGTGGACGTGGAGCTGGAGGGCTTCGGGGCCAACGGGCGCTACCGGGCGGCCCAGGTCGAGGTGAGCTGCGGGGCGGGCGGGCTCAGCACCACGCTGGTGCTGGGGGAAACGGACGCGATGATTTAGGGCCTCCCAGCGCCCCGGCGGTTAGACGCGCCACCCAGGCGCCAACCGTGGGAACCGCCTGTGACAGTACCCACACACAGGCGGCAGCACAAATGGGGGAGAAGCCAGTCCAGATCCGGAGCGCCGGTCACTCCCCCGCCACGTGCTCCAAGGAAGCAAGGGGGTACATAGGGGCACAGCCCCTATGCGCGCTCTTTGGTTACTTTCTCTCGCGTGAGAGAAAGTAACCCCCCGCGGAGCGGCGCCCCCTGGGGGCTAAGGGGGAAAACAAAAGGAGGAATTGACATTGTGGCTGAGCGGACAGCAGAAACGGCCCGCGGACTTTGGCGAGGGCCAGACCGGCATCGTCACCATGAGCGGCGGCGAGACGGCGGTGCTGCTGGATCGGGAGCGGCGGGGGCTGGAGGTGTACGCCCCCGGCGGCTACCACTGGACGCCCCAGGCGGGGCAGCGGGCGCTGGTGATCCAGGGCCGGGGGGAGATCCCCTGCGTGGTGGGCGTGCGGCAGGGGGGCGGCACCCCGGACTCCGTGAGCATCGGGGCCAATGCTGTGGAAATGAACGGACAGAGCGTGTCCATACAGTCGCCAGGGACGGTGGCGGTGGGCGGCGGCGGGGTGGATCTTCAGGGGGACGTTTTTGTGAACGGGGAGCCTCTGCCGGACTACATCGCCCGGATCCTGGCCCAACTGCTGGGAGGAGACGGAATATGAGCCTGAAGCTGATCAATCGGGACTACGCCCCCGACGGGAACGGCGGCGTGGCCGTGGCCCAGGACGGGGACGAGCTGCTGGGCGAGGCCCTGTTCCGGCTGACGGCTCGGCGGGGGAGCTTCCCCTTTTTGCCGCAGCTGGGCAGCCGGATGCACCTGCTGCGCCGGGAGCGGCCCTCGGAGTGGAACAGCCTCGCCCTGCAATACGCCGTGGAGGCGCTGGAGGATATGGAGGGCGTCCAGGTCACCGGGGCGGCGGCGCGCCGGGAGGGGGACGGCCTGCGGGTGACAGTAGAGCTGCTGTGGCAGGGGACAACTCTGCCGGTGGAGGTCAGGCTGGAGGGATGAGCATTTGATGACATTAGAGGAGATCTACGCGGGGCTGGCGTCGGAGTTCCAGACCCGGACGGGCAAGACCGCTGGGGCCAGCAGTGAGCTGGCGGTGCGGTTCTACGCGGTGGCGGCCCAGATTTACGCCCTGTATGTCCAGGGGGAGTGGACGCGGCGGCAGTGCTTCCCCCAGACCGCCCAGGGGGAGGAGTTGGACAAGCACGCCCAGATCCGGGGCATCACCCGCCGACAGGCGGCCAAGGCCGAGGGCGTGGTGCGCTTCTACGTGGACGAGGCCCAGACGGCGGAGGTGGAGATACCGGCGGGGACGGTGTGCATGACCGCCGGCGGCGTGCGGTTCGTCACCACCCAGGCGGCGGCGGTGGCGCCGGGGTCGCTGTATGCCCAGGCGCCTGTGGAGGCCGTGGAGGCCGGGGCGGCGGGCAACGTGGGGGCCGGCACCATTGTGTATATGTCCCTGCCGCCGGTGCGGATTGTGGCCTGCGCCAACCCGGATCCCTTCATCAACGGGTCGGATCAGGAGGGGGACGAGTCCCTGCGGGAGCGGGTGCTGGCTACCTACCGGCGGCTGGCCAACGGGGCCAACAGCGCCTTCTACCGGCAGGCGGCCATGTCCTTCCCCGAGGTGGCGGCGGTGACGGTGCTGCCCAAGAACCGGGGGGTGGGGACGGTGGACATCGTCCCCGCCGCCCGGGGAGGGGTGCCCAGCCAAGCGCTGCTGACGGAGATGCAGAGCTATTTCAACCAGGTGCGGGAGATCGCCGTGGACGTGAAGGTGAACGCCCCTACGGTGGAGACGGTGAACCTGTCGCTGAAGCTGTGGGCGGAGGAGGGCCGGGACTTTGACAATGTGTCGGAGGCGGTGGGGATGGCCCTCGCCGCCTGGTTCAACGGCGAGCGGCTGGGCAAGCCCCTGCCCCGGGCCCAGCTTACCAGCCTGGTGTTCGCTGTGGACGGGGTGGACAACTGTCAGATCCTCCAGCCGGGGTCGGATCTGGAGCTGACCAGCGTGACCTTGCCGGTGCTGGGGACGGTGACCATCGCCAACGGCGGGGCGGCCGCGGCCTCCAACGTCTCCCAGGAGGGGGTGGGCGGATGATCCACGAGGAGTATCTGGCGGCGCTGCTGCGGCCTCTGGGCGTCTACGACCTGAGGGTAGGCGCGGTGAACCGGGGGGAGCTGGGGGCCTACGGCAAGGAGCTGGACCGGATGGAGCAGGAGCTGGAGGATACCGCCCGGGAGATGAGCCTGGCCACCGCCCGGAGCTTCGGGCTGGAGCGGGTGGAGGAGCTGCTGCCCTACCGCCCGGTGTGCAATACCCCAGGCCAGCGGCGGGCGGCGCTGGCGGCCCTGTTGCGCATCGGCGGGGACAGCTTCACCCCCGCGGCCATCAACGACACGCTGCGGGGCTGCGGCCTCAACGCCCGGGCGGAGGAGGGGGATCAGCCGGGGTATGTGAAGGTGTACTTCCCTGATGTGGCGGGCATTCCCGAGGGGTTCCAGGAGCTGCGCACCATCATTGAGGAGATTCTGCCCAGCCATGTGGACGTGACCTATGTGTTCTGGTACAACACCTGGGCCATGGTGGCCCAGCGGCACCCCACCTGGGGACACGCTCAGGCCACGGGGCTGAGCTGGTACGGTATGGCCACCGAGAACGACGGAGATCTGGACTGGCCGTGAGGGAGAGAGGCTGGTGTGCGCGGGCGGCGTGCATCAGCCTCCTCTTTATGAACGGGTCCAAAATTTTTTTGAAAATCTCACAAAAAGGGGTTGACAAATCGGGGCGTCTATCGTACAATACAGACAGAAAGGAAAAGGTGAGTCCAATGTATTAACGTAGAACGCACCAACCACTTTCTGCGATTGGGGAACGCAAAGTGAGACGAAGTCTCAGCCGTTCCAAACACGCTTGTGCAAGCGACGGAAGCCAGATCAAGTCTGAAGCCTACCATTGTTTGAGGAAACGAGGAGAAGCAGTTTCAGGCGCAGCCCCAACGCAAACCATCCGGCAGGGCCGGAAGAAAGGGAAGGTATCAGCCCTTGGATAACAAAACCCAGAAGTAGGCCCCCAGCCGCGGAATAGGACGGCTGGGGGCCTGGTGTTTTTGGAGGGCAGGCATCGATCCGCTGGGCGGTGCTTTTGATCAAAGGGAACGTGGAATAGAACTGGTGCGGCTCCATAGAACTGGGCGGAGAAAGGGGAGGCTGGGATGTTTCATGAAATCACGATTTATGAGGCGAAGATTGAGAAGCAGGAGGAAATTGAGGCTTTGATGAAGGAGGTTGCCGCGTTCTATCGCGCGCAGCCCGGAGTGGTAGAGGTAACATACATCAAGCGGACGCACCGGCAAGCGGATTTTAATGCGGTCAGGGAGGGAAAGCCGCCCATCCGCCTGACAAAATGGGTGGGGAAGGTTACCTATATGCTGCATTGGATACTGGAGGACGAGGAAGCCCATGCCCGGGCTTCCAGGCTTGGATTGGAACGTTTTTATAAACGATGGAACCGCTGCTTGATTACAATGCCCAAAATTTTGTTGGGGGAGGAGATCGGATAGGGGAATTTGGCGGGGCGACAATCCGCCGGAGGGCGCGTTCCCCTTCTTCACGAAAATTTAAAGGGCCGAACAGGCAAAAAGGCTTGCAAATTGGGAAATAGTTTAGTATCATGAGATGTGATACCCAGACGGGCACCTCACAACGATTTCAGGCGCTTTCGGGGCAGACATCCAGGCGCAGAACAGATACAGGAGTGAAAACTATGTTTGCAAGAGATATCGGCATTGATCTGGGCACCGCCAGCGTGCTGGTCTATATCAAGGACAAGGGCATTGTCCTGCGGGAGCCGTCGGTGGTGGCGCTGGACAAGAACACCGGCAAGCTATTGAAGGTGGGCACCGAGGCTCAGCAGATGCTGGGCAAGACCCCCGGCAACATCGTGGCCATCCGCCCCCTGCGGGAGGGCGTTATCTCCGACTACGACATGACCGAGCGGATGCTCCGGGAGTTCATCCGCAAGGTGTCCCCCGTCCGGGTGTTCAAGCCCCGGGTGGTGATCTGCGTGCCCTCCGGCATCACCGAGGTGGAGGAGCGCGCCGTCATCGACGCGGGCATTCAGGCCGGCGCCCGGCGGGTGTACCTCATTGAGGAGCCCCTGGCCGCCGCCATCGGCGCGGGGGTGGACATCA
>CAJTYK010000039.1 GCA_910584285.1 uncultured Oscillospiraceae bacterium
CCCAAGCGCCGCCGCGTCTGATCTGGAAGGAGGAAAACCGATATGGCTAAGAATATGCAGCCCTACCTGAAGCGCTGCCGCACGCTGGGCATCTCTCCCGCCGTCATGGGTGTGAACAAGGAGTCCAACCGGAACCCCGGCCCCCAGCGCCGCTCCAAAAAGAGCGAGTACGCGCTCCAGCTCACCGAGAAGCAGAAGGTCAAGTTCGTCTACGGCGTGCTGGAGAAGCAGTTCCGCGCCTACTACGAAAAGGCCGCCCGCATGAAGGGCAACACCGGCGACGAGCTGATGACCCTGCTGGAGCGCCGGCTGGACAATGTGGTGTTCCGTCTGGGCCTGGCCGCCACCCGCCGCGAGGCCCGGCAGCTGGTCAACCACGGCCACTTCACCGTCAACGGCAAGCGGGTGAACATCCCCTCTTACCTGGTCAAGCCCGGCGACGTGGTGGCTGTGCGGGACAAGAGCCGCTCCTCCGCCAAGTTCAAGAAGATGGTGGAGGACGACCGGTTCGTGGCCGCCCCCAAGTGGCTGGAGAAGGCGAAAAACGCGCCGCTGGAGGGCAAGGTCGTTGCCATGCCTCAGCGGGACGATATCGACTTCGACGTTGCTGTTAACCTCATCGTGGAGTTGTACTCCAAGTAATGCCGGCTATCCGTCGGTATTACCGGGAGGCCCGCCGTCCCACAGGGCGGTGGGCTGCCCGGCGTACAACGACCCTACCGAGCGATTCCCGGCAACAAACGCCACTGTAAAAGGAGGGTAACACACGATATGGTAGAAATCCAGAAGCCGCGTATCGAATGTATCGAGAATGTGGGCGACGATTCCTACGGGAAATACGTGGTCGAGCCGCTGGAGCGGGGCTATGGCACCACCATCGGCAACTCCCTGCGCCGCATCCTGCTGTCCTCGCTGCCCGGCACGGCGGTCACCACCGTCAAAATCGCCGGTGTGCAGCACGAGTTCTCCGTCATCCCCGGCGTCAAGGAGGACGTGACGGAGATTGTCCTCAACATCAAGGGCATCATCGCCAAGCTGTACAGCGAGGGCGTCAAAACGGTCTACATCGAGGCCGCCGGCGAGGGCGCCGTCACCGCGGGGGATATCAAAACCGACAGCGACGTGGAGATCCTGAACCCGGAGCACCACATCGCCACCCTGGGGCCCGAGGCCACCCTCAACATGGAGCTCACCCTGTCCCAGGGCCGGGGCTACGTCACCGCGGATCGGAATAAGCCTTCCCAGACCATCATCGGGGTCATCCCCGTGGACTCGGTGTACACCCCCGTGCGGAAGGTGAACTACTTCGTGGAAAACACCCGCGTGGGCGACGCCACAGACTACGATAAGCTGACGCTGGAGGTCTGGACCAACGGCACGATTTCTGCCCGGGATGCCGTCTCCCTGGGCGCCCGGATTCTGGTGGATCACTTTACCCTGTTCACCGATTTGTCCGAAACCATGGGCTCCAAGGCCACCGTGGTGGAGAAGGCCGAGGCCCAGCGCGACAAGGTGCTGGAGCTCACCATCGAGGAGCTGGATCTGTCCGTGCGTTCCTTCAACTGTCTGAAGCGGGCCAATATCAACACCGTGGAGGATCTCATCTCCAAGACCGAGGACGAGATGATGAAGGTGCGCAACCTGGGCCGTAAGTCCCTGGAGGAAGTTATCAACAAGCTGGCAATGATGGGCCTGTCCCTGGCCAGCGACGAGAACCTTTAAAACAACGCACAGCGCTGTATTGGGGCCCCGCGAAAGCCCAGCGAAAGATATGGAGCTTGTGCCGACGAGGCGGCGCGGGAGTATGTAACGTTCCTGTCCGCGCACACGACCGTGTCCCAGATGGGCGCCAGAACGAATCTAAAACACCCCGCTAAGCGGGGCCAAAGGAGTGCTTAACAATGGCTAAGAACCGTAAGCTGGGCCGCACCAGCGACCAGCGCCGCGCCATGCTGCGCGCCATGACCACCTATCTGCTGGAGAATGGGCAGATCAAGACCACCT
The DNA here is from genome assembly GCA_910584285.1 of uncultured Oscillospiraceae bacterium. Taxonomy (GTDB): domain Bacteria; phylum Bacillota; class Clostridia; order Oscillospirales; family Oscillospiraceae; genus Enterenecus. Next base: position 2,005 of record CAJTYK010000039.1, read on the forward strand.
ACTCCCGGGCCAAAGAGGTCGCCCCCATCGCGGAAAAGATGATCACCCTGGCTAAGAAGAACAACCTGGCCGCTTATCGGCAGGTGCTGGCCTACGTCACCAAGGAGGACGTGGCCAAGAAGCTGTTCGACCAGCTCGGCCCCAAGTACGCCGACCGCAACGGCGGCTATACCCGGGTGCTGAAGCTGGGCCCCCGCCGCGGCGACGCCGCCGAGATGGCCATCGTTCAGCTGGTGTAAGCAACAAAACAAAAGCCCTCTGCCAGGCGGCAGGGGGCTTTTGTGTGCGACGTTGACTTTTTTAGAAGAATGGTGTAAAATATTGTTGGGCCCTGTGAGGAGCCCGGACGCGGCGGCGGTTTGGCTCGCACCCGAAAGGGGGTGAGCAGATGCCTATTACCTTGACGTTTCATGTGTTCGGTTGTACCGTCACAGTGAGGGTAAAAGAGGACAACCGCCACTCCGACAAGTGACGGTTGTCTATGGCGTTTTGTAGACTTCCACACACTTAAAGAGCCAAACCGCTTGTCCGGACGTCCGTCCTCACAGGGCCCTTCTATACTTATTATACCCGGCCTGAGTGGTTTTGTCAAGCGACAACCGCCACTCTGCCAAGTGACGGTTGTCTGTACCATTTGACAGCTTAACCTTGTAGAGCCAAACCGCTGGTCTGAGTATCCGTCCTCACGGGCCCTTCTACATTATATTATACCTGCCCCGGCTCGGCTTGTCAAGTGACGCCGCTCCGCCCGCGGCCCCAAAACCCCGCCGGCGAAATATAGGCGATTTTGCCCTCTTGCGGCGTTTTTCGCTTTGACAAGTCCACCGCGCTACTCTATACTATAGCTGTAAGCCGCCGGCGGGGGAGGGGGTGTCCTGAACTGCGTTTCGGCCTGAAAGGTTCGCGATTTGGTTATTTTTGCGCGTTTTGCATCTTTTTGCGCCGGTTCCGCCTTTGTTACAGTTGTGTTACACTTGGGCTTGACCCATTGACTTTGCCCCCGGGCGGCGCTATAATGCAATCAGCCTGAGGGAAGGAACCGCATACCCCACCCCCCTACGGCAAAATTTATGAAGGAGGAAACATTCCAATGAGAAACTTGAAAAAGTTCCTCGCGCTGGTTCTGGCTATGATGATGACCTTCAGCCTGATGGTTACCGTCAACGCCGCCAGCGAGTTCACGGACGCCGAGAGCATCACGGATGATTTCAGCGAAGCTATCGCCGTCCTGGAAGGGCTGGAAGTGTTCGAGGGTTACCCCGACAAGACCTTCAAGCCCAAGAACGACATCACCCGCGCTGAGGCGGCGACTATCGTCTACCGTCTGGCCACCGGCGATGTGGAGGGCAACAAGGCCCACCTGTATAAGGACTATGCCACGTTTACCGACGTGACGTCCGACCACTGGGCCGCCGGCTACATCAACTACTGCGCCAACGCCCAGTGGATTGCCGGCTACGGCAACGGCAAGTTCGGCCCCAACGACAAGGTGACCGGCTACCAGGCCGCCGCCATGATCCTGCGGGCTGTCGGCTACGGCAAGAACAACGAGTTCAAGGGCAGTACCTGGCAGGTGCAGGCCGCTAACTTCAGCCGCACCCTGGGCCTGCTGAAGAACGTGAACAACACCACCTATGCCAACACCCTGAACCAGCCCGCCACCCGTGAGCTGGTGGCCGAGATCCTGTTCCAGGCCGGCCTGATCGACACTGTGACTTGGACTCCGGTGTTCGGCTACCAGTCCGGCGACAACTCCATCCAGGGCCAGAGCAATACCCGCGGCCTGGCTTGGCAGAACTTTGAGCTGAACGTGACCGACTGGGCCGAGATCGACGACTGGGGCCGTCCCGGCTACTACTGGATCAAGGACAATAACGCGGATCATGTGGTGGCCACCATCGAGCTCGAGCCCGTTCTGGATCTTGAGGAGAAGGCTTGGAAAGAGTGCGAAGTGGCTGAGGCGCTGAAGATCAGCACTACCCGTGACTACGATCTGTTCGTCAACAGCAATGCGGCCATCACCAATGCCACCAATAAGTACCGCATCGAGGCCACCGACACCGTGACCAACGTGGGCGGCCAGGGCCGTGTCACCGAGTTCTATGCGACTACGGAGCACCCCTGGAATGACCTGTATACCAAGACCAACTGGAAGCTGAACCAGCGGGTCATCATGATCGACACCTATCTGGCCACCGTCACCAACGTGACCGAGCGCGTGCTGGATCCCGCCGGCCATGTGATCGTCCCCGCTTACCTGTACCTGGATGTGTATGAGGGCGAGCGCGTGGGCGCGTCCGACAAGACCGCCGCCGCCACCCACAACACCAGCGAGCACCGCCTCTCCGACTATAGCGCCAACTGGACGTACGTCAAGGGCGACAAGGTTCTGGTGCAGGGCTGGACCGACAAGAGTGTGGGCGTGGATCACAGGCCCTCCGCCGGCATTGACGCCGTCAACAAGGCCGCCTTTGAGACCAACCGTCTGAAGTCCTCTGGTAACGGTGGTGGCGTCACCAACTATCCCAACGACGATTCCAAGACCTGCACTGCTGCCAACTTTACCAACATTAGCGTGGTGAAGAAGGCGGAGCCCAAGATCGCCAAGCAGACCGTGACCTACTGGAGCCAGGACAAGCACACTGTGGACGGCGCCGACTATTTCGATGCCATTACCCTGTTCCTGGACGTGGCCGGCACCACCACCAATTCCAATTTTGCTTGGTACTTCGATGAGTACAACAACATCATTGGTATTGACAACGTGCCCGACACCGTGAACTACGGCGTCATCACCAGCATCTACAGCGCTTTCGGCCAGGGCGACAGCGTCACCGATGGCACCGCCAAGGCTATTGCCACCGTGAAGTACGCCAATGGCGACACTGGCACCATCACTATCGACCGCTTCCTGGTGAACGGTAAGTCTGGCGGCGGCCACTTTGGCCTTACGGCCGGTAACCATAGCACACAGCCGATGCTGGATAGCAGCGGTACTGTGAGCGGCACCAGCTTCGCCGGGAATGGCGTGTTCGATCTGGTTCCTGTGTATGACAACAGCACCAGCGGCAACGTCATGAGCGCCACCGGCCGCGGCGACGCCAGCACCAAGGTGAGCAACGCCCAGTACGCTGGCTGGCTGCACGTGGCCCCCGTGGCTTCCATCAACGCCGCCATGGACAACAACACCACCAATTACGGCGTGATCCTCGGCAATATGTTCAAGTTCGTGGCTTCCGCCAATGGCACCATGACCGCCATTGAGGTGGCCGGCGATAAGGCTGGTGTGGGCGAGACCCATGCTGCCAACGAGAACACCGGCATCTTCGAGTGGAACTACAACGCTCAGACCAACGGCAACACCGGCAAGCTGTACAAGAACTACAGCTACATCGGCCTGACTAATGCCGCTACTGCCGATGTGTATCTGGACACCGACGCCTACATCATGGTTAAGACCAGCGCTACCACGGTTCTGTGCCTGACTGCGGACACTCTGACCGGCGATGTGGCTCTGGCCAACAACAGCGAGGTTGACTGGGCCGATCCCGATGGCGACGGCCGCGCTGAGTACGTGTACGTCACCGGCTCCATCGAGGGCACCGAGACCTACGGCCTGTTCTACTACAACGGCGGCGCCGCTCAGTGGAACGGCAGCACCGGCACCATGTTCGGCTGGCTGAACGGCGAGCCCACCACCCTGACCTTCGGCGGCTCCAACGCGTTCAACGCGGTGAAGAACAGCCAGAGCTACAAGGGCCACCTGTTTGCCGTCAAGATGACCAACGGCGTGGTGACCAACGTGCTGAACCAGACTGGTGATCCCAGCTACGCTTACCTGCTGGCTAATTACACTGGTGTTGGCGTGTTCACCAATGCCACCGGCAATAAGATTGCCGCCAGCTTCGGTGCCACTGTCCAGGTTGGCAATACCGCCACCTACTTCGGTCTGGGCAGTGTCAACAGCAAGTTCGGCAACCCCTATACCACCGCCACCGAGGCCATCTACTATAGTGATACTACTGGCGGGACCGCCGTGTCCTATGATCCCAACACCCGGACTATCACTGCGGGCGCTGACACCTACTACCTGAACGCCGGCACCAAGGTCGTTGGCCTGGGCATGGGCGTGAATCAGGACGGCGCCATCCTGGACTACCTGAACAAGTCCACCTCCAACGACGTGACCATCGTCTACGAGCAGAGCGCGGTTAAGTCCATCGTGGAGATCTACGTGGCCACCGACCCGAACGTGACTCCGCCTCCCACTGGTACGACCTTTAAGGCCGTGACCGCTTCCGGCGGCACTACCGCTCAGACGCTTGGTATTAACTTGACTTCGGGTACTATTGCGCCTAAGGCTACCACCTGGATCACTAAGAATGGTACCAACTACACCACTCCCAGCGGCTTCAATGTCGATGTGACTGCTGTGGTGGAGAAGCTGACCGACAATGGTTATGTTGTGGTTGGGACCTACGAGTGGACTGAGGCCGTGGCTGCGGCGGGTACGCTGGGCACTACCGGCATTACTCTGTCCCTGAACACCGGCCTTTACCGTGTCAACGCCTCTATCTCCAACACCACCATCGGCACCTTGAACATCGCTGTGAATCAGGTCATTTCCGTCACCTGATCGTAAGTGCGCTTGACCTGAGCGAGAAGGCCCCCCGGGATTTCCCGGGGGGCCTTTTTGTACGCGGAACTTCGACGCCCCCAAACGCGCCGCCGGAGCCCTGAAAAAATGCCCCGGATTTATACTTTTTTCATTTCCTTTTTTGAAGTAGTGTGTTATAATGTACTATCTGATAAAATGCGCAGGAGGGAACGCCATGCAAAACCGCGTCACCATCACCGTAGGTGGATTGAAGTACACCCTGCTGGCCACCGAGGGGGAGGATTATGTCCACCGTGTTGCCAGCTATGTCAACGACAAGCTGAAGGAGACCAGCGGCCAGGGCGGCATCTCTCAGATGGACGGCGCCATCCTCACCGCCATCAACCTCGCCGACGAGCGCTTCAAGGAGCAGGAGGCGTCGGAAAACCTCCGCCGCCAGATCAAGGAGCTGCTGGAGGAGAACTCCAGGCTGAAAGCGGAGCTGAGCGAGGCCAAACGGGAGATCTTCAAATTGCAGCAAAAACGATAATTTTTTGTAGAAACGAGAGAGAATACCTATGGAGATACTATCCCCCGCCGGCAGCCCGGAGGCTCTGCGTGCCGCGGTGTGCGCAGGGGCGGACGCGGTCTACCTGGGCTTCGGCCAATTTAACGCCCGCCGGGGCGCCCGGAACTTCACCCGGGATGAATTCGCCTCGGCGGTTTCCTATTGCCATCTCCGGGGCGTGAAGGTGTACCTCACCCTCAACACGCTGTGCTCCGACCGGGAGCTGGCCGACGCGGTGGATTGCGCCATCCAGGCCTCGCGCCTGGGGGTGGACGCGGCGCTGGTGCAGGATCTGGGCCTGGTGCGGGCGCTGCGGCAGGCCGCGCCAGACCTGCCGCTCCACGCCTCCACCCAGATGAGCCTGCACAGCCTGGACGGCGTGAAGCAGGCCGCCGACCTGGGGATCACCCGGGCGGTGCTGGCCCGGGAGCTGTCCCGGACGGATATCGCCTACATCTGCGAGCGCTCCCCCATCGAGATCGAGGTGTTCGTCCACGGGGCGCTGTGTATGTGCTATTCTGGGCAGTGCTTTCTGTCCTCGGTCATCGGCGGGCGCAGCGGCAACCGGGGCATGTGCGCCCAGCCCTGCCGCCTGCCCTACGGCTGGGGGGATCTGGCGGACGGCTACCCCTTGTCGCTGAAAGATATGTCGCTGGCGGGCCATTTGCGGGAGCTCCAGGACATGGGGGTAGCAAGCGCGAAGATCGAGGGGCGGATGAAGCGGCCGGAATACGTCTATATTGTCACGAAGGTATACGCCGACGCCCTCCGGGAGGGCCGGGAGCCCACCGCGGACGAGCTGCGGCAGTTGGAGCAGGCCTTTTCCCGGCAGGGCTTTACGGACGGCTACTATCTGGGCCGGACGGGGCCGGATATGTTCGGCGTGCGGGAGGAGGCCAAGCCCCCCCGGGAGCTGTTCGCCCGGGCCAGGGCGGGCTATGAGAAGGGGGAAGGCCCCGGCGTACCGGTGAAGTTTTACGCCATGATCCGGCCTGGGGAGCCCATCCAGGTGGGGGTGGAGGACAGCCAGGGCCGGGTAGCCACCGCCGCCGGCAAGATCCCCGAGCCCGCCCGCCGCCGTCCCACCTCCCAGGAGGAGGTGGAGGCCCAGCTGGGCAAGACCGGGGGCACCCCCTTCACCGCCGCCGGGATGCGTACCCTGGTGGAGGGGGGGCTGAACGTGCCGCTGTCGGCGGTGAACGCGCTGCGGCGGCAGGTGCTGGACGAGCTGTCGCGCCAGCGCACCGCTCTGCCCCAGCGCCGCCACGGGGAGTACAAAGTGGGGGCCCGGTACGAGAACCGCCGGGAGGAGCCGGAGCTGTACGTCTCCCTGCGCCACGCAGGGCAGCTCACTTTTGAGCTGGTGAAGGCCAAGCCCGCCCTGATCACCCTCCCCGCCGACGAGATCGCAGCCCATCCCGACGAGGTGGCGGGGGCTATTCAGCGGGAGGTGCCGGTGGCGGCGGTGCTGCCCCGGATCTGCTTCGACCGGGAGCTGCCCAAGCTCCGGGAGGAGCTGGAAGCCTGCCGTCAGGCCGGGGTGACCGACGTCTATGTGGGCAATCTGGGGCTGGTGCCCCTGTGTAAGGAGCTGGGCTTCAACCTTCGGGGGGATTTTGGCCTCCAGGTGTTCAACAGCCAGGGCCTGAAGGAGTACAAACGGCTGGGCTTCCAGTCCCTCACCGCCTCCTTTGAGCTAAAGCTGGCCCAGATCCGGGATCTCAGCAAGGCAGTGGATACGGAGATCATCGGCTACGGCCGCCTGCCCCTCATGATCACGGAGAACTGCGCGGTAAAAAACCAGTCGGGACAGTGCACCTGCGGCAATGTAAACCAGCTCATTGACCGGAAGGGCGTCCGCTTCCCGGTGGAGAAGGCCTGGGGCTGCCGCAACGAGCTGCTGAACGCCAACAAGATCTTCCTGGCGGACAAGGCAGAGGACTGGAAAAAGGCGGGCTTGCGGGCCGTCCGGCTGCTGTTCACCACGGAGAACGGCGTGGAGTGCACCCAGGTGCTGGACGCCTACCGGGGCACGGGGGCCTACAAGCCCAACAACTTCACCCGGGGGCTGTACTACCGGGACGTGGAGTAGGGGCGGACGGCGTCCGCCCGCTGTGCTGCGGGCTGGGCGATCTGTGCGCCCAGCCCCATGGCCGCGCGGAACAGGGCTTGGTCATGGATAGTTTCCACCCGCAGGTTCAAATCGGCCAGGGCTTCCATCAGCTCCTGGCCGTCCTCCCCCAGGCGGCAGGCGATGTCTTGCCGCAGTTCCTCCTGACGGGCTTCCAGCTCGTTTATTTCTTTGCCCTGTAGGTTGTATTGACCGATCCAGTCCTCCATCATATAATATAGCTTGTTGATCAGTTCTGTCATAGTGAGCCCTCCCACATTTGCGATGATTTTATTATACCATCTCACATGAGATAGTCAAGGGGAATTCTATAAATATATGAGTAAATTATCTGAGCGCATGAAAGAATTGCGCCTTGAAAACAAGTTGAAACAAACCGAAGTTGCAAAAGCCCTCGGATTGTCCATTACTGGATATTGCGGCTACGAATACGGCAATCGGGATCCCCAGACAGCGATTTTGATTAAGCTGGCACAGCTGTATCATGTCTCTACCGACTACCTGTTGGGCGTAAACGAGCCAGCGCCGGATGGGGTGGGGAAAATCATCCTCGCCTCCAAGTCCCCCCGCCGCCGGGAGCTGCTGAATCAGATGGGCATTGAGGAGTTCAAGGTCACCGCCCCCAATGTAGATGAGACGGTAGAGCCCAGCCTGTCTCCCGCTGAAACTGTGGAGCAGCTCTCCCTGCGCAAGGCACAGGCGGCGGTCAACCGGGCGGGCCCCAATGATTTGATCATCGCCGCCGACACAGTGGTGGCGCTGGACGGCAAAATTCTGGGCAAGCCCCGGGACGAGGAGGACGCCTTCGCCATGCTGTCCGCCCTGTCCGGGCGGGAGCACCACGTCTACACCGGCGTGACGGTACTCCGGGGCGGCGAGGCCGTCACCCAGCACGAGGAGACCGCCGTGGCCTTCCGGGATTTGACCCCGGAGGAGATCCGGGCCTACATCGCCACTGGGGAGCCCATGGACAAGGCGGGGGCCTACGGCATCCAGGGTCTGGGGGCGCTGCTGGTGTCCGGCATCCGGGGGGACTACTGCAACGTGGTGGGCCTGCCGGTGTTTCGGCTGGGCCGGATGCTGGCCGGCCTGGGCGTGGATCTGCTGGGAACTAATAAGGAGCAAGCAAAATCATGAAGCAATTCTTTCGTAACAACGGCGGGCTGCTGCTGGTGGCTGCGGTGCTGCTGGCCGGCGTCCTCACGGTGGGGGCGTATATTTTGGGCTACCACCCCCTGTCCGGGGCGCTGGAGCTGTTGGCTACCCCCTTCCGGGCTGCCTCCTCGGCGGTGACGGGCTGGACCCAGGAGCAGTATGACAAGACCTTCCGCTATGAGCAGGCCCAGGCCGAGATCGACGCTTTGCGCCGCCGGGTGGCGGAGCTGGAGCAGGACGCCATCGCCGGCCAGGAGGCTGTCCGGGAGAACGAGCGGATGCGGGATCTGCTGGGCCTGGCCGAGCAGCGGCCGGAGCTGCAATACCGGGACGCAGCGGTGGTGCGCCGGGCCTCGTCCAATTGGACATCCGATCTGACCATCGACCGGGGCGCCTCCGGCGGGGTGGAGGCCGGGGACTGCGTCATCGACCAGTACGGTCACCTCATCGGCGTGGTAACCCAGGCGGATTTGAACTCCTCCCTGGTGACCACCATCCTGGATCCCACCCTGGAGCTGGGGGGCCGCATCGCCCGCACCGACGAGGACGCCATTTTGGAGGGGGACTTCTCCCTCATGCTGGAGGGGCTCACCCGGCTGTCTTATCTGCCGGAGGAGGCCCGACTGGTGACGGGGGATCAGGTGATCACCTCCGGGCTGGGGGGGATGTATCCCCCAGGGCTGGCGGTGGGCACGGTGCGCTCCCTCATCACCGAGGAGGACGGCCTCACCCGGTACGCCCAGGTGGAGCCCGCGGCGGATATCAGCGGGGTGCAGTACGTCTATGTGATTGTGGACTACGGAGCATAAATACAGCGCGGCGGAGGGATCCTCCGCCGCGTTTCCAGAGAAAGAGAAGGTGATCCCATGGCGGAATTAACCCCAATGATGAAGCAGTATTGGAAGGTGAAGGAGGACCACCCGGACTGCCTGCTATTCTTCCGGCTGGGCGACTTTTACGAGATGTTCCACGACGACGCCAAGCTGGGGGCGGAGGAGCTGGGCCTCACCCTCACCACCCGGGACCGGGGCAAGCCGGAGGACGAGCGGGTGCCCATGTGCGGCGTGCCCTACCACTCCGCCCAGAGCTACATCGCCCGGCTCATCAAGCGGGGGTACAAGGTGGCCATCTGCGAGCAGATGGAGGATCCCGCTACCGCCAAGGGGCTGGTGGATCGGGACGTGATCCGCATCGTCACCCCCGGCACAGCCATGGACGACGTGATGCTGGACGAGAGCCGGAACAACTATATCTGCGCCGTCTACCGGGACAGCGCCGGGGCCGCCCTGGCCCGGTGCGACCTGTCCACGGGGCAGTTCGCCGCCGTCCCCTACCTGGGCAAGGGCTTTTTGCCCCACCTGCTCAACGCCCTGGCGGCCTGCCCCCCCAGCGAGGCCATTTTGTCCGATGCCGCCGCCTCCGACCCCGATTTGACTACCTTCCTCAAGGAGCGACTGGGCTGCCTGTGGCAGCGGGGGGAGGAGGTGCGCTTCCGCCCCGCCCAGGCGGCCCAGGCGCTGGTAGACTGCGGACTGCGGAAGGCGGACCAGCCCCTGTCGGAGGAGGACGGCCCCCGGCTGTGCCTCCAGGCGTCCGGGGCGCTGGCGGCCTACCTGGTCGAGACGCAGAAAACCAGCCTGGGCCATCTCAACCCCGCTGACCCGGAGGATGGGGCGGAACAGGACTGCATGGAGCTGGATCTCACCGCCCGACGCACCCTGGAGCTCACCGAGACCTTCCGGGGACAGGACAAGAAGGGCTCCCTGCTGTGGGTGCTGGACAAGACCAGGACCCCCATGGGCCACCGGATGATCCGGGCCTGGATTGAGCAGCCCCTGCTTTCGCCCGCCGCCATCGCCCGGCGGCAGGATCAGGTGGCCGCCCTGTTAGGCGACGCGGTGGCCCGGGAGGAGCTGATCCGCACACTCCGCCGGGTGCCTGATCTGGAGCGGCTCATCGGTAAGGTAGTGTACGGCTCCGCCAACGCCCGGGATATGCTGCTGCTGGGCACGGGCCTTTCGGTGCTGCCCGAGCTGGCAGATCGGGCCAGGGACGCGGCGGCGGCCGCCCTGGAGCCGCTGGCGGAGGGACTGGGCGGGCTGGACGAGCTCCAGGCTCTGCTGCTGTCCGCCATCCGGGAGGACGCGGACGACAACCGCCTGCCCTTTACCATCCGGGAGGGAAACTTCATCCGGACGGGCTACAACGCCGAGGTGGACCGGCTGCGGGACATCCTGGATCACGGGGCGGATCTGCTGGCCGCCCTGGAGGGCCGGGAGAAGGAGCGCACCGGGATCAAGAGCCTGAAGGTGCGCTATAACAAGGTGTTCGGCTACTACATCGAGGTGTCCAAGAGCTACTACGACCTGGTGCCGGAGGACTACATCCGCAAGCAGACCCTGGTGAACTGCGAGCGGTTCTTCACCCAGGAGCTAAAGGATCTGGAAAACGAGATCCTCTCCGCCCAGAGCCGAGTCACCGCCCTGGAGTACCAGCTGTTCCGGGAGCTGCGGGAGGCCGCCTCTGCCCAGGTGCGCCGAGTGCAGGAGGCCGCCGCCTGCGTGGCCCGCCTGGACGTGCTGGCCTCCTTTGCCGCCGCCGCGGCCCAGGGGGGGTACTGCCGCCCGGAGGTGGACGCCAGCGGCGTCATCGACATCAAAGAGGGCCGCCACCCGGTGGTGGAGCGGATGCTGGACGGCGCCCTGTTCGTGCCCAACGACACCCAGATGGACGGAAAGGACAGCCGCCTGGCCATCATCACCGGGCCCAACATGGCGGGCAAGTCCACCTATATGCGGCAGGTGGCCCTCATCGTGCTCATGGCACAAATGGGCTCCTTCGTGCCCGCCCGCTCCGCCCGGATCGGGGTGGTGGATCGGGTGTTCACCCGCATCGGGGCGTCGGACGATCTGGCGGCGGGCCAGTCCACCTTCATGGTGGAGATGACCGAGGTGGCGGCCATGCTCAAAAACGCCACCCCCCGCTCCCTGCTCATTCTGGACGAGATCGGCCGGGGCACCTCCACTTACGACGGTATGTCCATCGCCCGGGCGGTGCTGGAATACTGCGCGGACAAGAAACGCTTAGGCGCAAAAACCCTGTTCGCCACCCACTACCACGAGCTCACCGAGGTGGAGCAGTCCATTGAGGGGGTGCGTAATTACCACATCTCCGCCAAAAAACGGGGGGACGGCATCGTGTTCCTGCGGAAGATCGTCCCCGGCGGCGCGGATCAGAGCTATGGCGTGGAGGTGGCCAAGCTGGCTGGGGTGCCGGATCGGGTGGTGAGCCGGGCCCGGGAGATCCTGTCGGAGCTGGAGGGACAGGGCGGACCCTCCCCCGCCCCGCGGACGGCCCCAGAGGAGGACGGCCAGGTGTCCCTGAGCGATATGGCGGGGGCGGCGGTGCTGGACGAGCTGCGCAATACCGCTGTGGAAACCCTGACGCCTATCGAGGCGCTGAATCTGCTGTACCAGTTGAAGCTGAAGTTATAAGAGAGGCCCCGGCGCTGTTGCGTCGGGGCCTTTGTCCTTCTTATTATTCCATCAGAGCTTCCATCTCGTCGATCAGCGTGCCGAATAGATCCAGCGCGTCCTGGACGGGCTTGGGGGAGGCCATGTCCACCCCTGCTCCTCGGAGCAGGTCGATGGGATCCTGAGAGCAGCCGCCGGACAGGAAGCCCAGCATATCCTTCACCGCGGGGGCGCCCTCCTTCAGGATCCGACGGGACAGGGCGATGGCGGCGGAGTAGCCGGTGGCGTACTGGTACACGTAGTAATTGTAGTAGAAGTGGGGGATGCGGGCCCATTCCAGGGCGATGCGGTCGTCGGTCACCATGTCCGGGCCGAAGTATTTGGCGTTGAGGGCCTTGTACTCCGCGCACAGCAGCTCCGCCGTCAGCGGCGTGCCCTGGGCGTTGAGCTCGCCCATGCGCAGCTCGAACTCGGCAAACATGGTCTGGCGGTACAGGGTGCCCTTGAACTGCTCCAGGAAATGGTTGAGCAGCCAGGCCCGCTGGGCCTTGTCGGTGGTGCGGCCCAGCAGGTGCTCCATGAGCAGGGCCTCGTTGCAGGTGGAGGCCACCTCCGCCACGAAGATCACGTAGTCCCGGTAGATGATGGGCTGGGTCTTGTTGGACAGGTAGGAGTGGACGGCGTGGCCCAGCTCGTGGGCCAGGGTGAACATACTGTCCAGATCGTCCTTGTGGTTGAGCAGGATATAGGGATGGGTCACCACGCCGCTCATATAGCCGCCGGAGCGCTTGCCCACGTTCTCGTACACGTCGATCCAGCGGTGCTCCAGCCCTTCCTTGAGGATGGCCCGGTACTCCTCCCCCATGGGGGCCAGGGCATCGTAGACGGTGGATTTGGCCTCCTCAAAGGGAATGACCTTGGACGCCCCCGCCACCATGGGGGCGTAGATGTCATACATATGCAGCTCGTCCACGCCCAGCAGCTTTTTCCGCAGGCGGACGTAGCGGTGCAGCTTATCCAGGTTGGCGTTCACCGTGTCCACCAGATTGCGGTACACCTGGGGCGGCACCCGGTTGGAGGCCACGGCGGCGGCCAGGGGGGACTCATACCTCCGGGCGGTGGAGAAGAAGCGGCGCTTTTTCGCCTCCGCATCCAGCAGGGCGGCGGCGGTGTTGCGGAAGCCGCCCAGGGTGTCATAGTAGGTCTCGTAGGCGGAGCGGCGCAGTTCCCGATCCTCGCTCATCTCATAGGGCACAAAGGTGGCGTTGGACAGGGGCAGGCGGTTGCCCTGGCCGTCCACCGCGTCGGGGAAGGTGAGGTCGGCGTTGGAGAATTTGGAGAACACCTCGTCCGGGGCCTGGGCCATCTCGCCGGCGGCAGCCAGCAGCTTCTCCTCCCCGTCGGACAGGGTGTGCTCCTTCTTGTCCTGGAGGACGGCGAAGAACCGGCGGTACAGCGTCAGCGACCGCTTCTCGGCGTAGAACCGCTCCAGGGTTTTGGGGGAAATTTTCAGCAGCTCCGGGGTGTCGAAGGCGGTGGCGGAGCTCAGCTCCACCCACAGGGTGCCGCCCTTGCCCGCCAGGGCCTGGTAGGTGCCGTTTCGGGTGTCCTCGTCCTGACGCAGGCTGGCGTACTGGTACAGCCGGCTGACCTTTTCCACCGTCTTGTCACACAGGGTCAGGTAGTCATACAGGGTCTGGGCGCTCTCGCCCAGCCGGCCGGCATAGCCCGCCAGCACGGGTATGGCGGCCTGAACCTCCTCAAATTCCGCCTCCCACGCCTCATCGGTGGGGTAGATGTCCGCGGTGTTCCAGGTGTATTCCACCGGAACCTCGGATCGCTGGGGGATTTTCTTCGCTTCTGCCATGGCGTATGGCCTCCTTCTTGTTCGGTGGGGATATCATACCATATTTAAACAGGGCTTACAAGGGCAGAAAACAGCGGGCCCGCCGGGGGAGGATAACTCCCGGCGGGCCCGCGGAGGGGTACGGCGAAGCGGTTTGGGCGATCCGCCCGCCGCACCTTTTGTCGATCAGCGGGCTCAACACTCCTTGGGCATGATCAGGGCGGCGATGATATACACCCACAGGGACAAGCCCGCGAAAGCCACCAGCAGGACTGTGGCCACACGCACAACCGTGGGATCGACATTGAAGTAACGGGCGATGCCGCCGCAGACGCCGCACAGCAGGGCGTCTGGGCCGGAGGTACGGCAGAGACGTTTCATAATACACAAGCTCCTTTCTTACACTCAGCGCATCAGCAGGCCGGGATTGCGTACCGTGGCCCCCGCGTAGGGCAGGGTGCCGTTGACTGTCCCGCAGCCGTCCAGGGCTCCCTCGTAGAGGGTGGGATCCGGGCATCTGCGGCTGCAGGAGACGCCGGGGCGGCCAAGGCGTATGTCAAATACAGCCAGGTTTTTCATCAGATGGACACCTCCTCAGCGGCGATCCAGCGACACGTCGCCGCTGACGCTGGTGATGGAATAGACGGGGCCGGAACCGTCGCCGTAGACGCACAGCCCGTTGACGTAGTTGACGGGGAAGGAGCAGGACAGCTCGCCGCTGACCGTCTTCATCCGCGCCGAGAAGGGCCCCGCGTCCGGGACGCGGGCCTCCACGTCCCCGGACTTGGAGGACAGCTCCATGGTGCCCGGGAAGGCGGAGGTGGCCACGCTCACGTCGCCGCTCATGGAGCTCCCCCAGACGCTGCCCGCCGCGCCGTCCAGCTCGATGTCGCCGCTGGCGGTCTTGAGGCGGGCGCTCCGAACCTGGCCCCGGAGGTCGATGTCGCCGCTCATGGTCTCGGCGATGAGGTCTTCACAGGCCCCCTCCAGCTCCAGATCGCCGCTGGCGGATTTGAAGCTCAGCACATGGCAGGCCGTCAGGCGGCAGTTCGCGTCGCCGTTGGCGGTGCTGATGGTGAGATACTCCACGTCCAGCCCGTCCTCCCGGCCGATCTCCACGTCGCCGCTGGCGGTGGTGGCCGAGATGGTCTCCCAGTGGCGGGCGGGCAGGTAGAGCTCCACGTCCGCGGAGCCAATGCCCCGGCGGGAGAAGAAGGAGGAGCTGGCGGTGCGGCCCTCCCGGATGGTGAGCACTCCGTCGGCGGAGCAGGTCACATCCAGGTCGTCCACGTCGCCGTCGATGATCACCCCGGCGTCCGGGGCCTCCGACACGTGGATGGTCACGTCCCCGGCGGCGGTAAACACCTCGATGCCCCGGAGATCCTTCAGGGCGGTGACGGAGTAGGAGCCGTCGTTATTGCCCTCCATGGAGGAGTCCTGGCCGGAGAAGCGGGGGCCGCGCCCCTCCCCGGTGTCCTGGTACTCCCCCTTCCACTCGCCCCACTGGGCGAAGAAGCCGCCCTTGGCCTTGTCGTAGCCGAAGCCGTAAATGACGTCCTTCTTTTTCCTGGGGCCGCCGCCGGCAAAGAAACGGCCCTGGTCGGAGTCCAGCTCGGCCTCAAACTCCCAGCCCCCGCTCTCCTGGGGCGGGACGGGGGGAGTGGGCGGCGCGGGAGGCTCAGGAGACGCAGGGGGAGCGGGGGGCACGGGTTCGTCCGGCTGGGTATTGAAGTGGACGCGGACGTGGTTGTCCTCCTTTTCCACGGTGGTGCGGCGCCGGATGGCGTCCTTGGCCTGCTTCGCTGCCTCCTTCACCTGTTCCATGGCCGTCCGGCAGATCTCGCCCACGTTGGCCAGAATGGCGTCCAGGTCGTTCTGGGAGGCGTTGGGGTCGTAGCTGTAGTGAGCGCCGCCGTGTCCGTCCGGCTCGCCCTGGGGGGCGCTCCCGGCCTCCGCCTGCGCCCGTTCGGCTTCCGCCTGAATGCGCTCCGCCTCCGCGGCCATACGCTCGGCCTTCAGCTCCTCGGGCTCGTCGTTGTTGATGGTAATGGGATGGCCGTCCCCGCTGTCTATGGTGATGGGCGCTCCGTCCTCGGCGTTGATTACGAGGTGCTCATCCTCCGCGCCGTTGATGATGATCTTCTGGCCGTCCTTGGTGGTGATGCGGGTCTGGCCGTCCCGCTTATCAATGGTCACGTCCCCGGCGGGCTCCACCCCCAGGTAGGCCAGCAGCTCGTCCACATCGCCCAGATCGTCCAGGGCCCGGTGGAAGGCCTCCTCCTCGGGCATACCTGCGCCGCTCATCTCCAAGAATCGGCGGTACAGGTTATCGGACAGCTCCTCAATGAGCTCGTCCTTCTCCTCCGACGCGGGGGCAGCGGTCAGGCGCGCGGCCACCGCCTGAGTCAGCTTTACTTTCATCTCATCCATGTGATTGTCCCTCCTCGACTGAAATCAGCGCGTCCAAAAGCGCCCGTGTGTTTTCCCATTCCTGGCGGCTCTCCGCCCAGCGCCTGCGGCCCTCGTCGGTGATGGCGTAGTACCGCCGCCGGGCCCCGGGCCCGTCGTCCCCCCAGTAGGAGGCGATGAGCCCTCCCTGCTCCAGCCGCTTGAAGGCGGTGTATAGGGTGGCCTCCTTTAGGCCATACTCCCCCTGGGTCAGCTGCTGAATGTTTTTATTGATTTCATAACCATAGTTGTCCCCGCGCATCAATTGTGCTAAAATAATAGTGTCCGTGTGTCCGCGCAGGGTATCCGCGGAAATTGACATGGTGTCCTCCCTTCTGCCAGTTGGCGGTCTATTGATTGCTTGAGATACCCGGTCTTTTAAGATACCTCATGAGCCGAAGTAACTTGATGTGCTTACTATAGCACGAGATACCTCGCCTGTCAAGGTATTTTATCAAAAAATTTTTCCGGGTTATTTTATGCCCGGAACCATGAGGAGATGTTGCAAATGAGTGAGTGTACCCATGACTGCTCCTCCTGCGGCGAGAGCTGCGGAGAGCGCACCAGCCCCCAGGACTTCCGAAAGCCCGCCAACGCCCTGTCCTCCATTCAAAAGGTGATCGCCGTAGTCAGCGGCAAGGGAGGCGTGGGCAAGTCCGCCGTCACCTGCACCCTGGCCGCCGCCATGGCCCAGCGGGGGAAAAGGGTGGGCATCCTGGACGCCGACATCACTGGGCCGTCGGTGCCCCGGGCCTTCGGCATCAGCCAGCGGGCGGAGGGCAGCGAGGTGGGTATCTACCCCGCCGTTACCGAGGGCGGCATCGAGCTGATGAGTCTGAACCTGCTGATGGAGCGGGAGACCGATCCGGTGGTGTGGCGTGGTCCCGTCATCGCCGGGGCGGTGGAGCAGTTCTGGACGGATGTGATCTGGGGGGATCTGGACTATCTGTTTGTGGATATGCCGCCCGGAACCGGGGACGTGCCGCTGACAGTGTTCCAGTCCCTGCCGGTGGACGGGGTGATTGTAGTGTCCGCCCCCCAGACGCTGGTGGGCATGATCGTCACCAAGGCAGTGCGCATGGCGGAGATGATGGACATACCGGTGCTGGGGCTGGTGGAGAACTACTCCTTCTTCCGCTGCCCCGGCTGCGGTCAGGAGCACCCGGTCTTTGGGGAGAGCACCATCGACGCGCTGGGGGCGCAGCTGTCCCTGCCGGTGCTGGCCAAGCTGCCCATCGACCCGGCCCTGGCCCGAGCGGTGGATGCAGGCAAGGTGGAGGGCTACGAGCCCAACCCCATGACCGGTGTAGCGGAGCTGCTGGACAAGGCGTAGTGTCAAAATCCGGCCCGGGGCAGGGCTCCGGGCCGGATTCAACTTTTTTTACAGAGGGACTGAAGAAATGAAGAAATGAAGAAATGAAAATTACCCCTTTACAAAAAATTTTTTTCTGGTATAATACAACCGTTATGGTTCTTCTGCACCGGGGTGCGGAGGGACAGGTAGAAGTGAATTTGGGCTCGTAGCTCAGCTGGGAGTGCAAGCGGGCCGGTTATATGCCCCACGTTTTGAGGGCGTAACTCGGATGGTTGCCACTCGGTTCACATCACATAAAAGAAAATTCTACAAAATGCGGCACGTAGCTCGCGTGCTGTCCATACGGGCGATTAGCTCAGCTGGGAGAGCGCAGCGTTCGCA
>CAJTYK010000040.1 GCA_910584285.1 uncultured Oscillospiraceae bacterium
CATAAAGTCTCCCCCCTTAACAGTAGGCCCGGCGCAGGCGCTGCCGGATGGTGGTGCCGTCAATGCCCGCCATGCGTCCGGTGAGAATGACGCGGATGGCGGTGGCCTCCGCCTCCCGGGCGTACAGGTAGGCCGCCACGGGCTGCTCCCCGAAGGGGATCATCCGGGCGCGGGTCATATAGGCCATCAGCGCGTCGTCACACAGGCGCTCAAACTCGGTGAGGGCCCCGCCGTTGGGTACGGCCAGAGCGGCCCCTGCCTCCGCCGCGGCCTGCAGCGGCGAGCCGTGGTACAGTCGGGCCAGATCCGGGCCGGGGGTGACGGCGATGTCCGCCGGGGGCACCGATCCCCCCTCCACCAGCACCAGCCGCAGGAAGTCCGGGCCCTTGTCCAGTCGGGCGCACCGCACAGCGGAGCGCAGGTTGGCCCCGTCGATGGCCAGGGTCACATAGCCCTCCAGGAACTTGCTCCCGGACGCCTTGGCCAGGGCCGCCAGCTCCTGATAATAGGCCCGATCCAGCACAAAGTCCGCCTGCTGGGGGTCGCCGGAGGAGCCCAGCAGCTCCCGGGCGTGGGCCACCGCCTCCTGGAACACCGGGGCGTAGGTGCGCAGATCCTCCCGATGGAAGTCCTCCGCCAGCTTTTCCGGATCATACCGCCCGCCCCGCAGGAGCAGACGCTTCTGATCCAGGCCCAGCGCCGCCGCCTTCACCAGGGTCTTGGCGTTGTGGTAATCGTACCGGCACCGGAATACGTCCAGCAGCGGGGGATCGTCCACCGCCTTGCCCAGATCCTCAAATAGGGCGCCCTGGGCCTGGGCCAGCATCTCCTCCACCGCGGCGGGGGTGACCTCGTTCAGGTCAGGGTAGCCGCACTCGCCCAGCACCTTGGCGGCCTCCGCGGCGTCCCTGGCGTCGATCATCCGCTCCATCCGCTCCGTGGTGAGCAGACGGGTCTCCATCACCCGCACCCGGGCGGAGATGGATAGAAAATCCGTTTCCTTGATTTTTTTAGACAAGTCGTTTCCCCCTTTCACTGTTCAGCTTGAAAGGGGCGGGTCATTCAAACAGCACTTTGGCCACCGCGCCGGCCAGCGCGCCCCGCTGGAGCCGGATCAGGGTGTCAAAGGTACAGTTGACCTCCACCGCGCCGTCGGAGAGGATGAAGCCGCCGTCCATGGGGCGGGTCTCCTCCGCCAGGGTGAGCATACCGGTGCCGCTGAGCACCGCGGAGGCCCCGGTCACCACCTTGTCCAGGATGGCCCCGGCCTTGGAGGCGGTGACCTCCTCGGGCAGCTTGGGGGCCACGGCCTCGGCCAGCTTTTTGTTGGCCGCCATCACCACCGCCTTACCCACCTGGGCCCGGTCGCTGGGGGAGAAGATCAGCTTTTCCTTGCCAGTGGTGGATGCCTGCACGGCCAGGTCGGCCAGCAGGGCCACATACTGCTCAGTGGGCAGGGCCAGCAGCTTCTTGTGTGCCAGCTGGAACGCCTCCTCGATGACCTCCTGTTTGGCGGCCAGCAGGGCCTTGCGGCACTCCATCTGGGCGGTGGACGCCATGCGATCCTCCCGCTCCGCGGCGGCCCTCCGGCCCTGAGCCAGAACCTCCTCGCCGGCGGCCTTGGCCTCCGCCTGGGCCTGGGCGGTGATCTCCGCGGCCTTGGCCCGGGCCTCGGCCAGAATGGCGTCGATCTCCTTCTGGCTGTCCTGCTGTATGCGCGCGGTAATCTTTTCAATTCCGTTCATGTGTTTGGTTTACCGCCTTTCCGAATTTAAAAGGGTGGGCCTTACAGCTGGTACATCATGACCAGCAGGATGGTGGCCACCAGAGACAGAATGGCGTAGAACTCCACGATACCGGCCAGGATGATGCCCTTGGAGAACTGATCGGGGCGCTTGGCCACGATGTTGATGGAGGCGGCGGCTACGCGGCCCTGGGCGATGGCGGACAGCAGGCCGCCCAGCGCCATGGGGATGCAGGCCCAGAAGATGGCCACGCCGTCCTGGATGGTGAGGGGCGCCATGGTTCCGCCGAACACGTTGATCTTCAGCAGCACCATGAACCAGGCCACGATGCCGTACAGGCCCTGGGTGCCGGGAAGCACCTGGAGAATCATGCACTTGGAGAAGTGCTCGGGGGTTTCGCTGATGACGCCGGTGGCGGCCTCACCCACCATGCCGGTGCCCTTGGCGGAGCCGATGCAGCACAGGGCCACCGCCAGAGCGGCGCCGAAATAAGCCAGACCAATACCGCCGAAAGCCTCGAAGAATGCAGCCATTTTAATTTTCCTCCTTGATTACTTCATGATATGTGGTGTCGATAGACAGGGGTTGATAGGGCACTCCGCCCTCTTTATAAAATCGCCCGAAGAACTCCAGACACTGAAGGCGGAGATCATGGACGTAGGCGCCCAGCAGGCTCAGGGCCAGGTTCAGGGCGTTGCCCAGCAGGGAGATCACGATAAACACCGGGACGATCCCCGTAGTGGCGCCCAGGGTGTTGAACACGGAGGCGATGACGCTGCCGGACACCATGAGGGCCATCAGTCGGATATAGGACAGAATGTCGCTGAAGAAGCCGGTGACGCCGTTGTAGACGATGCCGATGAAGCTGGTAAGCTTGCCGAAGCCCTTGGCCTCCCGGGTGCCGCCCACAGCCAGCATCAGCCCGCCGACAATGAGTAGGACGATGCCCACGGTGCCCAGCACAGCCGGGACGCCCGCCAGCAGCTTACCGCAGATGAACAGAGCCAGACCGCCCAGCACAATCCACCAGGAGATCTCGGCAAACAGTGCGTCGATAAACTCTCCGTCCTTGGTTTTCTTCACCACGCTGATGGCCATGCCGGTAAAGACCTGGATCACGCCCAGCACCAGCGAGCCGATCATGATGGCCACGATGTCGTCCAGCGCCGTAAAGAGGGAGGGCATGACGAAGGTGCTCTCTGGGTTGATCATGGTGATAAGCTGGGGGATCATATCCCCGAAGAAGCCGCCGCTGGCCGCGCCCCACAGCACGGTGCTGATGCCGCACCAGAAGATCATCTCCATGAAGTTGGGGTTCTTGGGCCGTTTTTTCAGCAGCATCACCGCCGACGCGATGATCATCAGCAGGCCGTAGGCCATGTCCGCCATGATCATGCCGAAGAACAGGATGAAGAAGGGCGCCATCAGGGGGTTGGGATCCACCCCGTCGTAGGCGGGCAGGGAGTACATCTCCGTGATGGTGTTCATGGAGCGGGTGACCACGTTGTTCTTCAGCTTGACGGGCACCTCGGGGTACTCCTCAGGGGTGGGATCCGCCGTCTCCCAGGCGCAGGTAAAGCCGCCCAGCAGCTGGGCCAGCTCCTTCTCCTTGTCAACGGGCACCCAGCCCTCCAGCAGGTAGGCCGCGTCGGTGTCGATGAGTCGGGCCTCGTTCTCCTCCCGGGAGATCTCCTGGGCCGCCCGGTCGGCGCACAGCCGCAGCAGCTCCCGCTTGTCCCCCTGGGCGGCCAGATGGGCCTTGTGCTCCGCGGCCTGCCGCTCCAGGGCGGCGATCCGGTTGTCCAGCAGGCGGATGTTGTCCGCCGCCGTCCCCGTCCAGCCCCGCAGGGCCACCCGGGAGAAGCCGAAGGGCCGCAGGGCCTCCGTACAGGCGGACAGGACGGAATTATGGCAGATCAACAGGAAGTATTGCAGCTCCCGGTCGCTGCCCGCGGGGAACAGCTGGGCCTCCTGGGCTGCCTGACTCACCGCCGCCTCCAGGGCGGCGAAGTCCACCTTGGAGGGCGCCGAGCAGAACAGGATGGACACCATGGCGTCCCCCTCCGTCTCCAGCGGCACGTCCAGGGGCACCCAGGGCTCCAGGGACGCCTTCTGGCTCTGGAGCTTGGCCTGCTCCGCGGCGCAGGCGGCCAGGGCCCGCTC
This sequence comes from uncultured Oscillospiraceae bacterium, assembly GCA_910584285.1. Lineage (GTDB taxonomy): Bacteria > Bacillota > Clostridia > Oscillospirales > Oscillospiraceae > Enterenecus. The sequence continues at coordinate 3,909 of CAJTYK010000040.1, forward strand.
CCCGTCGGAAATCTGCCAGGCGGCGGCCAGCCCGTCGGCGTATACCCCGTCGTCAAACAGCTGCTTCTCCGTGAGGGTGGGGCGGGGAGAGAGCAGGCCGTCCTTGGCGGGGGCGTACTTGCGCAGGGTCTCCAGGGCGGCGTCGATGGTCTGCCGCTCCTCTCGGGCCTTGGCGAGGCCGGAGCCCTCCGGCTTGGCCAGCGCGGCCCATTTCGGGTCGGACAGGTCGATGGCGGGCTCCCGCACGTCCACGCAGCCCAGGCTCTGCAGGGGGCGCAGCAGCCGCTCCCGATCAGCGCGCAGGCCCAGCAGGCGCAGCCGTTTCATTTTGACGATTGCCATCAGCTGTTCCCTACCCTTCCAACAATCAGGCCGGCGGCCTGCTCCAGACGGCCCCGCGCGGCCTGCTTCAGCGCCTCGCACTGGGCGGCGCTGTCGCCCAGGGTCTGGGCGGACTGCTCCCCGGCCCTGGCCTCCGCTTCGGCCAGCATGGCCTTCACCGATTCCTCGGCCTGAGCCCGGGCGTCGGACACAAGCTGCCGTCCGGCCCGTTCGGCCTCTGCCACGATGCGCTTGGCCTCGTCGGCGGCCCGGGCCTTCTGCTCACGGACGGCCTGTTCGGCGCCGGTGATCGTTTGGATGGCCTCTAAAGACATGATTCCTCACCTCTTTCACTTTGTAGGAGTCAAAAAAAGAAAATATGGCTTAACTCCCATATGGATTTGATTTTACCACTTCTTCCCCAAAACCGCAAGCCTTTTCCACGGGAAATGAACATCGTTCCCCGTTCTGTCAGAATGATATCCAAAGATTGGAACAAAAAACCGTCCCCGCCCGGGCAAAGGGCGGGAACGGTTCGGCTGTCAAAGCAGCTTGGGTTGGCCGGGTCAGGACTGCGCTGCGGGCTCCACGTCCAGCTCCCGGCGGTAGCGGGCCATGGACTGGGCGAACAGCTCCCCGTTGGTGGGGGGTGTGTAGGTGATGGCGTTGGCCCCGGCGTGGATGGTTTCCAAAATGGTGTCGTCGGTGGGGCCGCCGGTGGCGATGATGGGCACGTCGGGGAACCGCTCCCGCACCCGGCGGACGAGATCCGGCGTGTGCTGGGCGCCGGAGATGTTGAGAATGTCCGCCCCCGCCGCCAGCCGCGCCGCCACATCCGTCTTGTCCGACACCACGGTGACCACCACGGGTATGTCCAGCACCTGCTTGAGCAGGCGGACGATCTCATTACTGGTGGGGGCGTTCACCACCACGCCGAAGGCCCCCTCGTGCTCCGCGTCATTGGCCAGGTTCAGCACCCGGGGCCCCCGGGTGACGCCGCCGCCCACTCCGGCGAATACCGGCATATCTGCCGCCTGCATCACCGCCCGGTGGATGGCAGGCTGGGGGGTGAAGGGGTAGACGGCGATGATGGCGTCAGCGTTGATGTTGCGGATGATGGCCACGTCGGTGGTGAAGGCCAGGGATTTGATCCGCCGCCCGAACACCCGGATGCCGGAGCACTCGGAGATGCAGGTGGGGATTTTGATCATGTGGCTGCGCAGGGTGCCGTCGTACTCCGGCACCGCCTTGCGAACCCGCAGTTCAGTTGACATGGGCCACTCCTTCCGTACTGTGTGTGAACGGGGCCGCGCCCCAGGTCAGCGGTACCAGCTGCCCTCCCGACCGGAGGCGGCGGGGGCCACGATCCGGGCGGCGGGGTTGTCCAGGCCGGCGGCGGTGAGGATGCTCTCATAGTGCCCCGGATCCACTCGCTGATCCAGCCATACCCGGCCCGCGTTCTGGGCCAGCACCGCGGCGGTGAGGCCGCTGTAGACCTCCTCGCCGGGCAGCTGCTTCTCATAGGCATACACCGACAGGGCGACCTCCCGCTCCCGCAGCTCCCCGGACAGCCGGGTGAGGAAGGCGGACACCGGGACGGTGCGATCCTCTGGGCGGTTGTCACCGGTGGCCAGCACGTTCACCTCACCGTCCCAGGGGTAGCCGGCGTCGTCCAGCAGGATCTCGTCAAAGCCCATGTCCGCCAGCTCCAGGCACAGAGCGGACAGATAGTCCGCCGCCTGCTGGTCGGCGGGGCTGCTCCAGCAGACGCCCCGGCGGTCATACCAGATCTTTCCCTTCTTTGTCCGCAGTGAGCCGATCTTGCCGTTGGACAGGACGGGATCCCGGAAGCAGTGCACCCGGGCCACCAGATACAGGCTGCCGTCCTGGGCCAGCTCCCGCACGGCCTGGGCGGTCTTATCGTCGGCGGCGCTGACCCCCAGGGTGGCCGCCAGCTCCGCGCCGGACTGCCACGTCAGCTTGCCGTTGATCCCCTTCATCTCCACCACGATGGCACCCGCCCCGGCAGAGGCCGCCTTCTGGGCCGCTGAGCCGTCCCGCAGCTGGGCCGCGGTCACCGTCAACGCCCCGATGGGGGTGTACTGGGGCTCCGGCGTGGGAGTGGGGGTGGGCTCGGGGGTGGGCTCCACCGTCACCACGTCGTCCGTCTCGATGACCACCGGGTCGCTGGCGATGGGGGGCGGGGTGGGGCTGCTCCGCCAGGGCCAGTCGATTTCGATGCCGGTGGGCGTATATTTGATGTAGTCGCCCATGAATACCAGGAACGCCACCCCAGCCGCCAGCAGCACCGCCAGCAGCACAATGATAAAGATCAGCACCGGGCGGGCGCCGCTGCGCCCCCGGTATTCATGGTAACCGTAACGATTTCTCCGTCCGGCCATAGGCGGTTCCTCCCCAGCGGCTGTTATGCGTTCGACAGGCGCTCCGTCGGTTGTCCGAATTGGAACCCCTGTAACATTCCAGTTTGTATCATACCACAGCACCGGGAAAGAATCCAACAGAAATTTTTTGATTTTTTATTAAAATATTGTAAATATTCCCCGGGACAACCAGGGCGTTTTGACGAATCAGCTAATGTACGGCCCACTGGGTCATAAGGAGCAGGGCAAACCCCGGCAGGCCAAGGGCACCCAGGATCAGGCTGTTGATCAGATTGACCCCCAGATGGATCCCCAGCAGGCCGCCCAGCCCCTGGAACAGCCAGAGGAACACCAGCCCCAGCCCCGAGCGGACGGCCAGGCGGCACAGTGCCCCCAGCGGGCGGCGGAACAGGGCCAGCGCCACCAGCGCCGCGCCTGCCGCCGCCCACCAGACCCAGCCGGTCATCCGGCGTCCTCCCGGGCGTCCATCTGCTTCATTTGCCGGACGTAATAGGAGTAACGGCTCTGCAGGGCGTTGATCTCGTAGACGCAGGCGTCCACCAGATCCGGGTCGCTGTAAAAGTTGAACTGGGCGTAGGCGTGGTTGAGCTGGGTGCGGGTGGCCCGCATCCCCTCCATCAGCTGCCTGCGCTCCTCCTCCCGGGCCGCCGCCTGACGGCGGCTGGATCGGACTGCTCCTGCCATGGGCTTCACCTTCCTTTCCTTACCAAAACTCTATGTCCAGTCTGGACAATTATTCCAAATCCTATACGGCAAAGAATTTTTTCATTTCCTCTTGACAAACGGCCCAATTCTTGCTACAATCCCTTTTGTTGTTGCGAGTGTAGCTCATCTGGTAGAGCGCCACCTTGCCAAGGTGGAGGTAGCGAGTTCGAGCCTCGTCACTCGCTCCACATGAAACGGGAGGATACCTGATCGGGTATCCTCCTGTTTTCGTTTGGCGCAGCAGAACTCGCTGCCTCCACCTATCAGCGCGGCGTGCCGCGCTGATGTGCAATCCCGAGGTGCAGGGCCCCCGCGAACGCAGTTCGTGGGGTGCGGTAGCGAGTTCGAGCCTCGTCACTCGCTCCAAAAGAAAAGAACCGCCTATGGCGGTTCTTTTCTTTTGGACGCCGGCGCCTTTTGAATTTCAATGCTCAGGCCGGCGGAGCCGAGTCTCGCCTATCGGCTCGATCGGCGCTGGGCGGTCGCTACTGGCGACCAACGCCCCTGCGCAATTCTCCGCCGCTGCGCGGCTCTAAATTTACGGCGCACTCGCGCCGCGGCCCGGAGGGGCCGTTGGGCCGTTAGGCGGCCACTGCACCGCACGCTGTGAACCGTGTGCACAGCGTGCGGATTTTATTTTACTTATCCGGTTGGTTGTCTTTCCCGTTTTTGTCCAGCTTCCTGAGAATGAAAAAGCCCATAACAGTGATTGCCACAATCGCCCCCGCATCCGGCCAGTTCATGGCATTCCCCAAAAGAGCCGATCCCAAATATCCCACAATGATCGTTACAATAACCGCGATGATCTCCATCTATAGCCTCCTCCCTACTTTTGCTTCTTGGAGCCTATACAGGGCCGCGCCCGAAAATTCAGGCGCGGCCCTATCTTGCTGTTCAGGCTGTGCTTGGGCTCATTCCCCCGCCCCGGCCACGCTGACGTTCTTCAGCCGCACGGCGTAGGGGCCGTCGTACTCGGCGGTGAGGTAGCGGTCGGTGGAGAAGGTGAGATCCTTCTGGGCCGCCAGGATGCTGCCGTTGATTGAGCCGCCCGTGACGGGTGTCACCGTTCCGTCCTCGTCAATCAGATAGGCCAGGCGGATCTCGCCGCCAAAGTGGGCACTGGCCGCGTCCATCTGGAAATCGGAGAAGGTCACCGCCCATAAAACCGGGCCCTTCTTCAATTCCGCAAAGGGCAGGTCGCCGTTGGCGCAGGCAATCCGCTGATAATCGCCCGTGGGCTTGATTCCCAGGTAGCGGCAGAAGCGGTTGGGGCCGTGCCAGGTCAGCAGCTTGCCGCTCTCCAGCAGGGGCAGGTCGGCGCCGGTGGGGATGCCCTCGTGGCTGTAGGGGTGGAAGGCCCGCAGGGTGAGGTTCAGCCGCTCGCCCTCCGTCTCCCCCTGGACGTCCTCCCCCTGCTGCCAGGTGGAATATTTGGAATACACCATGCCCGCCGCCGAGCGGGACACGTAATAGGACAGCAGCTCGGGCACGGCGTCCCCGCTGAGGATCAGATCGTACGTGCCGCTTTTCAGAATCCGCTGGGCCCGGGCCCGATCCCGGACAAAAGACAGGGCCTCCGCCACCTTGGCGGACAGGGCTGCCTCGTCCAGGGCCTCATACTGAAACTGGTTGTGGATCTCCACGTCCTCCGGCTCCCTACACTGCACCACGAACTCGCCGTTTACGCTGGAGTTGACGAAGGACACGTCGGTGCCCTCCGAGGACAGAATATGGCGGCGGACGCGGCAGACAAAGAGCTCCGCGGAGTTCACAAAGGCGTCCTCGTGGGTATCGGGGGCAAAGAGGGCCCGGGCCAGCTTGCCGGCGCTCTGGGTCAGGGGGGCCTGGGCCAGCTCACCCGTCTCCTCCACCATAGGGCCCTGCACCGGGTCGGGCATCTCAAACCAGGGGTTGGCGGCGAACTGGGCGGCGTAATACGCCCCCTTCAGCTCCTCGTCCAGCTTTCCGTCGTCCATGGAGGAGATGAGCTGCACCGAGGTGAAGCCCCGGGTGGGCTTGCCAACCTCTTTCGCCTCCACGTCCCGGAACACGGTGACCTCGTACTTGTGCACGTCCTTGAGCCGCCGGGTGTCCAGCTGCTTTTTCACAAAGAACAGCTCCGCCGTCTCGTCCTCCCGCTCGTTGATGCGCCACAGGGCAATGCCGCAGCGGGCCAACGCATTTTTGATTCTCTGTATCAAATTATACACACCCCTTTATCGCACTGTTCCGTTGTCGGGCGGGAACGGTATGAATCGCGATCCTGTCCGTCAGCGTTTTCAAGCTCTTTTCGGTTCAGCCTAACCGGATGCGGGCCTTCATATAGGGGCCGCCATCCGACACCTTCACCCACTCCTTGTACCCCTTGCCGCAATAACCGCTGCCGGACAGCTCCGGCGCTTTGCTCATCATGGACACGGACTTCAGCAGGTCGGGCACATAGCCGGTGAGGACGATGGGGGAGTAGAGCTTCCCCGTCAGCTTACCGTTTTTGATCTCCTTGGCGGTGGTCACCATGCACTGGATGCCCCAGTTCTTGGGATCCTCCATGCCGCTGGAGGGGCACTCCAGCAGAAAGCCGTCCTCCACGCTGGCGATCATCTCGTCGGGTGTGCAGTCCCCGCCCTGGAAATAGGTGTTGGTCATGCGGGTGTATGCCTTGCGCTCATAGCTCTCCCGGCGGCCGTTGCCTGTGGGCTCCACCCCAAGGCGGGCGGCGGACAGCGCGTCGCACATACCGGTTTTCAGCACGCCCCGGTCGATGATCACCGTGTCCCCGGTGAGGGTGCCCTCGTCGTCAAAAAACATGGTGGCGGACTCGTCCACGGCGGCGCCGTCGTGCATGGTCACTAAGGGGCTGGCTACATACTCCCCCAGGAACTGCCGGGCCTGGGCCCGATCCTTGACGAACATATCCATCTCCACCCCATGGCCGAAGGCCTCGTGGACGATCATGCCGGTGGTGGCCGGGTCGCACACGCAGTCGTACTCCCCCGGCGGGATGGGCTGGCTGTCCAGCAGCTCCAGGGCATCTCGGGCGGCCTGCTCCGCCTCAGCGTCCATCTGATCCAGCAGCTCCGCGCCGCCCAGCACGGAGAAGGGCTTGTAGGACATCTTGATCTCCTGGCCCCGGGCCGCCACCACCGCCAGCATGGCGTTGGTCCACATGACGGTCTGATCCAGATCCCGGTTTTGGGACAGGAACAGCTTTCGGTAGCAGCGGTAGGACACCATGGCCTGGGCGTCCAGCACCCGCTCGTCCACCGCCAGGGCCTTCTCCCGGAGGGCGTTGATCTTGGCCACAATGGCCTCGTCCCCCAGCTCCCGGGGGTGGATTTTCCAGGTGGTCTCCTTTTTCAGAACGGCGGGCCTGTCCGCCGGAACGGGGGTGGGCAGGGGCGCGAAGCCGTCCAGGGTGGCGGTCTGCTCCGCCAGACGGCGGGAGAGCGTCTCACAGATGGCCGGGATCTTGTCCTCTGAAAACTCGTTGAAGGAGTATTCGGCGCAGCCCACGCCGTCAAAAATCCGCACCACGAAGCCGGTGCCGCCGCCGGTGCCGCTGGTGGCGATGTTGATGCCGCTGCGGCTGACCCGCCAGACACGGCTGTCGTCCACCACCGCCAGCACAGAGGCGTAGGGGTAAGTCTCCCCCAGGGCTGCGATGAGTTTTTTCAGGCCGGGCTTGGCCTGATCAATGGTTGGAAACACAGAAAAGCCTCCTTTTCTTCTGAAAATGCAGGGTAATTATACCATAGGCAACAGGCATTTTGTATCCAAAATGCCGCCCGTTCAGCAGGCCGCCGCGCATCAGCGCGGCGATTGCCGATATTATATCATGAAGCCAGCTGCCCGGTCAAGGCTGCGGGGGTGGTTCGTCGCCGCTGTCCAGCACGTTTAGCTTCCCGTGCTTTTCCAATCCGGACAAGATGGCCCGCCGGGCCAGATCGTAGATGACGGCAAACACCGGCACCCCCACCAGTATGCCCACAAAGCCGAATAGCCCCTGAAACAGGGTGATGGCGAACAGCACCCAGAATCCGGTAAGCCCCACGCTGCCCGCCAGCAGCTTGGGGCCCAGCACGTTGCCGTCGAACTGCTGGAGGATGACGATGAAGATCAGGAAAATCAGGCAGTTGCGGGGGCTGGAGATGAGGATGAGCAGGGCGGCGGGGACGGCCCCAATGAAGGGGCCGAAGTAGGGGATCACATTGGTGACGCCGATGATCACGCTGATGAGCACCGCGTTCTGGAAGCCCGCGGCTACCGACATAATAGCGCAGAAAATATAGCAGATCAGGCCCACAATGGCGCTGTCCAGAATTTTCCCGCCAAAGAACCCCACAAAGGTGGCGTCGATAAAGGCGCACTCCTTGAGCAGCTTTTCCGCCCGCTCCGGCTTGAATACGGCGTACACCACCGCCTTGGCATGGCGGGTGAATTTCTTCCGGCTGGCCAGCAGATAGATGCAGATGATCACACCCAGGATGATGTTTTTCGCCACGGTGAGTACCGAGCCCACGGTGGTGACCACCCCGCCCATCATGCCCTGCATGGTGGGCAGCAGATCGGTGGTGGCCCAGTTTTTCACCCAGTCCTCCATGGTGATGAAGGCATTGTTTACGTAGTTCTGGAGCACCTCGTTGCCCTCCAGGTGGGACAGCACCCATTTGGTGAACTCGTCCACCTTGGGCGGGACGGCGGCGGCCAGCGCCACAATGCTGGCCCACATCTCCGGCAGCACCGTGCTCAGCAGCAGGTAGAGGATCAGCGCACTGATCAGCATCACCGCCACCACACTGAGCAGGTTGGCCCAGCCTTTGCGTTTCTCCGGCAGAACCGCCTCAAGCTGCCGCTCCAGAAAGCCGCAAGGGGTTTTCAGCAGGTAGGCCATGGTGCCGCCATAGAGAAAGGGGGTGAGGACGTCCAGCAGCCAGTGGAAGCTCCCCCGGATCTCGTCCAGCTTCAAAATGGCAAAAAACAGCAGGATGGCCAGCGCCAGGGACAGAAAGGCCGTCAGGGACTGGAAGAAAATTTTCTTGAGAAATTCCCGGTTCATAGGCCGCCCTCCCGCAGGCCTGTCCAATAGGCCATCAAGTCCGAAAAGCCGCCCTGGGGATAGGGGCTGAGATCCCGGCCCGTCCGGTTGATCAGGCAGTCGGTGAGCAGGAACACCTCCAGGCCCAGCTCCCGGGCCGTCATGTCCTCCTCCGCGTCGTTGCCCACCATGAGGCATTCCCCCGGCTCCAGGCCCAGGGTGTCCAGGATCTCCTGGTAATAGCCCAGGCTGGGCTTGCACCAGTGGGAGTTCTCATAGGTGGTGCACAGGGCGAAGTCCTCCGGCTCCAGCCCCGTCCAGCCCAGGCGGACGCGGGTGCCCGCCGCCGGGAAAATGGGGTTGGTGGCCAGCACCACCCGACAGCCCGCGGCCCGGATGGCCCGGACGGTTTCCGCGGCCTGGGGATTGCTGCCGCAGAACCTTTCGGCGTCCCGGAACTCGTTGGCGTAGAACTCGTCGAATAAGTCCTTGTCCTTCAGGGCCGCCTGGCCGAAAATCTGGGCAAATTTCTGCCAGAAAACGGCCTCGTTGGTCTGACTGCCGTCATTTTTTACCATGGCGGCGGTGCCTGCCCAGATCCCGTCCACGAGCTGCTTGGGGTCGTAGCCTCTGGGGGCCGCCTTCCGGGTCAGCAGGCCGAAGTAGCCCCGGGTGAATTTCTCCTGATCCATGGGCAGCAGCGTCCCGTCCAGGTCGAACAATACGGTGGTGAGTTTCATGTACAGCTTCCCTTCCGCGGGGCGGCTTACGCCACCCGCCGAGTATTCCGATTCCACAGGAATATTTTACCCCGGATCGCGGGAAAGTCAAGGGAGAGTGATTACTCCGGGCGGCGCCCGCGACAGCGCGGCGTCCGACAACGTTCAACCGGGACAGCTACCGGGACGATTGTTGCGAGCTGAAAATCTGTGTGCAAGATCCCACCTGGCAGCAATTACCTGCGACGCATCGTCTGCCCGGGGCCTTGACCGCAGCTACCGTGAGAATATAAAATTCAGCTCTAATAAAGGGGCGAAATTGCGCGATCTATGGCTTAACCGCCATGAATCACGCTCTAAAGCTGCCATAAAGCAGGCGCAAAGAAGCAAGCGGATTCCAGGGAGCTGCTTGATTCACAGAACCCTTTTTGTTAAAAATAAGGGTTGCAATCTACCAATATATGTAGTAGAATAAAAGCGCTTTATGGCTGAAGATATATCTTTGCCCTTTTCATGAACTGGAGTGGTTGATCCAGGAGAGAGGACTCGTTTAGCCGCCTATTGCCAGGGGAGTTGTTCTCATCACGTTACAGCATGGATCAGGCGGCCGGAGGCCATGTTGATAAGATGTAACTCGTTGTAACACACGAGGATTGCAGCTGATCAAGCTGATTTTGTCCCTCTGTGAAAAGGCTTGCTCCCCCGGAGCTGTCACGTTGTCTCGAGGTCCCGTCGCCATGGGCTGGCCCGCTGAGCGGGCCAGCTGTTCGCAAAAGCAAAAAGTCATTCAATATCTTCAAGAACAAATGGAGGCATGAATTTCGATGAAAAAGAAACTCTTATCCCTGACCCTGGCGCTGGCGTTAAGCCTGAGCCTCGTGCTCCCATCCTTCGCGGCGCAGCCCTACGACCCGGCGTGGTTCGAGGTGGGCGTAACGATGGAGGAAACGCCCTATTTCACCATGCCGCTGACGGCCATTCAGAAGGACGGGAAATGGGGCTTTGCCAACCAGTATGGCCAGACGGTGGTGACACCTCAGTATGAGTACGTCCTGGCCTTTTCCGAGGGTCTGGCGGCGGTGAGCAAGGACGGCAAGGCAGGCTACATAGACGCCTCGGGCAAGGCGATCATCGCGCTGCAGTACGAGGACACAACCAGCTTTTCCGAGGGCCTGGCGGCGGTGCGCCAGGGCGGGAAGTACGGCTTTATCGACAAGACCGGGAAACTGGTTGTGCCCATCCAGTATGAGTACGTGTATCCCTACAGCGGCGGCCTGGCCATGGTGAGCACCAGCAAGGATGGCAAGAACTGGGGCTACATCGACAAGACTGGCAAAGCGGTGGTGGCGCCCCAGTACGACGGCACCTACAGCTTCACCGCCGACGGCCTGGCTCTGGTTCACAAGGACGGCAAGTGGGGCTACATCGACAAGACCGGCAAGGAGGCCATCGCGCTGCAATATGAGCGGGCCGTCAGCTTCTCGGACGGTCTGGCCGCGGTGCGGAAGGACGGCAAGTGGGGCCTCATCGACAAGACCGGCAAGGAGATCGCCCCCATGGCCTATGATTCGGTGGGCACATTTTCGGACGGGCTGGCCCGGGTGAGCAAGGGCGGCAAGTGGGGCTATATGGATAAGAGCGGCAAGGAGGTCATCGCCCCCCAGTATGATGCCTGCTCCGGCTTTGCCCAGGGCCTTGCGGCCGTGAAAAAGGACGGCAAATGGGGCTATATCGACAAAACGGGCAAGGAGATTGTGGCCCCGAAGTACGACTCTGTGGGAAGCTTCTCCGAGGGCCTGGCCGCGGTAAAGAGGGCCGGGAAGTACGGCTACATCGACCAGACGGGGAAAGAGGTCATCGCCCCGACCTATGATGGGGCCCGGGATTTCTCCAGCGGTCTGGCCGCGGTGAGCAAGAGCGGCAAGTGGGGCTACGTTGACAAGGCCGGCAAGCTGGCCATCCCGATGAACTACGTGATCGTCACGGACTTTGTCCAGGGCAGGGCTATTGTCCGCATGGGCAGTCGGTACGGCGTTGTGAGCGCCACTGTGGGCGGCTTCTCCGATGTGTTGGTCACCGACTACTACGCCAAGCCCGTGGAGTGGGCGGTGGGCCGGAACATCACCAAGGGGACCACTACTACTACCTTCTCCCCGAACACCCAGTGCACCACGGCCCAGATCCTCACCTTCCTGTGGCGGGCTGACGGGCGGCCCGGGGCCGGTAGCGGAACTCTGAGCTGGGATCAGGAGTTGGTGCGCGTCACCGACTGGGCCAAGTCCAAGGGGATCTCCGTGCCGGCGGATCTGAACACGGTGTGCAGCCGGGCCTCGGCGATGACCTATATGTGGAAGGCCGCAGGGAGCCCCGAGCCGAAGGCCGCCGCGTCGTTTAAGGATGTTTCCCCGTCGGCGGACTACGCGAAGGCGGTGAGCTGGGCGCTGGAGAAAAAGATCACGACCGGTACGGGGGACGGGACCACCTTCTCTCCCCAGCGTGGCTGCAGCCGGGGCGAAATCATGACCTTCCTGTACCGGGATCTGGTGGGGTGACCCACTCTATCTGATACCACTTCGCGTAAATCAGCTAAGGCATGCGCGATGATCCCACCTTGAAAGGAGGTGAGAACCATGGGCGAGAAGCGGGGATTCCTCAACCGTGCGGGGCTTCGAAGCTGCTTTGTGGTGCGCGGCCCCCCTGGGAGGTAAGCGTACCCGCGGCAAAAAGCAGCCGCACATGTAGGAACCAACAATGAGTCAAATGAAACAGTTAGGAGAAATGTCACAATGAAAAAGAAATTCATCGCCAAGCTGCTGGTGCTGGCCCTGGTTCTGTCCATGGTGCCCGCCACCATCCTGGCCGCCAGCGCTACCACCGCTGCTGGGAACACCGCCAACGACGGCGGCTACTACGACGTGTACGAGGACACCACTGTCCGCGTGAACGAGGCCGTGCCCGAGACCGGCGTCATCGAGGCCAAGGTTGTGGCCGGTGTCGCCACCGTGACCCTGAACGCGAAGGCCGTGGAGAGCCTGGCCGACCTGGCCAAGGACGGCGAGATCGCGCTGGAGATCAAGTCTGAGGGCGCCACGAAGGTGGAGGCGTACCTGGATTCCGCGGCCCTGATCAAGGTGGCTGAGGAGACCAGCGCCGACCTGACCATCAAGAGCAGCGTTGCCACCATCACCATCCCCAATGCGGTGCTGACCAACGAGTTCAGCGGCATCGGCAGCGTGAAGGTGTCCGTGCAGAACACCGGGAGCAGCGTGGGCTTCTCCATCCAGGCCAGCGGCAAGGCGCTGAAGAACATCACGGGCCTGAAGGTCGAGTTCTAAAAAATAGCGTTGAGACCGGATCCAGCGGCTCTACGTGAGACGCGGTTCCGTCGGGAAGGAGGGGGCTTCGGCCCCCTCCTTTTCCCGAATCCCCGGCGCGGGGCGGCGGAGGTTTGGGAAAAGGAAGCTGAAAAAAGGAGGCGGAGCGAAATGGCCCAGAGGTCTCAACAGCCCGCGCCGGTTCAGGCGGTTCTGAGCGGGGCGGATCGAGTGCTGTCGGTGGGGGCGTTTTTTCTGGCGGTGTGCCTGAGCTCGGCGGCCACATCCAAGTCTATAGCTATGCTGCTGGCAGCGCTGGCGCTGGCAGCGGCGTTTTTGTTCTGGGGACGGCTGCGGGATCGGGTCAAAGGGCCGGTGTTGGCTCTGGCCCTGGTGGTGCTGATGGATGGGGTGAGCTGCGCCTGGGCGGTGTCGGGCAAGTTCGCCTTGTTTGAGTTTTTAAAGGTGTTCAACGCTTTCTGCCTGACCCTGCTGCTGCTGGCCCTCACGGGGGAGGAGCGGCCGGGGCGGAAGGTGTGCGTGGTGCTGGAGGGGTTTGCCGCGGTGGCGGGGCTGACCAGCATCGACCTGCTGTCCACCCGGTGGGTGAGCGGAGCGGTGCTGGGGGTGCTGGGCTGGTTCACACCGAACTACCTGGAGCTGGGGGCAGTGGAGGAGGGGGTTCGGATGACCTCCATCTTTCTGAGTCCCAACGTATTCGCCGGGTGTATGGGCATCGGGGTGCTGCTGGCGCTGGGGCTGGCGGTGACATCGGAAAGCCCGAGGGCCAGGGCTGCCCATCTGGTCTGCCTGTCGGTCAACGCCTTGTCCTTCGTACTGGCCTTCAGCATGGGAGCCTGCGTCATGATCCTGCCGGCATTCCTGGTGCTGCTGGCCCTGACAGGTAAAGAAGGGCGGACAGGTCTGCTGCTTTTGATGGTGGAGACGCTGGCGGTAACGGCGCTGTGTGCGTTCCCCGTCTCCATGACCTCTATGACGGCCTGGAGCGGCGTTCAGCCCATCCCGCTGCTGTGCACTTTGGCGGGAGCAGCGGCACTGTGCGCCCTGGATCTGCTGGCGGGGCGGCGTCTGTCGACGAAGCTGGCGGGGCATGGAAAATCCGTGGTCATCCTTATCCTGGCCCTGCTGGCGGGGGTGGTCATCTTCCTCGGGGCGGCTCTCGCCCTCACCACTGGGGTGAGCCTCCAGGCAGGAGAGAGCCTGCGCCGATCCGTCTACCCCGGGCCGGGGGCGTACACCGTGGAGGCGGTGGCTGAGGGCGACCCCGGGGTGGTGATTGAGAGCCAGAACCGGGCGGATACCATGATGCACACCAGCACAGAGCTGTACCGGGGTCCCCTTTCCCAGGCGGCGTTCACCGTGCCGGAGGGCAGCCTGGTGGTGTGGTTTAACTTCGCTGCCCAAGCAGAAGCGCGGATAGAATCGGTGGAGTTCATTGGAGAGAGCGGTTCCGGCAGCGTTCCTTTAAAGTACCGGCTGCTTCCCAGCTTCATCGCCAACCGGCTACAGGGCCTGCGGGCCAACCAGAACGCCATCCAGCGGTTTGTATTTTTCGAGGACGGACTGAAGCTGTTTGCCCGCAGCCCGGTGATTGGCTCGGGCATGGGGGCCTTTGAGAACGGGGTGCGGGGGGTGCAGTCCTTCCGTTACGACACCAAATACGCCCACAATCACTACATCCAGGCCCTGGCGGAGACGGGGCTGGTGGGGCTGGCGCTGTTTTTGGGGCTGCTGGTAGTATCCGCTGTCTGCCTATGGCGGGGGCGAAAGAAGCCCCTGGCCCCGGCATTGGGGGCGGCGCTGGTGTTTATGGCCTGTCACGCCCTGGTGGAGTTCACCTTTTCTATCTACTGCTATCTGCCCATGGCGTTCGGGGTGTTCGCCGCTATCAGCCTCTGCTGCGGGGATGAGCTGTCTTTCCCTGCCTGGATGGAGGGAAAAGCGGTAAAAAACGGGCTGCTGCTGGGGGGCTGTGCCCTGCTGGTTTTATTCGCGGTTCTTTTGGGCTGCAATATCACGGCCCAGAATCTTGTGGAGCGGAATGCGAGCCTGGAAAACCTGGAGCGGGCGGCGGCGCTGGATCCCTTTGAGAAGGCGGATCATATGCTCTCCTATGTGGTCCAGGTCACAGGGACACAGCCGGATGAGGAGACCCGGCAAAAGGCGGAGGAATACGCCGCCCGGCTGGGGAAGATCGACTCCAATGTCATCCCGTACTATCTGGCGATGTACTACTTGGACATGGGCCGGGTGGAACAGGGGCTGGAGCAGGCGGAGCGGTACGTGGACTATGTATCCGCCGACGCCGCCGTGTGGCAGAAAACCTTTGAGCTGCTGGAGAAATACGAGCAGGACACAGAGAAATACCGGGCCGGGGTTTGCCATATCGCGGAGCTGCTGGATCAGTGGAACAGGGAAAACATGGGTCGCATCGAGCTGGATGAGCAGGCACAAGCGTTTGTGGAACGCATGGGCAGCTAAGAACCTGAAAAAGAGAGAACAGAAATGATAAAGGAAAACCAGCGGCTGCTGAACCGGCTGCA
>CAJTYK010000041.1 GCA_910584285.1 uncultured Oscillospiraceae bacterium
TGAAGTAGTCCAGGGAGCCGAAGCTCTGCACCCGCAGGCAGGGCTCCCCCGCCAGCCAGCGGAGTATGTCCATATCATGGCAGCTCTTTTGCAGGATCATGGGGCTGGTTTCATTGGAATTGCGCCAATTGCCCCGGACAAAGCTGTGGGCCTGGTGCCAGTAGGCCACGTGCTCCATGGCGTCGATGGTTTCTACCTTGCCGATCTCCCCCCGGGAGAGGAGATCCTTCAGGGCGGCATAGAACCGGGTGTACCGCAGCACATGGCACACCACCACCGTTTTGCCCGTCTCGTGGGCCTTGGCCAGCAGGGCGCGGCAGTCCTCCAGATCGGGGGAGATAGGCTTTTCCAGCAGGACGTGGTAGCCCTTGTCCAGCGCGGCCAGGGCGGCGTGGACGTGCTGTCGATCCTGGGTGGCCACGATCATCACATCGGCCAGCTTGGGCTGGGCCAGCAGAGCGTCGTCGGAGGGGAAGCAGCGATCCTCTGGTACGCCGAACCGCTCCCGCAACAGGGCCAGCCGCTCCGGGCGAACATCCGCCCCGGCGACGATCTGCATCTCCTCCGGGTGCTCCTTCTGGTAGGGGGCATAGGCCTCCAGCCCCCGGGCCCCGCAGCCGCAGATGGCAAAGGTAATGGGCTTTGACATGGCGCGATCTCTCCTTTTCCAATGATCGCCGCTTCTCCGGCGGGAAACGGCGTTTGAAACCTTAAAGCGTGAACTGCACCACGCAGAAGGCGGCGTAAATGGCCAGCAGCGCCAGCCCCTGGATCCGGCTCAGCTTTCCCCGGCGCAGGGCGGGGAGGGTGAGCAGCGCCATGACCAGGAACATGACGGGCAGATCCAGCACCAGGGAGGCGTTATGGCCGGCGATCTGGGCGCTTTTGGGAAGGGGGAAGGGGGCCAGGGTCACCGACACCCCGGACACCAGCACCAGGTTGAACAGGTTGGCTCCGATGACGTTGCCCAGGGACAGGGCGCCGTGGCCCTTGACCAGGGAGGTGATGGCGGTGACCAGCTCAGGCAGGGAGGTGCCCAGGGCCACGAAGGTGAGGGCGATGACCGACTCGGGCACGCCCAGGGCCTGGGCGATGAGGGTGCCGTTGTCCACCAGCAGGTTGGCCCCCACCGCGATGAGCGCGGCCCCGGCCACCAGCAGGACGATATCCTTCAGGGTGGAACCGCCCTCCTCCTGGATGGCTTCCCCGTGGGGGACGGGGGAGGGATGGGCCTTCATCTGCCACACGGTGGCAATCATGTAGACCACGAACAGGGCAAGCAGGCAGACGCCCGCGATCTGGCTGAAATAGCCGGTGGTGTAGGCGATGCCGGCGTACAGAGCCGCCGCCGTGAAAAAGAAGGCCACCGGTAGGCGCAGGGACTTGGGATCCACCTTCCCGGGGCGGATAGCCACGGTGAGGGCGGCGATGAGGGCGGTGTTGCAGATCACCGATCCGATGGCGTTGCCATAGGCGATCTCGCCGTGGCCGGACAGGGCGGAGGTGGTGGACACCATCACTTCCGGCAGGGTGGTGCCGATGGACACCACCGTAGCGCCGATGAGCAGCTCGGGCAGATGGAAGCGGCGGGCGATGCCGGTGGCGCCGTCCACAAACCAGTCGCCGCCCTTGATCAGAAAGACCAAGCCGACGGCGAACAGCAGAACCGGGATTAGCATTGAGAAAACCTCCTGCGGGCCGAGGCCCATGTAAAAACGCAAGGATGAAGCCCCTATAGCGTACCCCAAAGTCCGGGGCTTGTCAATGACCTTCCAGGATCTTTCCCAAAAACTTCCCGGGGAGGCGTTGCCAGCGGGCGAATTCTGTGCTAAAATAAAGAAACTACTAATCTGATGGAGGAAGAAGGAGACGGGATGGACACGGTGATTCAAAAATTCCGCACCGCCCTGGGCGGCTTCAACCGCCGGGACGTGCAGGAGTATCTCGAGCAGACCGCCGCCGCCCACCGGCAGGAGCTGGCCCAGCTCCAGGAGCGCCTGGAGCTGGCGGAGGAGCGCAGCGCCGAGCTGGAGGCCGCCCTGTCCGGCGCGGAGAGCGAAAAGAGCGGCGCGGCGGCAGAGGAGGCCAAGGTGCGGGCTTCCCTGGAGACGTCCACCCGGACACTGTCCAAGCTGCGGGGGGAGCTGTCCCAGACCGAATCCAAGCTGGTGGTGGCGAAGAAGGAGCTGGAACGGCTCCAGGCCCAGGTGGGCACCCTGGAGCCCATGGCGGCCAGCTATGCCAAGCTAAAGGATCGGGTGGCCACGGTGGAGCTGGACGCCCACCGCAAGGCCCAGGACACGGTGGACGAGGCCCAAGCGGAGGCGGAGCGGATCCGGACGGACACTCAGCTCTGGCTGGACGGCGTGCTGGAGCAGTACGGCAAGCTGCGCCGGGGGATGGATACCCTGCTGGAGCAGGCCCAGGCCCTGGGTCGGGCGGCGGAGCAGGTGGGCGAGCTGGATAAAACCGCCCGGGCCCTTCAGGAGCAGTACCGGCAGGATTGAACTTTTTGGATGGAAAGGCCCAGTGTAGGCCATGTCATTCCCGTTTTTCAGCGAACGCCCTTATCACATACGCCCCGCCGCAGCGTATCCAGCTGGATCCGTTCATCCCATGTCATGTGGTGGTATCCTTTTCCCCTTGTCTCACCCCCTGAAACAGAGCCACCCACGGTTCAGGCCGTGGGTGGTCTTATTGTAACACCAATCCGCCGGGCAGCCAGGATGCGGTGGCCCCGGTGGTGTTGCATGTAGATTAGATCCTCCTCCACCGCTTTGTTGATCGTCTCCGCGCTTTTCTTCATGCTTTCATCGGGTAGTTGACTATTCCCACAAACAGGGGCAGGCCGCTATCCCCGGTGACACAGAACAGGAAGGGCCGATCCAGCACAAAGTCCACCTCCTCCTCGGGGGGAGCATCGCCGCCGGGCGACAGCACGGTAAAAGCCGCGGCAATGCAGCCCTCCTCGTCGATCACCACCCGGGCGGCGTGGCTGGTCTGGTTGAGGGTGATGTGCTCATTCACCCCGGTGGTCATGGGGGTGAAGTCGGCCCGCTCCCGGTCAAAGACGTCGGTGATCCCCAGGGCCTTTAGGCCGTCCTTCAGGTCAAACTGGGCGGACACGTCGAACTTGGGGATGGCTTCGTTCACCAAGGCGGGCCGCTCCCAGTCATATTTCTTTTCCGTGAACAGGAACTCCATAGCCTCCTCGTCAGCCAGCAGCTCCTCCGGCGTCACCCCCTCGTCGGGCAGGAGGAACCACATGGCGCCACCCTCCTTGAAGGACTGGCTCACGGCGGAAAATTTGTCCCCCAAATAGTAGCTTCCTGAGCTCCACTGGTGCAGGAAGTCCGTCTCCACGTCCCCGGTGGGGGTGTGGAAGGTCTGGGGTGCGGTCTGATCCTTGGAGAACTCCTCGGCCCATGGGGCCTTGAAATAGAGCGTGGTTGCCAGAGCCAGGATGGTGGTGGGCTCCAGCTCGACGTTTCCGGCCTGCTCCTCCAAAAGCCCCCCGGTCTGCTCATTAAGCCAGTTCTGCAGGGCCTTGTCCAGCTCCTTCGAGCCCATCTTCCCCCGGTAGGAGGAGGCATAGAAGTCCCGGGCCAGGGCATCCAGGGTGTCCCGGTTGAAGCTCACGTCCTGATCCAGCCACAGCGAGCTGGCCAGGATGGAGGTTATCACCCCGTCGTCCCGGTAGCTGACGTTCCACACGTCGTTGGCCTGCTTCCGCAGCTCGTCCATGCCGCCGCTGCCCAGCGCCTCCAGGATCTGGCCCCGGCTGTCCCCATCGGTGAGATAGGCCAGCATGGACAGGGCCAGGTAGACGTTCACAGGGGAGTAAACCCGGTTTTCCCCCGGCTTCTCGGTCAAAAAGGCCTGGGCACTCCGGGCAAAGAACATCTCCAGGGCGGAGGTGTCCCCCAGATCCCGCCGCTGGGCCTTTACGCTCTCCCACCACGCGTCATAGGCCGCTCTGCTGCCGCCCTCGCCGGGATACGGGGCCATTCTGGGATACTCCGCCCGGGCGATGGCGTAGGCGGTCAACCCCCCGCCGGGGCGCAGGAACGCCCCCACCGCAATCGCCACCACCAGCACCGCCGCCACCGCCCCCAGCCACCGCCGTTTTGTCCACCGGCTCCGCTGCTTGGGGGCCTCCCCGGCCCCGTCGATGAGGTCGTCCCGGACATCGGTAACGCCGTCGAAGATATCGTCCGCCTTCATAGCTCTACTCCTTCCGATTCCAGAAAGGCCCGAAGGCCCTTCCGCAGCCGCAGCAGCCGCTGGGCCAGGGCGTTGGCCCCCTGCCCCGCCTCCGCCGCCAGATCCTTCACCGCGTCGCCGTACCAGTACCGCCGGAGGAAGATCCGCCGATCCCCCTCCTCCAGCCCGTCCAGCCACGCGCTGATGGCCCGGCCCAGCTGCCGCCGCTCCAGGGTTTCCTCCACCGTGCCCGGGGCGGGGACGCAGTCCTCCAGCTCGGAGAGCAGCAGCTCCACCCCGTCGTACCGCTTTTGGGCGTGCTCCCGCCGCCACCGGCTGATGGACAGGTTCCGGGTGATCCGCCCCAGAAAAGCGCCCAGGGACCGGGGCCAATCCGGGGGCATCCGGTTCCAGGCGGCGTGCCAGGTGTCGTTGACGCACTCCTCCGCGTCCTCCCGGTCGCCCAGCAGCCCCAGGGCGATGGAACGGCACAGCCCACCGTATTTTTGATCCGTCTCCGCGATGGCCCGCTCCTCCCGCCGGTGGTAGAGCTCCACAATGGCGTGGTCGTCCACAGCCCCGCCTCCTTTCCGCATCAGCGGTTTGTCAAAAGGATCCTCTGCTTTTATCGTCGCAAAATCAAAGGGAATGTGACAACGTCAGCTTATCATTACTAACTGCCGTTGCCAAGCCCCGTGAAGAAAAAAATTTCCTGCCCGCCGCTCAGCCGCCTCGGCCCACGATCACCGCCCTGCCGCCCATGGCGGAAAAGCTGTCCCAGAACAGCTCCTTCTCCACCAGCGTGATGCCGCTGATGGGATCGGCCACCCGGTATTTCCCGTCCTCCACCCCGGTCAGCACCACACAGTGCAGATTGCGGTAGGGATAGTAGACCGTCTCGTCCTCCAGTAGCCAGAAAAACTGGCTGCGCTGGGGCGCGGCATAGTTCAGCGTCACCCACACCGCCAGCGGCGTGCCCGCCCGGGCGTACCGATCCAGCCCCTCCCGATCCAGCCCGGTGAGGGCCCGGGCCCGGAGATCGCTGCCCCGATCCTCCAGCCAGCCGTTGGCCGCCTGGACGACAGGCCCCTCAAAGCAGTACCAGCCCCCCGTGGCGTCGGCGGCGTCCCCCACATACCACCGCTCCGGATTGGGGGCGTAGCATTTGCCATTCACCCGGGAAAAATCCGCCTTGGGCAGGTAGTCCCGGTACAGCGTCAGCTTGTCCGCCGGACAGCCCGCCGCCTTGAGCAGCATGGCAAGGCTGGTGACCTCACAACCGTTGGGCAGCTCCGGGTTCTGCCGGATCAGCGTCACCGAGCTGTACCCGCCGAAGGACGGAGCCGGGGTGGGCGCAAGGGCCCCGCTGAACCAGAGCGCCACCCCTGCCAGCACCGCCCCCACCAGCGCCACCGCCATCTTCAGCAGCTCCCGCCGCCGGGCGGCGCGCCGGGTGTGCCGCCTGGGCCTGCGCCCCAGCTCGACGGGCAGGGCCGCCGTCATTGTCATATTCCGCATAAAAAGTCCCCCTTTTGACCGGCTTTTGGATATGAATCCATTGTCCGTCAAAAGGGGGCTCCAAGTCACCAAGAAGCTGTATCGAAGTTGTAAATTCGTCACTCGCTGATCCCCAGCCCGCTGTACCGGCCCAGTTGAATATCGTAGTACACACCCAGCATGATGCCGATGTCGCTGGTGAACAGAGCCACGATCTGATCCTGGGTGGAGATAAACTGGAGTTGGCCACTGCCGCCGTCCGCCCGATCCAGCAGTTCCTCTACTGGCGGCGGCTCGGAGGGCAGCTCCGCCTCGATCGGCAGCCCCGCCTCATCCCCGGCGGCTTCCGCCGGAACAGTTTCCTGGAAATAGCTGTAGCTGATGCGGTCATGCGCCTGGACAAAGATGAATTCCAGGCGCTCGTGGAGCTTGTCCTGCTTCAGTGCTATGAAATATTGGTCAAAATACCGCAAAAAGGCGTACATATCGTTGGAGAAGTTCCGATCCGGACGGAGGACTGCCCATAGCAGTCCGGCCAGATCGTCCTTTACCTTGTCCAGCGCCGCCTGCCGCCGCTCCTCGGAGGGTTCCGCCGCATCCCGGGGCATCATGAGCCAGCTGACGGACTGGGGGCGGTCAAAGCTCAGGGCATAACTGAGCAGCACGGGGGTGCCGTCATCCAGGGTGGCGGGGAAGTCCTTTAAGAATACCATATCGGCGGTTTTCAGGTCGCTCTGGTTCCACGTCAGATCCTTCAGCAGCAGGCCGAGATCGAAGTTGACCTCCAGCGCGTCCAGGACGGCGATGGAGGCCGTCAGATCATCCCCAGCCCCCGAGGGGGCGTTGGCAACGCCGGCCTCGATGTTTTCCAGCGTCGCCCCTTCCAAGGGAGCCAGGGACTGCCCATCATACCTGGACCAAGGGTAAAACAGCACCTCGTCCGCCGTCTGCCCCAGCACCGAGGGCACGCCCACCACCCCGGCGGACACCGTCTCCCCGGCCCGGGGGGCGGCCACAGCCCGGGCGGCCATCCCCGCCGCCAGCGCCCCCGCCAGCAAAATCGCCAGGGTGGACAGCACAAATTTAAGATTCCGCATGACTGCCCCCTCCTTCCGCAGTGTGACTCAGGGGGAAGCGCAGGGTGACCAGGGTGCCCTCCCCCGGGCTGCTGTCAATTTCCATAGTACCTCCGTGGACGGACACGATCTCCCGGCACAGGGCCAGCCCCAGCCCCACACCGCCCGCCCTCCGGCTCCGGCTCTTGTCCACCATATAGAAGGGCTGGCACACCTTGTCCAGCTCCTCTTGAGGGATGCCCCGGCCGTAGTCCCGCACCAGGATCTCCGCCTGTCCTTCCGCCTCCCGGGCGGTGAGCTCCAGCCGGCCGCCGGTCTCGCTGGCCTTCCGGCCGTTGTCCAGCAGGTTGTAGAGCAGGGATTTAAACAGCTCCCGATCCAGGTCCAGCGTCAGAGCCGGACAGTTACACTCCAGATGCTGTTCACTCTGCGCCATGACGGGCCGCAGGCTCAGCTCCACCTCTGCCGCCACCTCCCGGAGGGAGGCCGGGGCCAGCTCCAGGTTGGCGCTGCCCAGAGTGATCAGCTCCAGCAGCTTGCCCGACAGAGAGCGCAGACGCTTGGCCTCCTGGGAGATGACCTGGGCGTACTCCACCCGCTGGGCCTCCGGCACCTCCTTTTGCAGATAGAGCAGGTCGGCGAAGCCCAAAATGCTGGTAAGCGGCGTTTTCATCTCGTGGGCCAGGTTGCCGATGAACACCCGCCGATCCTCCGCCACCCGCTCCAGCTGCTCCACCCGATCCTGGACGGCGGCGGCCATGGCGTTCATGTCCTGGGCCAGCCCGGCCAGCTCGTCCCGGCCCCGCACCGCCACCCGCTCGTCATACCGGCCCCCGGCAACCCGCCGGGCGCTCTCGTCCAGCACCGCCAGCGGCCGCAGTAGGAACCACACCAGCGCCAGCAGCAGCCCCGCCCCGGCCAGGCTCACGACGAGGCACAGGGCCACCGTCCCCGCCGCTTCCCGCTCCAGCTGCCGCTGTAAGTCGCTGACGTCGAAGGCGGCGCACAGCCGGAAGGGCCGGGATTCCAGCGCCACCGGCAGGGCGCATACCAGGTACCACTCCCCCTCGCCCTCTCCAGGGCACAGCCGGTAGACGGTGGCGTCGGGCTCCTCCGCCGGGGACGGCGGGATCTGACCCAGCAGCTCGTCCGCCATGGTGGCATAGGAGGCGGCCCCCTCCCCGTCCAGCAGGGCCAGCCCAGTGAGGTAGTCGTCCGTCCCCTGCCGCTCCAGCGCCTGCCGGGCGGTCTGCTCCGTCTCCTCCGGGCTCAGCTGCACCGTGCCGGCCTGGAGCCGCCGGCTCACCACCCCCACCCGGAGCATTCCGGCCAGATACCGCTGCTGGGCCACCACCCGCTGGCCCTCCCGCTCCCACAAAGCGTCCCGGCTGGAGCGCAGCAGCAGGGTGGACACCAGGGCGGTGGACAGCGCCATCAGGGCCAGGGTGGACAGGAAAATCTTCTGCCACAGCTTCATGGCAGCTTCTCCAGCCGGTAGCCAATCCGGGGCAGGGTCACCAGATGATCGGCCAGCCCCAGCTTCTGGCGCAGCCGCTGGACGTGTATGTCCACCGTGCGGCTCTCCCCTGCGAAGCCGTAGCCCCACACCATGGCCAGCAGCTTCTCCCGGCTGAGGGCCAGGTTCTGGTTTTGCAGAAACACCCGCAGCAGCTCAAATTCCTTGGGGGCCAGGGCCACCGGCTCCCCCCGGAGGGTGACGGTGCGGCTGTCCAGCTCCTGGCGGATGGCCCCGTATTCCAGCACAGTTCGCCCCCGGCCCCGGCGGCGGAGCACCACCTCGATGCGGGCCAGCAGCTCCAGGGGCTCGAAGGGCTTGACAATGTAGTCCTCCGCGCCCAGACGCAGACCCCGCACCTTGTCCTCCACCTGCTGCATGGCAGACAGGAAGATCACTGGGATGGTCTGGGCATCCAGCCGTTCCATGACGGCAAAGCCGTCCAGCCCTGGGAGCATCACGTCCAGCAGCACCAGATCAAAGCCCCCCTCCCCGATGACGGGCAGCGCCTGCCCGCCGTCGGCGCACCACCGGCCGGTGTGGCCTCCCAGGGCCAGGGTGGCCTCAATCATCCGGGCGATGTTTTCCTCGTCCTCCACGATCAGGATATGGGCCATGGGAACGTCCCCTCTCTGTCCATAATTATTTATGATGATTATATCACCTGGAGTTCTCCATGTCAGCACGAAGTTGTAACGGGCTTGTAAACACCATAAAGGCAAACCGCCGCGAAGCGGAACCTGTCCACTTCGCGGCGGTTTTGACTTGATAGGGGAGGCTTACTTCTTCTGGACGTACTTCAAGCAGTCCAGCATAACGGCCACCAGAATGATGACGCCGGAGAACACAAACTGGAGGTTGGTGTCGATACCCAGGGTGGTCAGGGAGTAGGTCAGGGCGGTGAAGATAAACACACCCGTCACCACGCCGGAGATCTTGCCGATACCGCCGGTGAAGGACACGCCGCCCACCACGCAGGCCGCGATGGCGTCCATCTCCCAGCCCTGTCCGTAGCTGGCGGAGCCGGAGCCAGACATCCGGATGCACTCCAGCCAGGAGCCGAAGCCGTACAGGATACCGGCCATGATGAACGCGCCCACCGTGACCTTGAACACGGAGATGCCGGACACCGAGGCCGCCTCAGGGTTGCCGCCCACGGCGTACAGATTCTTGCCGAAGGTGGTCTTGTTCCAGATGAACCACACGATGATGACCGCCGCGATGGCCCACAGGATGATGGTGGGGAAGCCGTTGAGCTTGGGGATGATCATCTTGGGGATATCCCCTTCGATGGCGCCGAAGGACACGCCTTTGGTGGAGTAAGTAGCCAGGCCGAAGATCATCAGCATGGTGGACATGGTGGAGATGAAGGGGTGCATCTTGAACTTGGCGGTGAAGAAGCCGGCGATGGTGGTGAAGATGGTGCACAGCACGATGCAGAGCACCAGGGCCAGGATCACCCGCGCGATCACCGGCAGGCCGGTGAAGTCAAAGATATGCCCGAACACACCGCCGGTATTGATGCCCTTGTGCATCACGATGGTAGCGGCGGTCATGCCCATGCCCACCATACGGCCGATGGACAGGTCGGTGCCGGCCAACAGGATCAGGCCAGCCACGCCCAGCGCCAGGAACATCCGGGGCGACGCCTGCTGGAGGATGTTCAGGATGTTGTTCAGCGTCAGCAGCTGAACGCCCTTCACCGCCGGCGTGATGAAGCACAGAGCGATAAAGATGACGGCGATGGCCAGGTACAGACCGTTGCGCAGCAGGAAGTTCCGGGCATTAAAGGTGTACTTGTAGTTTTCCCAACGCTGGGCCATGGACTCGCCGAAGGTAAATTTGGACATCCGCAGCAGGTCGATCAGGTGATACTGGTGATCAAAGGCGGCGTGACGCCGATCCTTCACATCCTGGAGATCCTTGCCCAGCTGCATTTTCGCGTCGAACAGGCGGTTCTTGTGGACGTATTTCTCATCCTTGATCTCGTGGGCATCGCTGAGCTTGGCCAGCGTCTCCTGGTGGGCCTTGTTGAGCTGCTCCACCGTGGCGCGGTACTTCTCCTGGGCCTGTACCTTCTCCTGGGCGCAGCTGGCCGCCACCGCCTGGTAGTATTCCTTGTCAAAGTGGGCCTTCAGGTAGCCCTCGGCGTCGGCGATCAGCTTGTTGATCTGATCCTTGTTCTGCGCCTCCACCGCCTTGGCCTTTTCCAGTTCCGTCTTGAGCTGGGCCTGCCTGGCCTCCTTCTCCTGGGCCGTGTAGATCTTATCCCGCTTCAGGCTGTCCAGGGCGCTCTGGATGTCGATGACCCGATCCGTGCCGTCCTTCCGCAGGGCGTTGATCTGCTCCTGGATCCCGCCGACATAGTTGTCGATGGGGCGGCGGAGCTCCTGCTCCTGTTCCGCCGTAAGAATTTTTGTATTGTCTGCCATATGCCCTTCCCCCCTTACAGATATTTCGCGCTGAGCCGCAAAAGTTCTTCCTGATTGGTCTCCGCGGTGTTCACAATCCCGGAGAGATACCCATTGGACATGACGCCGATCCGGTTGGTGATGCCGAGAATCTCTGGCATTTCAGAGGAGACGACGATGATCGTCTTGCCCTGCTTTGCCATCTTGATAATCAGCTCATAGATCTCGTATTTTGCGCCCACGTCGATGCCGCGGGTGGGCTCGTCCATCATGAAGATCTGGGGATCTCGCTCCAGCCACTTTCCGAAAATGACCTTCTGCTGGTTACCGCCGGACAGGCTGGTGATCATGTCGTCCGGCCCCATGCACTTGGTACGCATGGTCTTGATCTCCTTGCTGGTGGCCTTCACCATCTTGGGGTTGGACAGGGCCGGGCCGGACTTGTACTGCTCCAGGCTGGCGATGGTGGTGTTGAAGGTCAGGTCGCACTTGAGGAACAGGCCGTTGGCCTTGCGCTCCTCGGTGATCATGGCAAAGCCGTGCTCAATGGCCTCCTTGGCGCTGTTGAAGTTCATCAGCCGATCCTTAAAATAGACACGGCCCGCCGCCCGGGTACGCACCCCGAAGATGGTCTCCAACAGCTCGGTGCGCCCGGCGCCCACCAGGCCGTACAGGCCAAAGATCTCCCCCTCCCGCACGTCGAAGGTGACGTCCTGGAGGTGGGGCGCGAACTTGGTGGACAGGTGCTGCACCGACAAAATGGGCTTGCCCGGCGTGTTGTCCACGGGCGGGAAGCGGCTCTCCAGGGAGCGGCCCACCATGGCGGTGATCAGCTCGTTCATGTTGGTGTCCTTAGTGGCCTTGGTCATCACCAGGTTGCCGTCCCGGAGCACCGAAATCTCGTCGCAGATCTCAAAAATCTCGTCCATCTTGTGGGAGATGTAGATCAGCGAGATCCCCTGCTCCTTCAGCATCCGCATCATCTCAAAGAGCTTGGCCACCTCCTGAACCGTCAGGGAGGAGGTGGGCTCGTCCAGCACGATCACCTGGGCATTGTACGACATCGCCTTGGCGATCTCGCACATCTGCCGCTGGGACACCGACATATTCCGCATGGGCTGGCTCAGGTTCACCGTCATCCCCAGCTTGCGGAACAGTTCGGCCGCCTTTTTCTTCATGCCGCCCTCGTCCACGATCCCCGCGGAGTTGGTGGGATAGCGCCCCAGGAACAGATTATCCGTGACACTCCGCTCCAGGCACTGGTTCAACTCCTGGTGCACCATGGCGATCCCGTTTTCCAGGGCGTCCTTCGGCCCGGAAAAGCTGATTTCCTTCCCGTTTAAGTAGATCTTTCCCTCGTCCTTCTGGTAGGTGCCGAACAGGCATTTCATCATGGTGGATTTGCCGGCTCCGTTCTCACCCATGAGCCCCATGATGCTGCCCTGCTTCAGATCCAGGTTGATATGATCCAGCACCCGGTTGCGGCCGAAAGATTTGCTCATACCGCGGATCGAAAGCACGACACCGTCTTTCGCATCAGACATTCTCGTCACCCCCGTTTGCAAATTAGCAGGTTCAGAAAACGCCTGATCCTGCCCGGTATTCCATTTTTTAAATCAGGGGGAGTTCCTTCTGCCGAACGGAGCGTTGCTTCTGCCGAACGGAGAATTCCCTCCCCCTGATTTTAAGTCATTTATTTGTCAGTGAAGAAGCTCTTTCAGAGCCGATCAGCCCTCCAGCAGAGAGGTGTAGGAGGCGGAGTTGTCGGTCTTCACCATGTTGATGGCAAAGGCGTCGTACTGGCCGGGGTTGCCCAGACGGTTGGTGATGTTGGCCTCGGTCTGGCCGTCGCCGCCGATGTACTCTACCTTCAGGTTCAGCAGATCGTCATAGTTCTGCAGCAGGGGCTGATAGGTAGCGCTGAGGAAGTTATCAGCGGCGTTGTAGATGTTCAGCCACACATTCTTGGTGGGATGGGCGGTGGCGTCCAGCTGAGTGGAGACAGGGCCGTAGGGCTTGGTGGCGTCCATGAAGTCCTGATAGTTCTCAGCGGTCACCGCCGCGTTCAGGGCGTAGTAGGAGCGCTCGGCGTCCACATACTTATACACCTCGTCGCTGAGCACGTTGCCCGCGTCGTCGGGCGTACCGATACCGGTGTCGATGTCCACGCCGTCCAGAGCGTTGCGCAGCACCCGCAGGGTCAGGTAAGCCTGCACGTCGGCGTGCTGGCTGATGGTGCCACCGTACCCGTCGGCGATGGCGGCCACGGCGTCGGCGTTGGCGTCATAACCAAAGGTGGGCACCTTGTTCTCCTTGGACCAGGCGTTGAACATAGCCATGCCCATGCCGTCGTTGTTGGAGGCCACGATGTCGATCTGATCGTTGAAGGTGGACACCCAGGTGCTGATGGTGTTGCCAGCGGTGGCAGCGTCCCAGGTGGCGCCGGCGGAGTTCTTCATCTCCTGAGAGGCCAGCTCACGCACGGTGTACTCCTTGCCGCCGATGGTCAGCTTGCCGTCCTTGACGGCGGTGGCGGAACCGTCGGCGTTGATGCCCACGGGGTCGCTCTTGATGGTGCCGCCGTCCTCAACGGCGGTATCCAGGGCCTTGCGGACGCCGCGGGTACGGGCGATGGAGTCATTGTGGCCGATGTCGCCGATGGCCAACACGTAACCGATGACGCCGTCGCCGTTGCGGTCGATCTCGTCGATGTGGGCGGTGATGTAGTCCAGAATCATCTGGCCCTGGAGCTCAGCACCCTGCACGGCGTCAAAGCCCACGTAGTAGGTATCCTTGTTGAAGTTCATGGCGTCCATGTCCAGCTCGCCGGTGGAGCTGTTGGAGGGCTGACGGTTGAACCACACCAGGGGCTTGTCCTTGTTGGCGACCTCGCCGCCGGACTGGTTGTCGTCGGGCTTCTGGGTCTCAACAGGAGCTTTGCTCTCGCCGCCGGCGTTGGAATTCTGAGGGTTGTCGCTGTTGCCGCAGGCAGCCAGGCTCAGAACCATCATCAGGGCGAGAATCATTGCAAGAGCTTTTTTCATACTACAATTCTCCTTTTCCATTTTTGATGAGCACGAAACGCCCTCTCATTGTTTTGGGCGCAGCGCCCCTCCGTGTTCCCCGGCAAACGCCGGGGAACACAAGGACGCGCGTCCTTGTGCGAAAGCATCCCTGCCCATCTTCCTGTATCTTACTGGAAGATGCGCAAAAATGCAAGAGTAACTTGACCGTTGGCCGGTAAATTTTTTGTGAATTCGTGCATAGTGTCCAAATTTATCCACAAAAAACTATATAGTTCGCCCAATTCCCTGGCCGGGCTCCGCCCCCTCCAGCGCCAGCAGGCGCTCCTTCACCTCCAGCCCGCAGGCAAAGCCGGTGAGGGCCCCGCCCTTCCCCACCACCCGGTGGCAGGGGGTGAAAATCAGCAGCGGGTTGTCATGGTTGGCCATCCCCACCGCCCGGGCCGCTTTGGGGCGGCCCACCGCGGCGGCGATCTCCCCATAGGTCCTGGTCTGGCCATAGGGAATGCCCCGCAGCGCCTCCCACACCGCCAGCTGGAACGCTGTCCCATGGGGGGACAGCGGGACCGAAAATGCAGTCCGCCGCCCGGAGAAATACTCCTCCAGCTCCGCCGCGGCCCAAATGGTCAGCTCCGTCTCCCCTAACCGACCGGTCCACTCTCCTGCCGTCTGCCGGAGGAACACCCTGCTGAGGCCGGAGCCGTCGTCCACCAGCCCCAGCGTGCCGATGGGGCTGTCCTGGTAGAGCACTGGGCCGAGTTCAGGGGCCGTCTTTCTGCTCATTGTGGGTTCATCTCCAAATATTTCTGGTCGATGTGACTGTCCACCTGCATGGAAAACTCCAGCGCGGCGTTGTAGCCCATCTTTTTGTTCCGGTTGTTCATGGCGGCCACCTCGATGATCACCGCCAGGTTCCGCCCCGGCTTCACTGGGATCAGCAGCGTGGGGATGCGCACATCCAGCAGAGAAACGAAGTGCTCATCCGCCCCCAGACGGTCATACAGCTTGCCGTCCTTCCAGGTCTCCAACTGGATCATCATGTCGATGGCGCTGTCGAACTTGACGGCGGACATACCAAACAGCCGCCGCACGTCCACCACGCCGATGCCCCGCAGCTCAATATAGTGGCGGATCAGCTCCGGCGCGGTGCCCACCAGCCCCCCGGTGGGGGATCGGCGGATCTCCACCGCGTCGTCCGCGATGAGCCGGTGGCCCCGTTTTACCAGCTCAATGGCGGTCTCGCTCTTGCCCACGCCGGACTCCCCCGCCAGCATCACGCCCTCACCGTACACCTCCACCAGCACGCCGGAGCGGGTGATGGTGGGGGACAGCGCCGAGCGCAGATAGGCGATGAGGGTGCTCATGATGTCGGCGGTGTTCTCCTGGGTGCCCAGGATCACCTGCCCATGCTTTCTGGCCATCTCCAGGCACTCCGGATAGGGCTTCAGGCCCCGGGCGAAGATCACCGCCGGGGTGTGGTAGGAGAACAGCGTGTCGAACACCACCGCCCGCTTGGCCGCGGGGATCCCCTCCAGGTAGGAGATCTCCACCAGCCCCAGCAGCTGCATCCGATCCTTGTCAAAGTAGTCGAAAAAGCCGGTGAGTTGGAGCCCTGGCCGGTTTACGTCCTCGGTGGTGATCCTCCGGTTTCGGTAGCCCTCCGGGCCATAGATCACCTTCAGGTGAAAGTTGTCGATGATGGTGCCCAGCTTGATCCCCACGCAGTCCGCCATGGCGCGCGCCCCCTTGTCCGGTATCGGTATTTTATTCTACCACATTCCACCCCTGAAAAAAATAGGGAATCTCGGAAATTTCCACTTGATTTTTGCCGGCTCGTATGGTAGCATAATGAAGTTATCGTGTATTGTGCGCGTCATTCCAAGCAGCAAGGAGGTTAGTCAATATGGCCAAATGCGAGTTCTGCGGCAAGGGCGTGAACTTCGGCATCCAGGTGTCCCACTCTCACCGCCGCTCCAACCGCCCCTGGAAGCCCAACGTCAAGCGTGTGAAGGCTGTGGTGGACGGCACCCCGAAGCACGTCTATGTGTGCACCCGCTGCCTCCGCTCCGGCAAGGTCACCCGTGCTGTGTGATTCCATAGGAAAGCAGATCGAACCCCGTGCAGCCGCACGGGGTTCGGTTTTTTATCTCCCCAGGCCGCCCGCAGGCGCGGCCCCTTTGCCGTCAGATCCAGCTTTCCTCTGCCTCCAGCTCGTCCCGGCGCTCCCGGGCCATGAGCCGCTCCAGCACCTGCCGGGGATCCGCCCCCTGGTACAGCACCTCATAGGCCCCGGCCGTGATGGGCATCTCCACCCCCGCCCGCTCCGCCAGCTGTTTGGCGCTGGCGGCGGCGTAGTAGCCCTCCACCACCGCCCCGCCCAGCTCGTCTATGGCCTGTTGGGCGGTTTTACCCTGGCCGATGAGGATGCCCGCCCGCCGATTGCGGGAGTGCATGGAGGTGCAGGTGACGATCAGATCCCCCACCCCGGCCAGCCCCGCGAAGGTCTCCTTCCGAGCCCCCAGGGCCACGCCCAAGCGGGCGATCTCCGTCAGTCCTCGGGTCATCAGCGCGGCCTTGGTGTTGTCCCCGCAGCCCATGCCGTCGCAGCAGCCTGCGCACAGAGCGATGACGTTTTTCAGCGCCGCGCCGATCTCCACCCCCGTGATGTCCGGGGAGGTGTAGATCCGGAACTGGCGGCTCATGAACAGATCCTGGGCCAGCAGGGCCGCCTCCCGGTTCTCACAGGCCACCACCACCGCCGTGGGCACGCCCCGGCCCACCTCCTCGGCGTGGGACGGCCCGGACAGCACCACCACCGGGTTGTCCTCCCCCAGCTCCTGCTCCGCCACCTGGTGGAGCAGGAGGGAGGTGTCCTTCTCAATGCCCTTAGACACCAGGATCACCGGTATGCCCGGATCCAGAAACTCCTTGAGCCGCCGGGCGGTGCCGCGCACCGCGAAGGACGGAGTGGCCAGCACCACCGCGCCCCGTCCCCGGGCGCAGCTCAGATCCGTGGTGAGCTCCAGAGCGTCCGGCAGGGCCACACCGGGGAGCATGGGGTTCTCCCGCCGCTCCCGCAGGGCTGCGCTCTCCTGCTCCGTATAGCTCCATAGGGCCGTCTCGTGCCCGTTGGCCAGCAGGGCCAAGGCCAGGGCGGTGCCCCAGGCGCCGCTGCCGATCACCGCCGCCCTCATGCCTTGTCCTCCTCGTCCTTGGAGGTGGCCGCCGTTTCAGGCGCGGGTTCCGGTTCTCCGGCCGCTTCCGGTTCAGGATCGGGGGCGGACGCTTCCTCTGCCCCGGGCGCTGCTCCGCCCTCCCCGGCAGCGGGCTGCGCCTTCTTTTTATGGAGGGAGAATTTGGACTCGGTGCCCTTCACCAGCCGCACAATATTTCCCCGGTGCTTCCACAGGATCAGCCCGCCCACAATCACGGACAGCAGCAGGATCAGCGGATCCCGGTACACGAACCAGGACACAAAGGGGAACGAAAACCCCGCCCAGCAGGAGCCCAAGGACACGTATTTCGTGGCAACGGCCAGGATGAGGAACCCACCCCACACCACCACCGGGATACACCAGCTCCAGGGGTTCCCGCTGTCAAAGCCCATCATGATGGCGATGGCCCCGCCGGACAGGATGCCCTTGCCCCCCCGGAACTGGAAGGTACAGGGGTACATATGCCCCAGCAGGCAGAAGGTGCCCGCCCAATACTTGGACAGGGCCACCAGCTCCGGCGAGATGTGCCCCGCGATGAAGGCGGCAAACAGCACCGCCAGCACCGCCTTCACCACGTCGGACAGGATCACCACCAGCGTCAGCGGCCCGCCGAACACCCGGTAGAAGTTGGTCAGCCCCGCGTTGCCGCTGCCGTGGCTGCGCACGTCGTTGCGCAGGAGATACCGGGACACCACCACCGCCCCGTTGAAGCAGCCCAGACAGTAGGATACCACGGCCACCCCCGCGGCGGCGGCGGCCAGCCAGCCGGGGGCCACCCCGGCGGCGTCAATGAATCGAGACAGCATCATACGTCCTCCTTATCGCCCTTTTGCCGGATGGTGATGCGGATCGGCGTACCCGTCAGGCCGAAGGTGGCCCGGATCTGGTTTTCCAGATACCGCCGGTAGGAAAAATGAAACAGCTGGGCGTCGTTGCAGAAAATCACGAAATGGGGAGGTTTCACGCCGATCTGGGTCATATAGTAGATCTTCAGCCGCTTCCCCTTGTCGGTGGGGGGCTGCACCCGGGCCTGGGCGTCGGCCAGAACCTGGTTGAGCACGCCGGTGGGTATGCGCATGGCGGCCTGGTTTACCACGCTGTCAATGAGTCCGAACAGCCTGTCCACCCGCTGCCCCGTCAGGGCGGAAAGGAACAGCACCGGGGCGTAGGTCATGTAGCTGAGATCCCGCCGCACGTCCTCCTCCATGCGCTGCATGGTTTTGCCGTCCTTCTCAATGGCGTCCCACTTGTTCACCACGATGACGCAGGCCTTCCCCGCGTCGTGGGCCAGCCCTGCCACCTTGGTGTCCTGCTCCGTCACCCCCTCCTGGGCGTCGATGAGGATCAGGCACACATCGCTGCGCTCAATGGCCATGGTGGCCCGGAGGACGGAAAATTTCTCCACCCGGTCGTCCACCTTGGACTTCTTCCGCATTCCGGCGGTGTCGATGATGAGGTACTTCTGCCCGCCCTTTTCAAAATAGCTGTCCACCGCGTCCCGGGTGGTGCCCGCCACATCGGACACAATCACCCGCTCCTGGCCCAGGATCCGGTTCACCAGGGAGGACTTGCCCACGTTGGGCTTGCCGATGATGGCCACCTTGATCACATCGTCCTCCGCCTCCTCCTCATGCTCGGGCGGAAAGTAGGCGAAGCAAGCGTCCAGCAGATCGCCGGTGCCATGGCCGTGGACGGCGGACACGGGGTAGGGATCCCCCAGCCCCAGATTGTAAAACTCGTAGATGTCCGGGTTGGTGTGGCCGGTGGAGTCCATCTTGTTCACCGCCAGCACCACCGGCTTCCGGGA
>CAJTYK010000042.1 GCA_910584285.1 uncultured Oscillospiraceae bacterium
CTATTTCTTCCCACTGCTCATCTGTCAAGTCGCTGGGATACGACTCTCGCTCTTTTCCTTTCATGTTTCTTATTTTACCACGGCTTTATCCTTTTGTGAATACAGGTTCTAATCCAGTAGAATGTTCCACCATCTTGCACAGGGCCATGTCCTCGCTTTTGGTGAGTTCCTTCTGCACCAGCACATCGGTATAAATCCCGTTTTCCAGGTCGAACAGCGTGTTGAGATGATACAGGTTCCAGCCATGCTACCGCTGCGTGCCGGGCCGGTAGGCATCTGAATCTTCGAGATACGACGTGGACTTTAGGGAGGTGCCGTCAATGGCCAGCAAGCGGTAGCCCCAGAACGTTTTCCCGGCAGTCAGGGAGTCGGTAAAACGGTGAAACAAGTCCTCAAACGCCTGAGGCAGCAGCTTTTTCCGCTGCTGGACGAAAGCGGACGCTGATGGAGTGCCAATCCCGTTCTGGAAATATCCCAGCAGCCCCTTCCACATACCTTTTCAGGGTTTTGTCGCACATTTTTTGCTTTTGTCAAGTATTTTTTTAGCCTTTCCTCGGAAATATTTGGTTAACTTAATGGCATTGGTGTGGGAACAGGCATTTTTGGGCAAGGGGATACTATGTAGACACGGTAAGGTGAAATAAAAAGATGATTGCAGAATACATCCGAAACCAGTTGAAAAAGGCAAGAAGAAGTAAAAACAGCCCGTTTACGGACGGCAAGAAACCGTAAGGCAAAGCCAACAGCCCTTTTAGGGGCGGCCCGAAAAGAAATGTGGTCGGCAGATCATTCGGGGCCCCTTTAGGGGCTGCGGGTATAAGGCCCTTATAGGGCCTACTCAAGACCCCCGGCTAAGCCGGGGGTCTTGACTCCCCTCAGCCCCTGCCGTTTCCAACGGTAACGGCCTCCGGAATGTTCGCGTAATCCCACTGGTGATCCGACTCTGCCATCTCGTCGCTGGTAATATTGAAATACCTCCAGTCCTCCGGGCCGCTGGCCTTCCAGCCGGAACCTTGCTCCCGGTAGTTGGCGTCCCAGGTCACGTCCACGCAGTACCAGTCGCCGTCCAGCCGCACCATGTTCCAGCCGTGATCCGATGTGCTCCCATGGGCCGCGCCCACCACGGTGATGCACTCTATCCCGGCCAGATCGCACAGCAGCTGGAAGGTGGTGGCGTAGCCCAGGCACACCGCCTTCCGGTTCACCAGCCCGCCGTAGGGGGTGAAGGATTCCCGGGGCGTCTCCGCCATCTGATCCTGGTGCGTCCAGTCGTAGTTTACGTTGTTGACAATCCAGCTGTAAATGGCCGTCTCCTTTTCCAGGTCGCTCATACCGTCCTTCAGCGCCTTTCTCAGGACGCTTTTGGCCTTATCATAGATTTTCCGATCCTCCCCGGACAGGCGGTCGGGATCGTCCTTTTCCCAGGCGGCCCGGATGGCGGAGGTGTCATACAGGGACATATCGTCCTCGTTAGGCGGGGTGAATTTGATTCGATCCGGGTAATTCGGATCAGGTTCAGTGGTAGGCTGGGAGGACTGGGGATGGCGCTGGGTCGTAGCCCAACCGTTGGCTCCAAGGCGGTACAAGCCCGTGGTGAACACATTCTCGGGGTTACCGCACACGGCCAGGATCAGAACATTGGTACCCAATATATGGGCGGCACAGGCCCTTTTCAGCAGGTCGGCTTGGGCAGGGATCTGAGCACACATCATCTCCTTGGCGTCCAGGTAACCTATCAGCGTGTTGCAGATCTGCCCCGCATACTGCTCCTCCACGGCCCGGAGGGCGGCAAGTTCAAAGACAGATTCTCCCTTCCCCCTGGCAATGGCTGCTTCCACCCACTGTGCCCGATCCAGACCGTAGACATCCGTGATATAGCTTTCCAATGCCCCTGGATCGCCGCTGTCCAGCCGTTCCAGATCGGACACATCATCGCCGTCCAGTTCACAGCTTTCCAGCAGCGCCTCCATGAGTTCGTCCAAGTCATCGGTGGGTGGCAAGGTCTCCACCCAGAAGGTGGGCGTTGGGCTGGGCAGGGAATCCCCCTTCACCGCCGCCTCAAAGGCCGCGTCCGCCAAAGCCGTATCCGGGCAGATGAACAGCGCCGCGTAGGGCCCCCGCTGGTTGACGCTGCCGTTAGCCGCCATGTCCGCCTGATCAGGGGCGTAACCGGCAAAATCCCCCTGGCGCTCAAATGTATATGTCATCAGAGCCGTGGCCGCCCGGACCGCAGCCCCCTCGTCCTCCATGCGCAGCACCGTCAACTCGAAGGCGGAGGCCCCCATACCCCGTATGACCGCCGCGTCCTGCCACGGATCCTTCAGCTTGTAAGCGTTGTCCAGATAGGCGGCCAGGAACTCCTTCCCGTCCTCGTCCCCGGTCAGGTACTCCACGTCCCCGGATCCATCGCCATAGCCGCAGCGGGGGAACACCGCGTTCACCACGTCCAGCGCCGCGGGCCCCTCAACCCCCGCCGGCGGCACCGTCCCGGTGGCAGGCTCCTGCCGGCACCCAGCTGCCAACCCCAGCAGGAGAGCGGCGGACAGCAGCAGCGCAACAAGCCTTTTCATAACACACAGCCCCTTAAAAGAATCTTAAAGTAACAGGGGCCCGCCGCCGGCGGGCCCCCGTCCTCATTTCTCGTGGAGATAGCTTTTCAGCAGCACCTGCAACAGCTCGTCCCGATCCAGCTGACGGATGAGGGTGCGGGCGTTGTTGTGGTTGGTGATGTAGGTGGGATCCTCGCTGAGAATATAGCCCACAATCTGGTTGATGGGGTTATAGCCCTTCTCCCGCAGGGAATTATAGACGGAGGACAGGATCATCCGGATCTCCTGATCCTTGTCAATGTTGACGCTGAATTTCCGCGTGTAGTCGATGTCGCTCATAGGGCGCACCCCCTTTTCTCTGATACCTGCTATTTTAGCCTACAATGGCTCC
The DNA here is from genome assembly GCA_910584285.1 of uncultured Oscillospiraceae bacterium. Taxonomy (GTDB): domain Bacteria; phylum Bacillota; class Clostridia; order Oscillospirales; family Oscillospiraceae; genus Enterenecus. The sequence continues at coordinate 2,941 of CAJTYK010000042.1, forward strand.
GTTGTAAAGAGGAAAACAAAAAATTTACAAGTGGGACTTCTCATGAAAATTCTGTAAAACCTCCGCTTCCGTCCCGTCCAAAGGGATTGACGAACCGGCCCGGGGGTGTTAAGATAAGATTGTCCGACAAAATTCGTGCCCACCGTTGAAGGAGGAATTCCAGCATGGCTTCCAGGCCCTCTCCCAACAGTTTGATCCACTGCGCCGTCTGCGGCGAGGATTATAGTGCCACTTATAAACGCTGCCCCTTCTGCGGGGCGAAGAACGCCCCGTCCGCCCCCAATCCCCCCCGGAGGGCCCCCGCACCCCCGCCCGTGTACGACGACGAGCCGGAACCCACCCCTCCCCCCCGCCGCGCCGCCCCCGCCGACCCCGACGACACCTACGTGTTCGACGGGCAGGATCTCTTTGACGACGAGCCCGGGGAGGACTACCACCCCACCCGTCCCAGAGGGGGCAAGCGGCTGGCGGAGAAGCCCTCCTCCAACCCCTTCGCCGAGGCCCAGATCAACTGGCCCCGGATGATCACCTTCCTGTGCTCCCTGATCATCATCGTGGCGGCGCTGATCATCGTGTTCACCGTTGTCTATCCCCAGCTTCGGGGAACGGGTGGCCCCGGGGCCAACGCCACCGAGCAGCCCACCCTTCCCGCCACCGACCCGGCGGGTCAGCCCACCCAACCCGCCGATACCGCTCCCGTGGATCCCTCTGTCACCCAGCCCCCGGTGGATCCCGCCCTCACCGATCCCCCCCTGGTGGGCCCCGGCGACGACGAGCCCACCGGCCTCACCCTGAACACCTATGACTTCACCATCTACCCCGACAGCAAGCCGGTCACCATCGTGCCCACCGTCACCCCCGCCGACTGGAACGGCACCGTGACCTTTGAGTCCAGCGACCCCTCCTACGCCACGGTGAGCGCCGCCGGCGTGGTCACCCACGCCAGACCCGATATGGTAGGCGGCGTTCACGGCATCGTGATCAAGGTAACGGCAGGCACCTTAACGGCGGACTGCAAGGTATTTGTGGCCGGGGCCAGGGCCTCCCAGTCCGATCCCCCCGCCCAGTCCGATCCCCCTGTGAATCCCACCCAGGCGCCCCCCTCCGGCGGCAACGTCACGGTGGGCCGCTCCGGCGTCATCGTAAACGCGGAGGGCGGCCTGCGGGTGCGCTCCGGCCCGGGCACCACCTACGCCCCCATCGCCACCCTGTGGAACGGCCAGTCTGTCAACGTGGTGGCCGAGGCGGGAGACGGCTGGTATCAGATCACCTTCCCCGGCTCCAGCGGCGCCGCCACCCAGGGCTATATCCGGGGTGAGTATATCTCCACCAACTGAATTGGAAACGCGGGAGCGCCGCCCGGACGGGCGGCGCTCCTTTTCATAAGGAGGATCCGCTATGCTCACAGTGGAACGCGTCAGCATCATGAACCTGGAAAACGCCATGCGGGGGGCCCGGAACCCCATGAACAGCTGGGCTCGCTCGGACAGCGCCTATGGCCCCGACGGGCAGTACCGGCTGGGGCCCAACGATCTGGATCTGGCCCTGCGCCTGTGCGCCGCGGGCAGCGATCACCGAAAATTTCTCCGGCAGGTCATGGTGTCCATGGACATCACCGCCCCCCTGTATTGGTGGAAGGAATTCGATACCTATAAGGTGGGCACCGTGGCCAACTCCACCTCCACCATGCACAAGCTCCACGCCCGGCCCATTGAGCTGTCCGACTTCTCCGCCGACCGCCTCACCTCCGCCTCGCTGGTGGAGTTTCAGCGGTACATCGCCTATCTGGAGACGGTGCGGCAGCGGTACGTGGCGGACAAGAACAAAGCCGACTGGTACGACCTGATCCAGCTCCTGCCCTCCAGCTACAATCAGATGCGGACGGTGACGCTGAACTACGAGGTGCTGGTCAACCTCTACTTCGCCCGCCGGAACCACAAGCTGGACGAGTGGCACGTGCTGTGCGCCGCCATCCTGGAGCTGCCCTACGCCCGGGAGCTACTGAGCGCTGTTGGTGGCGAGACAATCCCATGACAAACGCGCCCTCCGGCTGTGCCGGAGGGCGCGTACCTTATACGTTCAGCCAACTTTGCAGCCCGGGCAGATCGTCCGCGATATGTACGTGGGGATAGTCCTGGAACGCCTCCCGGGGGGTGGTGCCGTTGAGCACCGCGCAGAACGCGCAGCCCCCCGCCCGGGCGGTGGCGGCGTCGATCACCGTGTCCCCGCAGAACAGCACCTGTCCCGGCTCCAGACCCAGCCGCGCCAGGGCCAGGTTCAACCCCTCCGGATCGGGCTTGTTCCGGCGCACGTCGTCCCCGCCGATCACCAGCTCCAGCAGCTCCAGCTTCCCCTGGTGGGCGAAGATCTGCCGCAGGGTGTCCCCTGGCTTGGTGGATACGATGGCGGTATGCACCCCCGCCCCCTTCAGCGCGGCCAGCAGCTCCGCCGCCCCGGATAGCAGTTTCGTCCCCCGGATCATCAGCTCCCGCCCCGGCCCCTGGGCCTCGGTGCCCACGGTGATGTGGAACTGGTGGGCAAAGGCCGCCTGCCGCGACCGATCCGTCTCCCCGGTGAGGTGGGTAAAGCCGTCCTCCAGCGTCATCCCCACGGTGGTTCGCACCTGCTCCACCGTGGGCTCGGGCAGCCCCAGGGCGGTAAAGCCCCGGCGGTAGCCCTCCGCAATGGCGGCGGTGGAGTCCCCCAGCGTGTAGTCAAAGTCGAAAAAAATCCCCTGATAGTCCATGTCATGCCCCCGCTTTTTTCGTTGTCCGGGGTATTATACCACAGGCGCGAAGCGCCGTTGTGGTATATCAGTCCAATCTATATCATAGACGCCCTGTGGCTATGATATCACAAAACGCGCCGTCTTTCAACTGTTGGCCTGCTCCAGCAGGTTGGCCGCCCCGTAGCGCAGGCAGCGGTACAGCCGCTGCCGTCCTCGCTTCAGCGTCCGGGACACGGTGGACTTGTTCACCCCGCACTGCTTGGCGATGGCCTCCATGCTCATGTTCTGCCCGTAATAGAGGATCATGTACTCCCGTTGCCGGGCGGTGACGTCCTGCCGCAGGGCATGGGTCAGGTTCCGCTTCAGGCGGTTGATCTGATCCCGGTTGTCGTCGGCCATCAGCTCGGCGTATACCCGCAGGTCCGCCAGGCCGAAGCTGTTGTCATAAGAAACGGTTCGCATTGGTTACCTCCTCCTGTGATCCACCGGGCCCAGCCCGGCTCCCCGCCGGGGGGTGTATTTCCGGTAGTAGCCGTTCAGCTGCCGGGCTACCCCCCGCACATCCCGGTACATGGCCCGCAGCGGCCGCAGCCGCCGGTCCAGCCGAATCCGGTGCTGTTCGTCCCCGGCCTCCCGTAGGGCCCGCTCCAGCTCGGAGATCCGGCCCCGCAGCATAGCCGCCGTCTGCTCGTATTCCTGTGATAGCTCATACAATGTCATAACGTCCCTCTCCCGTCCTCCTCCTCGTCCCGGCCCACCCGCCGCAGCCGGTGGGCAAAGCGGCGCCGGGCGTACCGCTCCAGGCAGTCCTCGCACACCACCCGGCCGTCCAGCGCAAAATAGGGATCCCCGGGGTACAGCTCCCCCCGGCACAGCCAGCACCGCAGCTCCCGCCCCGGGCCGGTCGTCCCATTTTGCGATCTATTCTTGAAAAAAACTGTTGACAAAGTTCCCTCCCACTGCTATAATAAATTCCGTTGTGAACGTGGAAGCCTTACCGTGCTGGTGTAGCTCAGCTGGTAGAGCAGCTGATTTGTAATCAGCAGGTCGGGGGTTCGAATCCGTCCACCAGCTCCACCTTTTTCTTTTAATTTCATATGGAGGAGTACCCAAGTGGCCAAAGGGGACAGACTGTAAATCTGCTGGCTTCGCCTTCGATGGTTCGAATCCATCCTCCTCCACCAGTTCAGAAATTCCCACCACCGTTCCGTTTCCGCCTTCGGCGAAAACTGCACTCTGGTGGGAATTTCTTCGCTTCCATCCGCGACCCGCTGCGCTGGGCTCGCGGATGGGGGAGCCGCCCTGCGGGCGGCACTTGCCGGGCTTTGCCCGGTATTTTTTATGCTGCGCCCCGGTTTTGAGTCCCCACCCCCTATTTATCTGCTTCATGCTCCTCCTCCTTTCGCCTGAATCAAACATGCGTTCGAGTTCGTCCTTTACTTTACCACTCACTGTCCCCAAAGTCAAGCCGGGTTGGGCCAAATTTCTCCGGCATTTTTTTAAAATGGCCCGGAAAAAGGGACACCCCGCCAGAGCAAGGTTGCACGCTCCCGCCCCAACCGTCAAGTTTTTCCAAGGATTTTTACATTCCCTGTTGACGCTGGGCCCGTCCGGGTAGTATATTGAGAAAAACAGCTTCAGGAGGTTGCTTATGAAAAAGAAAACCACTTTTGGACTGCTGGGTCTGGCCGCGGCGGGCGCCGGGGCGGCGGGCGGCTGGGCCGCCCTGGGCAGCTACCTCTATAACCGGGTGATGATCCCCCAGATCCGGGATCCGGAGGAGGAGGACGTGAACCCCGTCCAGATCGCGGGCCGGGACTGGGCCCGGAAGCGGGAGGGCTTCCAGGAGGCCACTATCCAGGCCATAGACGGCCTGATCCTCTGGGCGGCCCTGGTGCCCGGCCGGGAGGACTGCCACCGCTGGGCCATCTGTATGCACGGCTACCATGACACCTACGAGTCCATGGGTGCCATCGCCAAGCACTACAACGACCTGGGCTGGAACGTGCTGATGCCCGACCAGCGGGGCCACGGCCAGAGCGAGGGCGACTACGTGGGCTGGGGCTTTGACGAGCGGTTGGACATCGTGGGCTGGGTGAACTGGGTGCTCCGGAAGGATCCGGAGGCAGACATTCTCCTCCACGGCGTGTCTATGGGGGCGGCCTCCGTGCTCATGGCCACCGGCGGCGCCCTGCCCGACCAGGTGAAGGCCGCCATCTCCGACTGCTCCTACACCACCATTGAGGCGGAGATGCGCCATGTCCTGGGCCAGATCCGGTCGGAGCTGCCCACCCCGTTGCCGATTCCCTCCGGGCTTCTGTTCTCCACCCTGCGCAAGGTCGCCCTGCGCCGTGCCCGCTACGATCTGCGGGAGGCCGCCCCACTCCAGGCGGTGGCCCACTCCAAAACCCCCACCCTGTTCATCCACGGCGTAGCCGATGACTTTGTGCCCTCTGCCATGATGGGCAAGCTGTACCAGGCCGCCCGCTGTCCCAAGAGCTTCCTGTGGATGCCGGACGCAGGCCACGCTGCCTCGGTGGGCACCAACGAGGCGCTGTACTGGGCAGCGGTATCCACCTTCCTCCAGGACTATTTCCCTGACGGAGAGGCGTAATCATACAGGTAAAAAGGGGAGTGTCCGACTATGGAACTGGAAGCCGACAAGAAACAGCGGCGGGAAAATGTGGTGGCCGGCGTGGTGGGCGCCTTTCTGGGCACCCTTGTGGGCGTATTGTGCACGGTGATCATCGGCCAACTGGGCTATGTGACCTCGGTGTCCGGGCTGATCATGGCGGTGGGAGCTCTCAAGGGCTATGAGCTGCTGGGCGGCACGCTGAGCAAAAAGGGAGCGGTGATCTCCTGCGTCTTCATCCTGATCATGACCTATCTGGCCCACCGGCTCACCTTGGCCTTCGCTGTAGCCAGCGCCCTGAGCATCGGCGTATTTGACAGCTTCCAGCTCGTCCCCGCCCTGGTGAGCCAGGGCATTTTAGAGGCCCGGGCCTACTGGGGTGATCTGGCCATGCTGTACTTGTTCACCCTGCTGGGGGCGGTGCCCACCATCATCGGCGGCCTGCGGGCGTCCTCTCTGCCCGATCTGCCCCCCGCCCCGGCCTCTGCCACCCTCCAGGACGGGAGCCGGGCGGATGCGGCCTTTTATCCCGGACAGGTGGCCTGGATGCGTCCCCTGCGGCTCACCGCTGCCCTATCCATGCTGGTGGGCCTCGTGCCGGGGATCGGCCTGCTGTTCTATAGCATCGCCAACGGCGACCCCATGGCCTTCACCATGGCCGCCTTGGGGTGTATCCTCAGCTCCTTTGTGATGATGTGCTTTGCCCTGCCCCAGGTGCAGCTGTGCTACAGCGCCATGGCCCTCATGGTGCGCTCCGGCGGCGTGGTGTGGAAGGTGACGCTCCCCATGCTCAACGGCGCGGATACCTACCGCTTCTCCAAGAAAGCTGTCACCCTGCGAACCATCCGCTGGGAGATCCTGGACGCGGAGGAGCAGGAGCGGGCCAAAGCCTCCATCCAGCGGGCCATCGCCCTGCTGTCCAGCGGTCAGGTGATGCCGGGCAGCGCTTTGAGCATGGCGGTGCAGCCCCTCACCGATCTCGCCATTGACAAGGAGACTGCCTGGGGCTGGAAGGGCACCTATTCGGTGTCCAACGGCCGGCGGAAGAAGGTCTCCATTCCCAAAGCCTACCCCAATTTTGCCCCTGTTCAGGGCATGGAGCCCGCCCTGGAGCCCGTCCCCGCCCGCTGGATCCTGCTGGGGCTGGCAGCGGCCCTGGCCCTGATCCTGGGCCTTATCGGGTTCTCTTTCGGCCTTGTGCTGTAATCCCCACAAAAAACGCCCAGCGGCCAGCCGGTTTTCCGGCTGGCCGCTGGGCTTAAATCAGGACAGGAATAACGCTAATTCAGGGGTGGTCTCACTGTCCCCCCAGTTCGCGGTACAGGAAGGTCACGCGCTGCCCGCGGGTGCCCTCGGTATTGGTGCCGTTGGTGATGCCGTTCTCCACAGCCCATAGCATGGCGTTGTAATAGTAAGCGCCGGCTGAATCCGTCACCGCCAGCACGGACAGGCCCTGGGCCTTTGCCAGCTCCCAAGATCACAGCTCAATCTTCTCCGCCATAATTTCCCGATCCATTTGCTCCAGCAGGCGAACGCATTCGGGTACATAACGGCCCACCGCCGTCTCCTCCGACATCTGCACGCCATATACGCCGGACTTCATGATCTCGTACAGCGCCTCGATCTCCCCAATGGTGGGGATGGGCTTAGTCTCCATATTTTTCAATACCTGGGTGGCCAGAAATACCTTTACGTCAAAGTACAGCGCTTTGTCGATGATATACTTCTGGAAACGGGGGATTTTCTCAATTCCGATGTCGGTAGACAGATCACCCCGATCCACCAAAATGTACTTCACCAACGGCAGGATCTCATTGATATGCTCCACCGCGTCGATGGTTTCAATCTTGGAGATCACCTGGGTGCTCTCCCCGATGAGGGACTTGGCCTCTCGCACATTTTCCGGCGAGCGCACGAAGGACAGTCCCACAAAGTCCAGCTTATACTGGTTGGCCAGCGCAATGAGCTGGCGATCCTTTTCAAACAGGAAGGGGATATCCTTGTGGATGCCCCGGACGTGGACGCCTTTGCCCTTGATAAGCACCCCGTCCGATTTGGACAGAAACACAATCTTTTCGCTGTCGGCAGAGACAACCTCGAACTCAAACACGCTGTCATTGGCCCAGGCCGTCATGCCGGGCTTCAGATGGCGGTAAAAATCAGGGTAGTTGAACTGGCTGTTCAGGATCTCAAACGTCTTTCCCTTTTCCAGCTGAATGCCCACCTCAATGTTGGCGGTGCGCACCTTGTTCCCCGGTAAGTCCAACAGGATCGCCGCGCCTGGGATTTGGCTGCGGATATTTTTAATGCCCGCCTCAATGTCGGCGATGCTCCCGTGGGCGCCGTTGATGCGGTAGATGTTTTTTTCGCTGTGAACCTGGGACAGGGGGATCTCATTGGCCAGGGCCGGCCCGGTGGTAAGAATATATTTCTGCATAACAACGCGCTCCTTTTACGAATTTTTGGTCAGCTCCATAAAGATGCTGTCGTCCTTTTTCTGCTGATACCGCAGCCAGTACCCGGCAATGAGGGAGGACAGCATGGTGGTGAGGATCAGCACCGTGAAAAATTCCACGCTGATGATCTGGTAGGAATAGGCCACCGTGGCCAGTACGATCCCGGGGCCGCCCCGGGCGTTCATCGTCACGGCGAAATTGACGATCACCCGCTTTTTTAAGTCGGTGAACAGCAGCATGATCACGGTTCCCACCGCCTCCAGGCCGAAAGCGATCCCGAAGAATAGCAGGAACCGTCCCAGGGAGAAGTTGTGGATCAGGTTGAGTTGGATGCCCACCAAGGCAAAGTAGATGGGCACAAACAGAGAGAACGAGAAATTTGCCACGGCCTCCATTCGGCCCTCCGCCTCGGAATCATTCTGGGAGACAGCCTTGACAATGTACCCGGTGAGGAACGCGGAATACATAATATTGATGCCAGCCCGGTATAGCACCGCCGAAAACAGCAGCAGGGCCACAAAGCTCACGGTGTAGAAGTCCGTGGCCTTTATCCTTTTCCGATAGCCACTGTGCAGATGATCCGCTACCAGCTTGGCAATCACGAACATCCCCAGGGTGAACGCAATCACCAGCAGCATATCCGGCAGATTAACTGTTCCAGTGGTAGCCATCCTCGTTGCCACATTGAGCATGATCCACAGGCATAGATCCTGGAAGGTGGATACGGTGAGCACCGTATTGGTAAACGCAGTGTTCATCACGCCCATGTCAAAGAAGATTTTTGAGATCACAGGGATGGATGTGATGGCCACACCAATGACAAACACCAGCAGGAAAGAGATGTCATTTCCTCGCTCGCCAATAAACGGCTCCTGAAACAGCTTGGCAAAGGGGATCGCTGCCAGCATGGGCAGCACGGTGGCCCCAGTAAAGACGCAGCCGATGATCCGCATATTCTTTCGATCTACGTCAATGCGGGTGTTGAAGCCGGAGGAGAACATCAGGAAAACCAAGCCCAGTTGATAGAACAGGTTGAGCACTTTGCCCTCCTCCGGGTAGGCCAGAAAGATCGACTCCATCTGGACAGGGAAGAAATGGTACAGGAAGGTTCCTCCAAAGAGCAGACCGCCTGTAATCTCGCCCACCACCTTAGGCGCCTTGATGGCCTCCATCAGCTTTCCGCATACATAGGCCCCCGCCAGGAGCAGGGCCAAAGCCAGGAACGTGACAATAATTTCATGCTCCGATAGTGTTTGCAGTGTCATAGTCACCGTCTCCTTCTTGTCCTAATTTTACGGATTTTCAGGACAAAAACAAGGGGTTTTACCTCCTTTTAGTTGCACTCCAAGAAAACAAGAAAACCAGACAGCCACTACCTTGCCTGGATGATCTTGTATACCCGGGAAATGCTCAGATCGTATTTTTTGGCCAGATCCGCAACCTCGTAATCCCCACTATAGAAATCATCCCGGATCTGAAGGTTACGCTCCTCCAGATCTGAAAACTCCGTGTTGGTATTGGATGGGAAATACACGGTAGTTCCCGCCAGTTGAGCCACGATGGCCGCATAGGTGGCCGCATCTACCAGCTCCCGCAGCTTCTTCAGCGCCGCCTTGGAGTTCATGGGATGAACACCTGGCCGCAGCCCAGGATCGCATCAAAGATCTCCTTGCGCAGCATGACCTCGTCTGGAATGTAGCCGTCACTGATGTATTTGCGGATGATGGTGCCGCTGATCTCCACCCGATCTGTTTCATAGTGGGCACAGTGCTTGTCCGTGACGATCTGGCCGCATTTTTTGCAGAAATATGGTTCCCGGGTGAGTAGCAGCTGGATCCCCAGATCCGGCTCCAGCTCCCGGGCCAGGGCGTGGGCGTCATAGGCCCCGTAGTAGCCCCCAACCCCGGCGTGATCCCGGCCGATGATGAAGTGAGTGCAGCCCAAATTGCGGCGGATAATGGCGTGGAACACCGCTTCCCGGGGCCCCGCATAACGCATCTGGGTCTTGAGGCCCGCGATATGTACCCGATTCCTGGGGTAAAATTCCTCAATCATCCGACGGTATGCAGCCATCACCGCCTCCTCGGTGAAGTCCCCGGTCTTTTTCCAGCCCACAATAGGGTTGATAAACAGGCCATCGCACACTTCCAGGCCAATGCGCTGGATGTGTTCATGGGCCTTATGGATGGGATTGCGGGTTTGGAAGCCTACCACCGTTTTCCAGCCCTTTTCCGCAAATGCCCGTTTGGTGGCCTCCGGTTTCAGCGCATCCGCCAGCAGGGAACGATCCGTGAGCCGCACCGGCCCGCCCACCCGGCAGGCGGAACGCCCCCGCTCCTTACGCACGCCGGGGTGGGCATCCTCCCCGGTGCGGAACACCGTCTCAATGTCCCCATCCGTCATGCAAAATTTACTCTCCACGTCCAGCTCCGCCACGGGTACACCGTTGTGTTCCAATGTCAGGGTATCGCCGGGCCGGATGTCCGCGAACTGCTCCTCCGGCACATCCAAGGTGATGGGCAGCGGGAACACCTGCCCATCCGCCAGGCGGCAGCACTCCACCACGCTGCGGAAGTCCTCCGCGCCCATAAAGCCCGTGAGGGGGGCCAGCAGCCCGGTTTCAAGGTTGATTACATCCTGCAGGGTTTCCTCATTGATCATTACAATCATGACACGCGCTCCTTTACCGGTACTGGGGACCATACTTGGCCACGATATAGTCCAGCACCGCCTGATAGGTCTCGTCCTCTGTCTGCTTGTCCACTTCCAGCACCAGATCCGGGTGCTGGGGATCGTCAAATGTCGCGTCAATCCCTGCAATCTGGGTCTTGCCTACGTTGGCTCGGTACATCCCCTTCACATCGTTTTTCATGCTGATTTGCAGATCTTTTTTTAAAAAGATTTCATTATATCCGGCGATCTTCCGCCGGGCCAGAGCCCGCAGGTGCTCCAGCGGAGAAATATTGCAGATAATGCCCACAATATCGTTCCGATCCAGTAGGTACGCCCCCAGAATGATCCGCTTGATGTTAGCCTCCCGTTCTGCGTCGGAGTAGCCCAGATCCCGGTCAAACAGGTCACGAACCTCATCGCCGTCCAGCAGATAGTTTTTGACGCCCAGCTCGTTAAAGTGGGCTTTTAGCTTCCGGCCAATGGTGGTTTTACCTGCGCCCGATATGCCGATGAGCCAAATAATCATTGTGATTCCTCCTCAGTGATAAAGCGGCTGCTCCAGCAGCGCCGGATCCAGCTTTAGCTTGGGCATCATACGCAGGGGCTGGCCCTTCCTGTTTATAAAATATTGTCCCTTTAGCAGCAACTTCGCTACCTCCAGGCGATTTTTATCCATGGCCTCCATATACTGGTCCAGGGCAATTTTCCGTGTCTCCGAATCCAGTTCCTTGGTCAGTTCAGCACTGACATTCTTGGCCTCCAGCTTGATATCCGTGTTGTTGAACACGTTTTTCCCCCACGTCTCCCGCATTAGGGCATTCAGTGTGGTAAAACCCTTTACCAGCTTCTCCACCTTCTTCTCATCCATGGGAGCGCCATCGTAATATTTAAAATCGTAGCCATAGTATTCATATACGTCCCGGAGAAAGTATTCCAGAAAATACCGCTCGGTGTCGTTGGCAAAGTCGTCGTATGTGCGGTATACGGCGGCAGTGGAGAAGCCAATATCGTTGCCCTCCAGGGATTCGGGATCCCGCTGCCCGTACATGGAGCAGTATGTCATGCTCTCGGTATAGGGAATATCCAGGAAGGCCGCCAGAGCCTTAAACGTCGCTGTGGGATTGAGCTTGGCGTCCTCGAACCGGACGAGGATGCTGTCCATAAACAGCCGCTCCTGTCCATCCACCATAAAGCTGCGGTTACACAGGCGGGTGTAGATCTCATCCCCCACTACCAGACCCTGGCCCTTTTCATTGACGCCCTCTTTGGTCTCTTTCCACATAAATTTCACCGCCGCGCCGTAGCTGGTGGTGGGGCGGCGCATGGGGGTAAGCGTCTTTACGTACTTAAAGCCCCGCAGCAGCGGCGACGCGCACATTTTATCGTAGTTCTGCGAGGTCAGCATGGTGTGGCCGTGATCGTCATAGAGCAAGTCGTAATCCATGTTGTGGAAATGGGGCTGGAAAAACAGCGTGGGCACGATGCGGGGCACCGTATCCAGCCAAGGTGTGTGGGACAGAAACCAGCCCACCAAAATGTCTTTGTCCGTGCGATCCTTTAGCAGATATAGATCCCGGACGGCCAATTCCTTCCACTGGGGCAGGCGCTGGACGGCGTCCTCCTCGCTCTCCGCCTCCGCCAGCGCCGAGCGGCACTCCTCTATCGCCTTGTCCACGCTGTCGTGCATGATGGAGGGCAGAGCCAGCAGGTTGGGGTGGTTGTCAAAAATCTCGTTGAAAAAGTCGCCGCCGTTGTGGCTGGATAGCTGGGTATGCCAGATCAGCCGGGTGACGTCCCGGACGCCTACCGCCACCGTCAGATAGTCGGAGTAGTCGATCCCAAAGCGCGCCTTGAAATCAATCGGATACTGGGAGCCCTCGTCCTCCATGAGAAATACGATCTTTTTCTCCCACTTTTTCTCCTCGATCAGCGGGCGCATATTCAGCACCTGGAGATGGGCGCAGAACAGGCCCCAATCGGTATAGTGGAGGTAGATGTGGTTATCCTTGCCCACGTGCTCGCTGCGCCGCACGTTATCGTTGAGATATTCCAGCTCATATTGGGAGTACACATCTTCTGCCAGCACCGGCTTGTCCAGATCGTGGAAAAAATTCCGGCTGATCACCGGGTGGTTGAAGTTTACATACGCCCCGAACCGGCCCTCCGCCGGGTAGAAGGGGACATACCCCTTGTCGTCAAAGGGGAAAAACCGCACCGTCAGCTCCTCGAAGGCGGGAAAGTCCTTCCGGAACAGGTAGGGGTATCCCTCCAGACGTTTGCAGTTATTCCGGTAACGAGCTTTGAGCGCCTTGACATTGGGCTCATAAAAGGCCTGGGTGAGGATATCCAGGCATTCCTCCCGGCGGAAGCCCCGCCCGTACAGGTTCAGCAGGCAGGTGTAGGCCACCCGGTAGTCCTCGCCGGAGTAGAGGATGTAGACGGCGGCCTCAAACTCCTCCTCCGGCGGGCAGCCGTTGTGCACGGCCAGGGTGTATGCCTTGACGGCCTGCTTCTTTTCCCCCAACTGGGCCAGGCGGCGGGCAATCTCGATGGAAGTCATTGAAAAACCCCTCTCGGCGGCTGGGCTTGACGGGGCCCGCCGCGTATGCTATGATACTATTATCCCAATTCAAAGGAGGCCAAGGCCATGCCAAGCGAAAAGGAAATCCTTATGATCCAAAAGGCCACCATGTACGATCTGCTCCAGATCATCCGCGCGGATCCGGGCAAGACCTATACGCCGGAGGAATTGGAAAAACTCATCTGTTCCTACATCACCGGCTTGCAGCAGTAACCTTCCCCGCCCTCCCCATCCCGGGGAGGGTTTTTTCATGGAAAACGGGGGCGGGCACGAAGCCCGCCCCCGTTGTTGGGTCTATGCTGTTTGCACCAAAAACTTACCGCGCAACCTCTTACTGGAGGAGCTGGAGGACACCCTGGGGAACCTGGTTGGCCTGGGCCAGCATGGCCTGGGCGCTCTGGATCAGGATGTTGTTCTTGGTGTAGGCCATCATTTCCTCGGCCACGTCCACGTCGCGGATGGTGGACTCGGCGTCCTGGATGTTCTCGGTCATGACGGACAGGTTGTTGATGGTGTGGTCCAGACGGTTCTGGGTGGCGCCCAGCGTACCGCGGACGTCGGACACGGTGTTGATGGCGTCCTTGATCTTCTGGATGGCCTTCTGCGCGTCCACCTCGTTGTCGATCTTCAGATCGCCGACGCCCAGAGAGGCGGCGTGCATATCCTTCACCGCCACGTTCAGCTGGTTGAAGTCGTCGCTGGTGTCGCCGATCTGGAGGGTCAGGCCCTTGCCCAGCACCTCGGCCATCTTGCCGGGCTTGCCGTAGATGGTGAGGGTGCTGCCGCTGATCGTCGCGCCGGAGCCCAGCTTGGTGGCCAGGTTGGCGGCGGCATCGGTGCCGTCCTTGGTGAACTGGACGTACTTCACCTTGTCGCTGTCGGCCTTGCCGGTCATGTCGGTGGTAAACACGTACTTCACATCGTTGATGTTCAGCACGTCGCCGTCCTTCACCTTGGCGCTGTCGATGTCCACCTTCACGCCCGCCTGGGTGTCGGGATCGGTGAGCTTGAACAGATCCTGGAACTTGTTCTTGTCGGACAGCTTATCCAGGATGGCCTTGTCGGTGATGGCGCTCTCGTTGTTGGCGCTCTCGGGATCGGCCTTCTCGAAGATGGACAGATCGCCATAGTTGCCGGTCTCGTTACCCACGGAGAAGTTCTTGTTGCCCGCGGTGCCGGTGGTGATGGCGGCCATGATGGCGTCCTGCGTGTCGGTGTCGGTGGTGGTTTTCACAGTGTCCAGATCATAGGCGGTGAGGTCGATCAGGTTCTCCGCGTCCTTGTAGGCGCTGTCCTTGCCGATGGCGAAGGTGTAGGTGACGTCGCCGATGGTCAGCTTGGAGCCGTCCTGCAGCTTGGTCATGTCCAGGGACAGCAGGGTGCTGGCCAGCTGGGTGGTGGAGCCGGCGGAGGGGCCCTTGATGTTGGTGGTCATGACGTTCTGGGTGTTGGCGATGCCGTTGCCCAACGCACCCTTACTGGCAACCGTAACGCTGACCGCAAAGTTGGGGGAGACCATCGCCCCGGTGTCCACCTTGGTGGTGGGGATGCCGCCCTCCAGAGAGGCCCATGCGGTAGCCTTAGTAGCCACCTTGTCGGTCTTAAAGGTCAGGGTGCCGTCGCCGTTGTCCGTCACGCTGTAATGCAGGGCGCCCACACCCAGGCCAGTGGTGGCATGCTTGGCAACCGCGCCGCCAGTTGTAACCATAATGCCGTTGGACATTGCGGCCTTGAACTTCGCAGCCAGATCCTTGGCGGTGATATTCTTGCCCGCCATAGATGCCGCGGCGGTATAAGAGGCAACGGCATTGCCACCGATGCTCAGGACGAACTTTGCGCCAGAAGAAGTCACCTTACCGGCCAACTGGCTCATGTCGATGGTGAACTCGCCCGCCTTGGCGGCCTCGCCGGTCTTGTGCAGGATGGATTTGCTGGCACGGATATCCTCGGTAATGGGGTCCGTAGTAGTGTCAAAAGCCGCGACAGCCGCGCCGTTGGGAACGGCCTTGCCCGCCGCAAAGTCGGTGAGATCGCCCACCGTGAAGGCACTGCTCATGCCCAGGGAGCCGTCCAGCAGGTTGATGCCGTTGAAGTTGGAGCTGTCGGCGATGCGGTCGATCTCCTCCAGCAGCTGGTTGACTTCCTTCTGCATCTGGAAGCGGTCGGTGTCGTTGTCGTAGGTGCCGTTGGCGGACTGGGTGGCCAGCTCCACCATACGGTTGAGC
>CAJTYK010000043.1 GCA_910584285.1 uncultured Oscillospiraceae bacterium
TTTGAGCCCCGCTCTCCCTTTGGTGAGCTTCCTTGTGTACAACTTAATGACATTAACCCCTTGAAGACCCGCTAAAATAGGGACTTTCGGAGCCGCCCTCGATAGAGGGGCTGTATGTTATCATTCCGAGGCCCCAAAACGGCCCTCTAATCGCCCACAAACGGGAGGTGAACACGATTGCTGACTACATGACCGGCGATACCAAATTGCTCCCCTATCTGCCCTACCCCCGTTTTCTGCTGGGGGCCGACCTGACGCAGACCGCCAAGCTATTGTATGCCGTTCTACTGGACAGGGCAAACCTCTCCCGCGCCAATGGCTGGACGGACGAGGACGGAAATATTTTCATTGTCTTTCCGCTCAATAAACTGGCTGATATGGTGGACAAAGGCCCCTCCACCGTCAAGAATGCTCTGAATGAATTGGAACTGGCTGGGCTGATTGAGCGGCGGCGTTGTGGGAACGGGATGCCCAATCGCATCTATGTGAAACAGCCAGATAGCCAGGATATTGACCGTCTGATGGACAAAAAACTGGCTACCAGACAGCCAGAAAGTTGGCCTTCTGATAGCCAAAAAACTGGCCGTCAGATAGCCAGAAAATTGGCCCCTAATAAAATAAGTAATAGTAACTTGAAGAATAACTTGAGTGGAGTGAGTGAGAGCGCCCGCATTTTTGGCCGCTATGGGAATGTCTTTCTGACCGAGGCGGAGGTTGCCGAACTGCAAGCCGACTTCCCCTCTGTCTGGCAGGAGTACATTGAGCGATTGTCTGAATACATGGCCTCCACCGGCAAGACCTACAAGAGCCACGCCGCCACCATCCGCCGCTGGGCAAAGGAGGACAGTCGAAAAGGCAAGGGCGTGTCTGACTATTCGTGCAAGGAGGGCGAGAGCCTATGAACGATTTTGACAGCATCATCAAGCGCATCACCGTGACCCGGCTGGAACCGGGGGACTACACCGGCGAGGACGGGCTTTTGTACTGCGGCAAGTGCCGCACCCCGAAACAGTTTCGCATGGAGGCCCCGCCGCTGGAGGGCCGCTTGCTCCCCCACCCCTGCCGCTGTGAGCAGGAGCGCATCGACCGGGAGGCGGCGGAGCAGGAGGCCCACCGTCACCGTCAGACTGTGGCCGATCTGAAACGCCGGGGCTTTACTGACTCCGCCATGAGGGAATGGACGTTCGCCAACGATAACGGCAAATGCCCGCAGATGAAACACGCCCGTTTCTATGTTGAGAATTGGCCGGCCATGCAGGCGGAGAACATCGGCTATCTGCTCTGGGGCGGTGTCGGAACCGGCAAGAGTTACTTTGCCGGTTGCATCGCCAACGCTCTGATGGAGCAGGAGGTGGCCGTTCGCATGACAAACCTTGCCCTGATACTGAATGACCTGACCGCCAGCTTTGAGGGCCGGAATGAGTACATAGTCCGCCTCTGCCGCGCCCCGCTGCTTATCCTGGACGACTTCGGCATGGAGCGCGGGACGGAGTACGGTTTGGAGCAGGTCTACAATGTGATTGACAGCCGCTACCGCAGCCGCAGGCCGCTGATTGTCACCACTAACCTCTCACTCCAGGATTTGCAGCACCCCCAGGACACCGCCCACGCCCGTATCTATGACCGGCTGCTGGAGATGTGCGCCCCCATCCGCTTTTCGGGAGAGAACTTCCGCAAGACCACCGCGCAGGACAAGCTGGCACGTTTGAAAAATTTGATGGAACCGCCCGCCCCCTCCCCTGTCACAGATGACTAATGGACAGGCAATTTCGCATAGGCTGTTGTGAAAGGCGGGGTGATGTGATTTGCGGACACAGGAGCTGTGCAAAAGTGTTTTTAAGGATGGCTCCACTGAAACGACAAAAGAAAAATTTACACATAAGCTGACCGAGTTAATCAATCAGTTGGAAAAGGGAAAACAGACCATCGAGCAAAAATAATGTGACAAGCTGTTTCCTGTATGGTATACTGTGGGCAGGAAACAGCTTGTCCTATCTCTAAGGAGATATGAACATGAAAGCAGCGATCTACTGCCGTTTATCCGAGGAAGACAGAAACAAGCAATTTGAAACCGACGACAGCAACAGCATCCAGAACCAAAAGGCCATGCTGCTGCAATACGCGATGGAACAGGGGTGGGAAGTTTATAACCTTTACAGTGATGATGATTACACAGGTTCTGACCGGCGGCGGCCCGAATTTAACCGCTTGCTGGAGGATGCCAAGGCCCACCGCTTTGACATTGTCCTCTGCAAGACCCAATCCCGCTTTACCCGTGAGCTGGAGCTGGTAGAAAAGTACATCCACGGCCTGTTCCCTATTTGGGGCATCCGTTTTGTCAGCATCGTGGACAACGCCGACACCGCCAACAAGGGAAACAAGAAGTCCCGGCAGATCAACGGGCTGGTGAACGAATGGTATCTGGAGGATATGTCAGAGAACATCCGCAGCGTCCTCACAAATCGGAGACAGAACGGCTTTCACATTGGGGCATTTGCCCTCTACGGCTACAAGAAAGACCCCGACCAGAAAGGCCACTTGCTGATTGACGAGGAGGCCGCCGCCGTTGTCCGGGAGGTGTTCACCCTCTTTTCCCAGGGCTACGGCAAGACGGCTATCGCTCGGATGCTCAACGACCGGGGCATCCCCAATCCCACCGAGTACAAGCGGCTCCACGGTCTGCGCTACCAACAGCCCAAGCGGAAAAACAGCACGCTCTGGAAGTATTTCGCCATCTCCGATATGCTCACCAACGAGATTTATATTGGGAACATGGTGCAGGGCAAATATGGCAGTATATCCTACAAGACCAAGCAGAACAAGCCCCGCCCCAAGAGCGAGTGGTATCGCGTGGAGGGAACCCACGATCCGATTATAGACCGCCCCCTCTGGAACCGGGTGCAGTCCATGATTGCGGAGCGGGCCAAGCCCTTCGACTGCGGCACTGTGGGACTGTTTGCCCGGAAAGCCAAGTGCGCCAACTGCGGCTACACCATGCGCTCTACCAAAAATCACGGGCGGCACTATCTCCAATGCTCCAACCGCCATGTGGCAAAGGATGCCTGCATCGGCTCCTTCATTTCCGTGGAAAAACTGGAGCGGATGGTGATCGACGAGTTGAACCGACTGGCGGCGGAATATCTGGACAAGGACGAGCTGGAGCGGAGCATCGAGTTCTGCGAAAATCTTCAAGGCCAGAAGCGGCAGTTCCTGGACACCCTCGCCGCCTACGAGAAACGAATTGCCGAGTACACCAAGGGACTGCGGGATTTATACATGGATAAGGTCAAGGGCCTGCTCAATGAGAGTGACTTCTCTGCCCTCTCCAAAGAGTTTTCCGCCGAGAAATCCAGGCTGGAGCGTGTCCTGCTGAACGGCCAGCGGCAGCTTGCGGAATTGGAGGATAGGATTGCCGTTGGAGATAACCGAAAAGCCCTGGTGGAGCGGTATGTAAACCTGGAACACTTAACACGGGAAATCGTGGAAATCCTCATTGACCACATCACTGTTGGGAAACGCATCCCTGGAACGAAAGACGTTCCCATTGAAATCCATTGGAACTTTTAAGGAGCATCGACCCATGCAGCCCACAGAAAAGTTTGAAAAATCCATCCAATCCATTGACCATGCGTTAGGCGAAATCGAGCGCACCCTGGAGCAAATGCTGGCTCTTGCCCAGTTGTCCGCCAGCGATTTGAACATAGACCGGGCCACGCTGCAAAAGACGCTGGAACGCCTCCAGCGGAAGATTGACCGCATCGCGGACACGATTTGACAACCTTTTTCGCCATTTTCGGCCCTAAAGTTGTACTTTTGCGATTGCACCAGAGCAGAAAGCCCGTCTCACCTACGACAATATTCTCCGCTTGTCCGACGATCCGGACGTGAATGACGTGATCCGCTTTTTACGGGAGCGGGAAATCGTCCACTTCCAGCGGTTCGGCGAGGCCATCGAGCTGGCCAAGCAGAGGCTTGATCAGAAGAACGTTTACTTTACCAACCCGGCCTTCGACAAGTAGGGAAGCCAAAAATTTTAATAAATCCCAGTATCCCAGTCAGAAATGTCTGGGATACTGGGATTATTCCGTTTTCTGGAACTTATTCAGCAATTATATACAATATAATCTTATGATAAGCCCTCCGTCTTGGGAGTTTCTTTGCGAAAATATTGACAAACTGTGAATAAACGGCTATAATAGGCCCGTTGAGATTCACGGTTCAGTTGTCTAATCTATCGAAGAAAGAGAGGGTAAACTTTTATGCTGAAAAAGTTTTCCAACGGCTGCGTTCGGGTCATGAACCGCTGGCTGCCCGACCCGTTCCTGTTCGCCATTATTCTGACCATCGTGGTGTTTATCGCCGCCATGATCGGCACATGGCAGAACCCCATCGAACTGGTTTGGGCCTGGGCCGGTAAGGGCGGCACTGGCGACGGCATGTGGGGCCTGCTGGCCTTCTCCATGCAGATGGCCCTGGTGCTGGTGCTGGGCTCCGCCCTGGCCTCCGCCAAGATTTGTAAGAAGATCCTCGCCTCTATTGCCAGTCTGGCCAAGAACAAGATGAGCGCCATCGTGGTTGTCACCGTGGTGTCCACCATCTGCTGCTGGCTGAACTGGGGCTTCGGCCTGATCGTGGGCGCCCTGCTGGCCAAGGAAGTGGCCCGCCGCGTCCGTGACCTGGACTATCCCCTGCTCATCGCCTCTGCCTACTCCGGCTTCGTGATCTGGCACGCCGGCCTGTCCGGCTCCATCCCCCTGCAGATGTCCGGCGGCAAGCAGTTTGGCGAGTACTTCTATTCCGCCGACCTGACCCAAACCATTCTGCATCCCATGAACATCATCATGTGCCTGGTGGTTCTGGTGGGTATGCCCTTCCTGAACTACGCCATGCACCCCGATAAGGATCACACCATCACCGTGGATCCCAACCTGCTGGTGGACGAGGCGGAGAAGGAGTATAAGATCGAGACTCCCGCTGAAAAGATCGAGCACAGCAAGATCCTGTGGGCTATCATCCTGATCATGGGCTTTGTGTACATCGTGCTGTTCTTCATCCGCGTGGGTGCGGCCAAGCTGGATCTGAA
Source organism: uncultured Oscillospiraceae bacterium (assembly GCA_910584285.1). Lineage (GTDB taxonomy): Bacteria > Bacillota > Clostridia > Oscillospirales > Oscillospiraceae > Enterenecus. Next base: position 5,084 of record CAJTYK010000043.1, read on the forward strand.
CGCCGTCAACGCCATCTTCCTTTTCCTGGGCCTGCTGGCCCATGGCGACCTGCGTAAGTACGTGGATGCCATCGGCGACGCCGCCGGCGGCGCCGCGGGCGTGCTGCTCCAGTTCCCGTTCTACGCCGGTATCATGGGCTTGATGGTGGCGCAGAACGCTGACGGTGTGTCCCTGGCCAAGATCATTGCTCAGTTCTTCACCGACATCTCCACCGACATCACCTTCCCCATGTGGACCTTCCTCTCCGGCGGCATCATCAACTTCTTCGTACCCTCCGGCGGCGGTCAGTGGGCGGTTCAGGGTCCCATCGTCATGCCCGCCGCCACCGGCATCCTGGAGAAGATGGGCACCGCCGCTGTGTTCACCTTCGACGAGGCCAAGAAGGCCTATCTGCTGGATCCCAACAGCGCCACCTATGCCCAGGCCATGGGTTACTACGGCCGGGCCGCCATGGGTATTGCCTGGGGCGATCAGTGGACCAACATGATTCAGCCCTTCTGGGCCCTCCCCGCTCTGGGTGTGGCCGGCCTGAAGGCCAAGGACATCATGGGCTATCTGGTTGTGGTGCTGCTGTTCACTGGCCTGGTTGCCATTCTGGGCTTCCTGGCCTGGGGCCTGCTGTTCTGAGTCAGGCTGCGCATAACCGTAAATCTCCGAAAAAGCCCGCTCCGGTTGGAGCGGGCTTTTCTCGTACCTGTTCAATTCTCCCAGCTCTCTCCAGTGGCGTAGTCGATGGAGATCCCGGGCTGGACATTGTAGACATACACGTTGAAGCAGATCCCTTCCCCCTCGTCCTCCACGGAAAACGCCTCCAGCTTTACCCCAGAGGCCAGCAGGTTTTTCCCCTCAAACACGGGGGTCACCCGGTAGAGCACGTGGTTCCCCGTCTCCTCCACATAACCGGCCACCATGTTCTCAAAGGGGAGCATCCCCCCCACGTTCATGTACCGCGTCCCGGTGATCAAGTTCCGCTCGTTGGCGTTCTCCCCCGCCAACTGGTAGCCGATGAGGTGACAGCGGTTATAGAGGTACTTGCCGTCTACGCAGTCATATTTCACCGTCTGCCAACCGGAGGGCTTCACCTGCCCGATGTCGCCCCTGGGCTCGGTGGGCATGATCTCCAGGCAGATGTTGGCGTAGGCTGTACCACACCGGCCCAAATAGTCCAACCTGCTGTAGGTCTCAAAGGGATCCAGCGTCAGATCCTCTGCGTTAAACTCCGGCCAGTTGTCGTTGAGCACCACATAGGGATCGCCGGAGTAATCCGGGATCTCCTCCATGGATACTGGCGGCTCCTTGAGCCCCAGCTCCACCAGCAGATTGTCCAGCGTAAGCGACCCCTTCAAGAACAGCCCCGCCGCGGTGAGCACCACAATCACCGCCAGCGCGATCAGTAAAATCACGATCAGCCGCTCCCGGGTCAGCCAGGGCCGCCGCTCCGTGCGGGCGCTCATCCTCCGCCCTCCCCGGATGGGGTCTCAAAGCTCCTTGTCATGGGGCTCCCCCTCTCTATTTCTTCAGCTGCTCCAGCAGGGCATCGGAATCGCCCTCCCGTTCTCCCACTAAAATCAGAAACTGCTCCTCGTCCAGCACAGGCACGCCCAGCTCCTGGGCCTTGCGCAGCTTGGATCCGGCGGCCTCCCCGGCCACCACGCACCCGGTTTTCTTGGACACCGAGCCGGACACCTTGGCCCCCAGGGCTTCCAGCTTGTCCCCCGCCTCCTTCCGGGAGCAGGCGGACAGCTCCCCGGTGAGCACGAAGGTGAGCCCCGCCAGCTTGTCCCCTACCGGGGCAGCCTGACTGTCCATATTCACCCCTGCTTCCTTCAGAGCGGCGATGAGGTGCTGGCTCTGGGGGGCGGCAAACCACTCAGTCAGATAGTTCGCCGTGATTCCGCCCACATCGTTGATGGCGGTGAGCTCCTCCTCAGTGGCCTGGGCCAGCGCGTCCAGGGAGCCAAACCGGGCGGCCAGAATCTTTCCCGCCTTCTGCCCCACTTGCCGGATACCAAAGGCAAAGAGCAGCTTGGACAGGTCGTTCTGCTTGGACTTTTCAATGGCAGCCAGCAGGTTGTCCGCCGACTTCTTGCCCATCCGCTCCAGCTTGGCCACCTCGTCCCGATCCAGCCGGTAGAGATCAGCGGGGGTTTTCACCAGCCCCGCATCCACCAGCGCCTCAACTACCGCAGGGCCCAGGCCCTCAATGTCCATGGCGTCCCGGCTGGCAAAGTGGGTCAGGTTGCGCAGCAGCTGGGCAGGGCACTCCGCCCCGGTGCAGCGGATATGGGCACCGTCCTCGTCTCGAACCACCGCCGCGCCGCACACCGGACACACGGTGGGCAGCTGATAGGGCTCGGTTCCCTCGGGCCGCTTTTCCTTCACTACGGACACAATCTCCGGGATAATCTCCCCCGCCTTCTGCACGATCACCGTGTCCCCGATGCGGATATCCTTCTCCGTGATGAAATCCTGGTTGTGGAGGGTGGCGTTGGTGACGGTGGTGCCCGCCAGCCGGACGGGGGCCACCACCGCCTTGGGGGTGAGCACCCCGGTGCGGCCCACCTGTACCACGATGTCCTCCACCACGCTCTCCTTCTGCTCCGGCGGATACTTATAGGCTGCCGCCCACCGGGGAAATTTGGCCGTCTCGCCCAGTCCATCGCGTTGTGTGAGGGAATTCACCTTTACAACCGCTCCGTCAATGTCGAAGGGGTACTTCTCCCGCTGATCCCCCAGCTCAAAGATGGCGGACTGGATCTCCCCCATGTCTCGGAACAGCCGGTAGTCAATCACCTTGAACCGCAGCTCCCGCAGCCAGTCCAGCGCCGCGCTGTCAGTGGCGAAGGGTTCCCGATCGGTGTACTGAATGTTGAACACCACCATGTCCAGCCCCCGGGCGGCCGCGATTTTCGGGTCGAGCTGCCGCATGGAGCCGGCGGCGGCGTTTCGGGGGTTGGCCAGCAGGGCCTCCCCCCGCAGCTCCCGCTCCTCGTTGAGCTTCTCGAAGGTTTTCCGTGGCATATAGACCTCTCCCCGGACAATCAGCGACGAGGGAGCATCATTTAGCTTCATAGGAATGGACTTGATGGTACGCAAATTTTCTGTCACGTCCTCCCCCACCTGCCCATCCCCCCGAGTGGCTCCCTGGACAAACACCCCGTCCACATACTCCAGCGCCACCGACAGGCCATCTACCTTGGGCTCCAGCAGGTACTCCGGGCTGTCCGCGCTCTCCCGCACCCGGCGGTCGAAGTCCAGCAGCTCGTCGGGGGAAAACACGTCCTGAAGACTTTGCAGCGGCACCCGATGGGTCACCTGCTGGAAGCTGTCCAGCGCCTTTCCCCCCACCCGCTGGGTGGGAGAGTCCGGGGTGATCAGCTCCGGGTGGGCCGCCTCCAGCTCCTCCAGCTGCCGCAGCATCTTGTCATACTCAAAATCGGAGATGGTGGGCGCGTCCAGCACATAATACCGATAATTGTGCTCGTTCAGCGCCCCTCGAAGCTGTTCCGCCTGGGTTTTATGATCCATTTCAGCCTTCCCCTTTATCCAAATTCAAATAGGTATTGGGCGTCTCGCCCACAATGACTGTCTCCGCCACACAGACGCTGTTGCTCACCGACACGGGGAGCACCTCTCCTGGCAGGAACAGCCGCACCGTGGCGCTGACCTCCAGGCAGACCCGGTGCAGGGTCTGGTTCACCCCCGCGGAGGTGAAGGAATTGGCGTAGTCCGCCGTCACATCCCCCACGGAGTCCACCGACACCCGTACCCGGGGGCCCGCGCCGGACAGCAGGGGCTGACCCGTCAGCGTCCCCAGAGGCACCCCCAGCGCCTCGCTGTCCAGGGTGCTCAGCTGCTGCGCTACCGCCTCCACCACCTGCCGCTTGAACCGGCTGTTGGCGGCGGTGTTGCTGGTGATGGAGGTCACCTTCCCCGCCCCGTCCTTTTCCAGGCGCACAAAATCGCCGTAGTCCATGTGGTGTTCCTGGAGGCAGTTGTCCACCGCCGCGGCGATGGCCTGGGTCATCAAGTTGGTGGCCTGACTGCGCGCCTCCGCCTCCAGCACCGGCCGCAGCCGTCCGTTCAGCGTGTGCAGTAGGAGCCCAACTGCCACCAGCGCAATCGCCACAGGCAACACCACCGCCAGCGGCCCCTCCTGCCGCAGATAGTATGACAGGTGTTTTAGCTTTACAGGCATACAGTCACCTCCACAGTCACTGTATGCAAAAAGCAGCTCGGCCTATGTCACTCCCGCAGCAGTTCCTCCGCCGCCAGCATCACGCCGGTCTTGCCCGACTCGTAGGTGAGCCCGCCCTGCAGGTAGACCGTGTAGGGCTCCCTCATGGGTGCGTCGGCGGACAACTCGATGGACGCCCCCTGTATGAAGGCCCCCGCCGCCATAATGACCTGGCTGTCGTACCCCGGCATATCCCAGGGCTCCGGAGTGACGTAGGAGTCCACCGGGGCCCCGGACTGGATGCCCTTGCAGAACCGCTTTACCGCCTCCGGGTTCTTTAGATGGATCATCTGGATGATGTCGTGGCGGATCGCGTCGGACGACGGATCCGCCTCATAGCCCATCAGCTCCATGAGCCGGGCGGCAAACACCGCGGTTTTCACCGCCTGGGCCACCGTATGGGGGGCCAGAAACAACCCCTGGTACAGCAGACGGTTGTTTCCCAGGGTGGCCCCGCACTCCCGGCCGATCCCCGGGCAGGTGAGCCGCATGGCGGCCCCCTCGATCAGATCCCGCCGTCCGGCGAGATAGGCCCCGGTGGGTGCCAGCCCGCCGCCAGGGTTTTTGATCAGCGAGCCCACCACCAGGTCGGCTCCCACATGGGTGGGCTCCTGTTCCTCCACAAACTCTCCATAGCAGTTATCCACTAAAATGGCGGCATTTGGGTTGCTTTCCCGCACAATGGCGCATAGTTCCCCGATCTGCGCCACCGAGAGGGACGCCCGGGTGGCGTACCCCCGGGAGCGCTGGATCAGCACCGCCTTCACCCGGGGATCCCGCACCGCCTCCGCCAGCCCCGCGGGGTCGGGGGCGTCGTCCACCAGCTCCACCTGCCGGTATTCCACGCCGTAGTCCTTCAGGGAGCCGTGGCCCTTGTCCACCGCCCCCACCACCCCCAGCAGGGTGTCGTAGGGCGCGCCCACGGCGGACACCAGCACGTCCCCCGCCTTCAGCGCCCCGAACAGGGCGCAGGCGATGGCGTGGGTGCCGTTGACAAATTGCAGACGCACCAGCGCGTCCTCCGTGCCGAACAGGTCGGCGTAGATCTCGTCCAGCTTGTCCCGGCCCAGGTCGTCGTAGCCGTAGCCGGTGGTGCCGGCGAAATAGCTCTCCGCCACCCGGTGCTTCTGAAACGCCGCCAGCACCCGCCGGCTGTTGGCCTGGGCGATGGCGTCAATCCGGGCAAACTGCCCCACAAGCCCCTGCTCCGCCTGCTGCGCCAGCCTGCTGACGCGATCCGATATCTGTAAAGTTAACTCCATTTACACATTCTGCCTTTTCTCAAAGTTTATCTGTAAGCTCCTCCATGGCGAAGGCCGCCACCAGCTTGGCGCAGGCCTCCACATCCCCCAGGTCCACCAGCTCCGTGGGCGTGTGGGTATACCGGCATGGGATGGAAATGCCCCCCGCGTACACGCCGCCCCGGGTACCCTGCATGGGCCCCGCGTCGGTGCCGCCCATCTGGAGCACATCGCGCTGGGCCGGTATGCCCTGCTCCGCCGCCAGCCCCATCAGCTTTTCCACCAGCTGGGGCTGACAGATCACGGAGCGGTCCATCACCTTCACCGCGGCGCCCTTGCCGCACAGACTGCTGGCCTCGTGTTCGCTCCCCGGCTCATCGTCCGCGCCGGTGACGTCTACTGCGATGCCGTAGTCCGGGTCGATGGCCCAGGCCGCCGTCTTGGCCCCCCGTGTGCCCACCTCCTCTTGGACGGAGAACACAAAATACAGGTCGTTGTCCGTCTTTTCCAACCACTCCATCGCCATCAGCAGCACCAGACAGGCGATGCGGTCGTCCAGATAGGGGGAGATCACCCGATCCCCCGCCGTCCGGGTGGGGGTGTCATAAACCGCGGTGTCGCCCACCCGCACCAGCTTCTTGGCCTCCTCCTCATTGGACGCGCCCACGTCGATCAGCAGATCGGACGCCTTCAGCTTGCCCTGCTCCTTGTCGCTCCCCTCGCAGATCAGCCCTTTGGCGCCGTTCTGGAAGCGCACCGGCGTATACAGCACCTCTCCGGCGCTCACGCCTCCCACCTGCCCCACGTGGACAAACCCCTTCTCGTCGATGTGGGTGGCCACCAGCCCAATGGAGTCCATGTGGGCGGAGAACATCACCCGGGGGCCGCTCCCCTTCTTATGGCAAATCAGGTTTCCCATCACGTCCCGGGTGATCTCGTCCACATAGGGCTTCGCCAGCCCCTCAATTACCTGAGAAATCTCGTGCTCACAGCCGGACGGGCCAAAGGCGGACACCAGCCCCTCCAGCGTTTTCAGTATATCCATGTCAAATTCCTCCTATTTTTGGGGCTGTCAGCCCTCCGCCACATCCCGGATAAACAGCCGGGCCAGGGCCAGCATCTGTTCCGCGTCTGCTTGGCTGCACACGCTGTTGGGCGCGTGGAGATAGCGCACCGCCGCCGAAATACCGGCCACCCGCACGCCCGCCTTGGTACGCTGGATCGTCCGGGCGTCGGTACCGCCGGACACATAGTGCTTCATCTGCCAGGGCAGGCCGTTCTCCTCCGCCAGAGCCCGCAGCCGCTCAAACAGGGCCCGGTCGTAGATCGCGCCGTTGTCCATCCAGGCCAGCACCGGGCCCCGCCCCGGCCAGCACACCTGTCGATCCTCCGACAGGGCGGGCACATCGGCGGCGGTGGTGCCCTCCAGCACCAGGGCAATCTCCGGCGTCACAGAGAAGGCCGCCCCGAAGGCCCCCCGGGTGCCCACCTCCTCCATCACCGTGAAGGCGAAGGTACAGTCCATGGGCAACTCCTCCTCCAGCAGCTTCACCATCACCGCGCAGCCCACCCGGTCGTCGATGGCCTTGGCCTTGAGCATTCCGTCCCCAAAATCCACCGCGTCGCTGACAAAGGCGGCAAAGTCCCCCAGCTCCACCTGGGACAGGGCCTCCTCCTTGTCCTTGGCACCGATATCTATATAGAGATCCGCGACCTTGGGCACCTTCTTGCGCTCCTCGGCGGTGGTCAGGTGGATGGGCTTCAGGCCGATGACCCCGGGGACACGCCCCGGCCCCACCGCCACCTCCTTGCCCAGCAGGATCCGCCGGTCGATGCCGCCCACGCAGCCGAATTTCAGGAACCCCTCCTTGGTGACCGACTTGACCATCAGCCCCACCTCGTCCATGTGGGCGCACAGCATCAGCCGGTTCCCCGCGGGCTTTGCTCCCCGCTTGAACACGATCAAGTTCCCCAGCGCGTCCACCCGCACGCTGTCCGCGTGGGGCTCCACCCGCCGGCGGATATAGTCCCGCACCTCGTCCTCAAAGGAGGACACCCCGGACAGGGCACACAGGGTTTTCAGCGTCTCAATCATAGCCAGTCCCCCTCTCCCAGTCCGGCGGCAAAGGCGGCCAGCAGCCGGGCCGTGTCCTCGATGTCAGCCCGCTCCACCGTCTCCACCGGGGTGTGCATATACTTCAGCGGGATGGAAACCACCGCGGTGGCCACCCCCTCGTTGCAGATCTGCATCCCCCAGCCGTTGGTGCCGCTGCTGCCCTCCATGACCTCCTTCTGGACGGGGATGCTCTCCCGCTCCGCCGCACTCAGCAGGCGGCGCACCATCCAGCGGGCGCAGTTGGGCCCGATGCCCACGGCGGGGCCGCCGCCCATCACCATAGCCTCCTCTTTGGAGGTGTCCGGCGTCACCCCGAAGGTCACGTCCACCGCCACGCAGCAGTCCGGGGCGATGGCCTGGGTCACCACCTTGGCCCCCATGCCGCCCACCTCCTCCCGGGTGCTGCCCAGGACATAGAGATCCACGTCCACTTCCCTGCCCTGGAGCAGCTCCGCCGTCCGCAGCAGAGCTTCAAAGCACGCCCGGTCGTCCATGGACTTGGAGCACAACTGCCGCTCCCCCAGCCGGAGGAAATTCGAGTGGTACACCACGGTTGTGCCCAGGGGAATCCGCCGCTCCGCCTCCTCCTGGCTCAGCCCCACGTCAATAAACAGCTCCTCCACCTTTGGGGCCTTCTCCCGATCCTCCGCCGACAGCACGTGGGGCGGCAGGCAGGCTACCACTCCCCGCAGGGGCGGGTCGGCCAGCACCGTCACCTCCCGGTCGGGCAGCATCCGGGCGTCCACCCCGATGGCGGCAAAACGCAAAAAGCCCTGCTCCATCCCGGTGACGGTAAGCCCCACCTCGTCCAGATGGGCGTCCAGCAGCAGCTTTTTAGCCCCCGGCTTCCCGCAGCGGCGCACCCCGATCAAATTGCCCAGCCTGTCGATCCAGACCTCGTCCATCAGCGGCTCCAGCAGCGCCTTGGCCGCCTCCACCGCCGGGTCCTCAAACCCGGAGGGGGCGCCAATGGCGCACAGCCGCTTCAATCTCTGTTCCGTTTCCACGTCCACGTTACTCCTTTACTCGCTTATTCCAGCGCGTTCACCAGATCCTTGAACGCGTTTCCCCGCTCCATAAAATTTTTGAAGCGATCAAAGGACGCGCTGGCCGGCGACAGGATCACCACATCCCCCGGCTCCGCCAGGGCCCGGGCCCGCTCCACCGCCTCCCGCAGATCGGCGCAGTCCACAATCCCCGGCGCCCCCGGCTCATACCCCGGCGCGGCCAGCACCGCCGCCTTGATCTTCTCCGCCGTGTCCCCGGTGAGCAGCAGCGTCTTGACTGATTTGACAACCTCCGGCCCCAGTTCGTCGTAGGGGATGTGCTTGTCGTATCCCCCGGCGATGAGGATCACCTTATCCTGAAAAGAGCGCAGCCCCGCGATGGTGCGGCTGGGGCTGGAGGCGATGGAGTCGTTGTACCACCGCACTCCGTCCAGCTCCCGCACCAGCTCGATGCGGTGCTCCACCCCGTTGAAGGTGCGGGCGAAGTCCCGGATCACCTCGTCGGGCACCAGCTCCTCTACCACAGCGATGGCCGCCATGTAATTCTCCAGGTTGTGCAGGCCGGGCAGGCGGATATCCTCCTGGTGGAGCACCGGGCGGCCACAGTACATCACCATGCCGTCCTTTAAGTATACCCCCTGCTCCAACGGTTTTTTCCTGCTGAACAGCGTCACCTGCCCCCGGGCCTCTCTGGCGAAGCCGGCGGTGATCTCGTTGTCCGCGTTGAGCACCAGCTTATCACAAGCGTCCTGGTAAGCAAAGATGTTCCGTTTGGCCGCCACATACTCCTCCATATCTTTATGGACGTCCAGGTGGTTGGGCGCCAAATTGGTGATCACCGCGATGCTGGGGCTCTGCTTCATGGTGAGCAGCTGGAAGGAGGACAGTTCCAGCACCACCATGTCGTCCGGCCGGATCTCGTCCACCCGGCACAGCAGCGGGTTGCCGATGTTCCCCCCCACAAAGGTGCGATAGCCCGCCGCCTTCAGCATCCCGGCGATGATAGTTGTTGTGGTGGTTTTGCCGTCTGATCCGGTCACCGCGATGATCCGGCAGGGACACAGGGACAAGAACGCCTCCATCTCCGAGGTGAGCACCGCCCCCGCCTCCACCGCCCGGGCGATCTGGGGCACGTCGGGCCGCAGGCCCGGGGTGCGGAAGATCACGTCCGCCCCCTCCAGGTGATCCAGGTAGTCGGGACCCAGGGCCGCCTCCAGCCCCCGGCACTCCAGCGACTCAATGAGGCCGTTGAACTCCTCCCGCCGCCGCTTGTCGCAGGCCAGCACGTCCACGCCCGCGTCCAGCAACCGCTCCACCAGGGGCGTGTTGGACACGCCCAGACCGATCACGGCCACCCGCTTTCCCTTTAACCCGTCCATATATTGCTTCAGTGCCGATTCCATACCCAACTGCACCTCCATGTCGTCGATCCGCTTCTGCCCAAAGGCAGAATTTGCGTGCAGAGGTATTATACCCCATTCAATTCCATTTGACAATCACCCAAAGTTGAAGTACAATGAATTTCGCAAGCAAGCTGGACAGCCGCGCGGCCAGGCCGAAAGGCCGTCCGTGAGGAAAGTCCGGGCTCCGCAGGGCAAGGATAACGGGTAACACCCGCCGGGGGCGACCCCAGGAAAAGTGCAACAGAAATAGTCCGCCGGCGGGTTTGTACCTGCCGGTAAGGGTGGAAAGGCGAGGTAAGAGCTCACCCAATGGCGTGTGAAAGCGCCCATTGCTGTAAACTCTATCCGGAGCAACGCCGTGGAGGGACACAAGGCCGGCCCGGCCGTCCCGGGGAGGCGGCTGGAGCGCGTTGGCAACAGCGCGTCGAGATAGATGGCTGTCTTAAATGACAGAACCCGGCTTACAGGCTTACTTGCACCAGAGGTGGGGCTCCTTGAGGGCCCTGCCTTTTTCTGTCCATTATGTCCTTCCCCGGCCGGTTTTCCCAGGAGATTTCTTTTCTTTTATCCGTTGCGTTCTCCCGCCGGATACTATATAATAAATCAAACCATTGACAACAGGAGGGACAACGCTTTGCGGCTTTTGATCCAGGGCGGTCGGGTGCTCGACCCCGCCCAGGGCGTGGACGAACGCCTGGATATTCTCATTGAGGACGGGAAAATTGCCCAGCTGGGCAAGCATTTAGCGGCAGATGGCGCACAGGTGCTGTCCGCCGCCGGACTTACGGCAGCCCCCGGGCTGGTGGATCTGCACGTCCACCTGCGGGAGCCGGGCTTCGAGGCCAAGGAGACGGTGGCCACCGGCTGCGCCGCCGCCGCTCGAGGAGGCGTAACCACGTTGGTGGCTATGCCCAACACACGCCCTGCCACCGACTGTCCGGACATCGTCCGGCTGGTGCGGGGCAAGGCCGCCCCCACCGGAATCAATGTCCTCCCCGCCGGAGCGGTGACGGTGGGACAGAAGGGCGAACAGCTCACCGACTTTGCCGCCCTGAAGGCGGCGGGGGCGCCTGCCCTTACCGACGACGGGGTGCCCATTCAGAACCTGGCCCTGCTCCGGCAGGCTATGCTGGAAGCGAAGCGGCTGGACCTGCCCCTGCTGGATCACTGCGAGGACAGGGACATGGTACAAAATTTCGCTGTCAACGAGGGGGCCGTCTCCCAGAAGCTGAATCTCCCCGGCCGCCCCGCTATTGCGGAGGAGCTGCAGATCATGCGGGACGTGATGCTGGCAGAGGAAACCGGGGCCCATGTCCACATCTGCCACATCTCCACCGCAAAGGGGGTGGACATCGTCCGGCAGGCCAAGACCCGGGGCGTCCAGGTCACCTGCGAGACCTGTCCCCAATACTTCACCCTCACCCAGGAGGAGGTGCTTCGTCAGGGCGCCATGGCCCGGGTCAACCCGCCCCTGCGCACCCAGGCAGATTTGAAGGGCATCCGGGCAGGGCTGGCGGACGGCACCATTGACGCCATCGTCACCGACCACGCCCCCCACACCACCCAGGAAAAGGCCAAGCCCCTCCCCGACGCCCCCAGCGGCATGGTGGGGCTGGAGACTTCCTTGGCGCTGGCCCTCACTGGGCTGTACCACACCGGGCTGTTGCCCCTGGATCGGGTCATCGCGTTGATGTCCGCCGCCCCCGCGGCCCTGCTGGGGCTGGACAAGGGGACGCTGGCCCCTGGCCGGGACGCCGACCTTGTCCTGTTCGACCCGGACGAGGAGTGGGTCATCAATAAGAACCATTTCGCCTCAAAAGGCCGCAACACCCCTTTCCACGGCCGTGCCGTGCGGGGGAAAGTCAAGTATACCATTTCCCGGGGAAAGATTATTTACCAGGAGGATTAAACCATGTCATTCGACGCATTGCAGGACAAGATCAAGGCCAAAAAGAACCCCACCGTGGCCGGGCTGGACGCCCGGGTGGAGTATGTGCCGCCCTACATCCTCAAAAAGTACACCGATCAGCATGGTGAAACCTTGAAGGCCGCCGCCCAGGCGGTGCTGGAGTTCGACAAGGGCCTCATCGACGCACTGGCGGACGTGGTGCCCGCCGTCAAGCCTCAGTCCGCCTACTTTGAGATGCTGGGCTGGCAGGGAATGCAGGCGCTGGAGGAGGTCATCGCCTACGCCAAGTCCAGGGATCTGTTTGTCATCGCCGACGTGAAGCGGGGGGACATCGGCACCACCGCCGCCGCCTACAGCGAGGCGTGGCTGGGCTCCACCCAGGTGGGCGGGACGGCCTGTCCGGTGTTTGACGCCGACTGCGTCACCCTCAACGGCTACATGGGCTCCGACGCCATCAAGCCCTTTTTGAAGGACTGCACCGAGCGGGACAAGTGCGCCTTTGTGCTGGCTAAGACCTCCAATCCCTCCTCCATGGAGCTCCAGGACATCGTCGCCGGGGATCGGCTGGTATACACCGTCATGGGCGACCTGATCCAGCGCTGGGGCCAGGGCACCGAGGGCAAGTACCACTATCAGGCCCTGGGCGCGGTGGTGGGGGCCACCCATCCCTCCGTCCTGAAGGAGCTGCGCTACCGGCTGGACAAGACCTTCTTCCTGGTGCCCGGCTATGGGGCCCAGGGAGGCACCGCCGCCGACGTGCGGTTCGCCTTCGACGAGCTGGGCCGGGGGGCCATCGTCAACGCCTCCCGCTCCA
>CAJTYK010000044.1 GCA_910584285.1 uncultured Oscillospiraceae bacterium
TGCGGCTGCCGGTTCCTTTTCTCCCTTGCTGGTATGTCCCTATTTGACGCTTACTGATAGCAATTTTTCACGGCCCTCGGATTTTGCCACCCGAGGGCCGTGAAGGCGTTGAAAACACTGGCTTGACGGGCAAGATAGCATTTTCACCCTATTAAGTTGGTACGCCCGAAGGGACTCGAACCCCCAACATTCAGAACCGGAATCTGACGCTCTATCCAATTGAACTACGGGCGCGTATCACGGGCGGCCCGCCGCAGGCGGGCCGCCCCCTTATTCACTTTTACATGGATTCCGGCGCGGACACGCCCAGCAAATCCAACGCGTTGCGTAGGGTCACCTGGAGGGCCTTCACCAGCCCCAGGCGCTGGTTGGTCAGCTCGGGATCCTCCGGATTATTCACCCGGGTGCTGTTGTAATAGCTATGGTACAGCTTCACCAGCGACAGGATATAGTCCGCCACAATGTTGGGCTTACGCACCCGGGCGGCCTTGGCCACCAGACCGGGGAACTCCCCCATCATTTTCAGCAGTAGAAGCTCCTTCTCGTCGGTGAGCCGGTCATAGCTGTCCTCCCGGTGGAAGTCAGGGATCTCCTCGTTCTTCAAGATGGAACACATCCGGGAATAGGCGTACTGGGCATAATACACCGGGTTGTCGTTGTCCCGGGCGGCGGCCTGTTTCATATCAAAGTCCATCTGAGAGGAGATGTCCTTAGATACGAAGAACCACCTGGCGGCGTCCACGCCCACATCCTCGCACAACTCCCGCAGGGTAATGGCGTTGCCGGTGCGCTTGGACATCTTGACCTCCGCACCATCCTCCACCATCCGCACCATCTGGATCAGATCCACCGACAGCGTCCCCTTGGGATAGCCCAGGGCGCTGAGGGCGGCCTGCATCCGGGTGACATAGGAATGGTGATCCGCGCCCCACAGGTTCACCAAGGTGGTATAGCCCCGCTCCACCTTGTACACATGGTTGGCCACATCCGGGGTGAGGTAGGACAGCGTGCCGTCGCTCTTGCGCAGCACCCGATCCTTCTCGTCGCCGTAGTCCGTGGTCTTGAGCCACAGGGCCCCGTCCTTCTCGTAGATCAGGCCCATCTCGTCCATCCGCTTGAGGCAGGCGTTGATCCGCTCCATGTTGTTCTCATAGAAGAACGTCTCATGGATCCAGGACTGCATATGCACCCGGTAGAGCTCCAGATCCTTCTCAATCTTCTTCAGCTCCCGGGTCTTGCCCTCCAGCATGAAGTACTCCAGCCGCTCCTTGGGATCGGCGGTGAGCCACTTGTCACCGTCCTGCTCCGCGATATCCTTGGCGATCTGCTTCACGTCGTCGGCGTGGTAACCGTTGTCAGGCAAGGGATATTCCTTGCCAAAGTGCTCAAAATACCGGGAAACCAAGGATTCACCCAGCATGACGATCTGGTTGCCGGCGTCGTTTACATAGAACTCCCGCAGCACATCGTAGCCGCTCTTTTCCAGCAGGCGGCAGATGGCGTCGCCCCAGGCGGCACCACGGGCATGGCCGCAGTGCAGATCGCCGGTGGGATTGGCAGACACCCACTCCACCAGGATATGCACATCCTTGCCGGAATCGTTCTTGCCAAAGTCATCCCCGGCGTCCAGCACCTGGTTGATCAAGGCGGTCAGCGCGCCGCTGCGCAGCTTGAAATTGATGAAGCCGGGCTTGGCCACGGTGACGGACTCCGCCTCGGGCAACAGCTCCTGAAGCTTCTCTGCCAGGGGCTGGGCAATGTCCATGGGGCTCTTGTGCAGCGTCTTGGCCAGCTTCATGGCCGCGCCGGTGGCGTAGTCCCCCAGCTTGGTATCCCGGGGCACCTCCACTGTCAACAGGTTGTCCTCGGGCTCCAGTCCATAGACCTGGTGGACGGCCTCCTTGACGGCCTGGAAAATTTTCTGTTCAAAATCATTCATGATGCCTTGACCTCCATCACGGCAGGGTGTGCTTCCCCTCCAGCAGCTCCTGGAGGCGGGCCAGCAGCTCCCCCGCCGCGTCATTATCCTTCATCACCAGCAAAATGGTGTCGTTTCCGGCAAGACTTCCCACCAGCCCCGGCAGCTCTGACTTGTCCACATAGGAGCCCACCGCGTTGGCCAGCCCGGGCAGCGTTCGGATCACGATGATGTTCTGGGCAGCCTGGGCCGACACCGCGCCCATCCGGGTGATGTTCATCAGCCGCCGCAGATCGTCGTCCTCCATGGACAGGGGGTTGACACTGTAGCGGATCAGGCCGTTGGGCTCGGCCTGCTTTACCAGCCCCAGGGCGTGAAGATCCCTGGACAGGGTGGCCTGAGTGCAGTGCACCCCGTTCTCCTCCAAAAGCGCCTGGAGCTGCTGTTGCGTCTCCACCGGCTGCCTGGAGATCAGTTCCAGGATCAGCTTTTGCCGGTTTTTTTTCATGAGCCTGCTTCCAACCCTTCTCAGTTGCCCGTGAAAGGAGCGTATATCTCATAAATGAGAGAATTATATGCCAGCTACAACCGGCACGCTATACGCTTCACCGGGTTTTTCTTGTATATTCTTGCACATTTTTGCATGGGCGCCAGCCGCCGCGCTTCCGGGGCCTGCTATCCGGGGCACCGCCCTGGGCAGGCGGCTGTGGAAAAACGGAGCTATTATATCCCCTCTGTTTCAGAGACGCTATACGTTGCTTCTGAATATTTTGTATAATCTCGTATATTTTTTCAGGTTTTCCCTGCTTCATTCACTTTTTATTCCGTCCGGTCTCGCTCCCATCCGGCTTCTGGAGGGTGATCCGGCTGCGAAATTCCGTGGGGGTCATTCCTTTAAACTTCAGGAAATTGGTGTTGAAGGTCTTGATGTTGCTGTACCCCACCTCGAAGGCCACGTCAATGACATAATACTCCGTGGAGGCCAGCAGCTCACAGGCCCGGTTCACCCGCACAAAATTCAGCAGCGTCTCAAAATTCATGTCGGAGTGGTATAGCATCAGCCGGTTCATCTCCGCCACGGAGATGCCGAATCGGGAGGCCACCTGTCCGGCGGTGAGCTTTTCGGTGGTGTAGTTTTTGTAGATATAGTCGGTGATCTGGTAGGCCACATCCTTGTTGGTGCGGTTGAACTTAGTCTTGGATTTGGCGTAGATCTTGCGGAACTTGATGGGGGCCACCCCCACCTGGGCCACAAAATGCTTGGAGAGGTGGGACGCGTCCACAAACCCGGTGAGGGTGGCGATGGCGTCCAAGGTCAAATCGGTATAGATCAGGTAATCGGAGACCTTTTCAATGCGGATGCTGGATAGCAGCTTGGAGAAGGTGGTGCCGGTGGTCTCCGCAATCCGCTTGGACAGGGTGGACTCGGAGATAAAGAAGGCCCCCGCCACACTGGCCAAGGTGAGCCGTTCCGCAGAGTGGGCATAGAGGTAGCTGAGGATGGACCGCTCCGCGGCGATGTCCTTCTCATAGTCCTTCTCTCCCCGGGTGGCCATGACATACCGCCGGTAGAGGATCATCAGCTCGATGATTTTATTGGTGACATAGAGTTGGGACAGGGGCCGCTCCTGGGGGGGATTGGCCCGGGTGGACTCCACCCCCAGCTCCGTTCGGAGCTGCTCGGCCAGATTGTCGATGCAGGCCGCCTGCACCGAGTCCAGATACACCACCGGCTCCATAGACAGGAAGCGCAGCAGCTCAGAGCTGTCCTCCTCCATGCCGGCGATGCCCTTCAGCATAGAGTTGATGTAATGGTAGTCGTACACAATGAGCATCAGCTGCAGGGTCTGCTCCACCCGGGTGATCTCGGTGATGCCCCAGGGGGTGACGGCAATCAGCATATCCGGCTTGATGTCATAGGGCTCGCCGCCGATCTCAATGACGCCCCGGCCCCGCTTGATGTAGATAAACCGGGCGGACTGGTGGATCAGGGGCCTGGTGGGGGCCTGAATGGCCTCGTAGTCAAAGGAGCAGATGGCGGCGGGGTCGCTGGATGCGGACAGGTTGTCCTGCAATGCCGCAGGTCGGTTCAAACGGATCACCTTCAGCCTTTCTCTGGTCAAGCACACGGACGCAGGAAAGCCCGGCCGTATGCGACGGGCACATACGGCCGGCTCTCCTGTTTTGGGACAAAAGCGCTGCGAAACGGTTGGGTCAGCTCAGCACGAGCATGGCCACAGTGAGCACCACGGCGGAGAACACCGCGATGATGGCCAGCAGCTTGGCAGCCCACTTCACCCAGGTATCCCAGGGGATCCGGGCCAGGGCCAGGCCGCCCATGATGAAGCCACAGGTGGGGGTGAACAGGTTCACGAAGCCGTTGGCGGCCACGTTGATCATAATAGAGGTCTCCACAGACCAGCCCATGCCCGCCACAATGGGGGACACGATGGGGGCGGACAGACTGGCCAGGCCGGAGGAGGACGGCACCAGGAAGCTCAGCCCCACATGGAGCAGGTAATCCAGGAAGCCGAACACGGGGGCGGGCAGGCCGGAGGCGGTCAGCGCGGTGATGGACGCCTCCACCAGCCAGGTGCCCAGGCCGGTGCTGCTCATGATCACGGTGGTGGCGCGGGCCAGGGCGATGACCAGGTTGACGGAGATCATGTCGGTGAAGCCGTTGATCACGCAGGGCATGAACTGCTTCTTGTCGTCCAGGCCGATGAAGCCCATGACGAAGCCCATCAGCAGGAACCAGGTGGCCGCGTCATCGAACCACCACCAGCCGAAGGGATTGCCCGTCAGGAAGCTGGTGAAGCCGAACGCGTTGAAGACGCCCTCATTCAGATCCTCCCAGGGGATGAAGCCCAGGATCTGCACCACGAAGGACAGGGCGAACACGATCAGCACCGCCTTCTGCTTGCCGGTGAGCCGCACGGTGTCGTCGATCTCGGTGGAGGTGCCATAGGCCTCGGTGCACTCCTTGATCTGCTCGGAGGTAAAGATGGAGCCCTTGCCGTTCTTCACCTTCTTGGCGTAGGCGGTGACAAACAGGCCGGAGAGGATGAAGGTGCCGATCCACAGGATGATGGCCAGCACATAGACCGTACCCATGTTTACCGGCACGCCGCTGTCAACCGCCGCGGAGACGGCGGCGCCAGTGGCGAAGGGGTTGATGGTGGAGCCCAGCACGCCTGTGCCGGCGCCCAACAGGACGGTGGCCGCGCCCACCAGCGGGTCAAAGCCCGCGGCCACCATGGTTGCCGCCAGGAGGATATAGAAGCCCACGGTCTCCTCGCCCATGCCGTAGGTGGTGCCGCCGATGGAGAACAGGAACATCAGAATCCAGACCAGCACCAGCTCTTTGCCTTTGAGCTTTTTCACCAGCACATGGATGCCGGTCTCCAGCGCCCCGGTGGCGTTGAGGATGGACAGGAAAATGCCCAGGCAGAACACGAAGCCGATCACGTCGCCGGCGTCATGCCAGCCGGCGATGGGGGCCATCAGGATGTCGCTGAGGGACGCGCCCTCCACCGCCATCTCCACGGCCTCGCCGGTCTCCTCGTCAAAGCCGGTGTAGGTCTGGCCGTTGGCGAGCCAGGTGACGATGGACACGGCCAGCAGGACTACCAGAAGAATTACAAATGTGTTTAGCGAGCGTTTCTTTTTCTTCTCCGCCATGACAATCTCTCCTTCTTAAATATTATAGTCGTTTCCGCTTACTTTTCAACCACCGTTCCCGTTTTTCCGTCCAGCGCCTCCGCCGCCCGGGACAGGGAGGTGATGAGGGCGGTGCCGCCGTTGGCGCTGTGTTTCACAAATTCCATGCAGGACTGCACCTTGGGCAGCATACTGCCGGGGGCGAACTGGCCCTGCTTGATATACTCCTCCGCCTCGGCCAGGGTCATGGAGGCCAGCTCCCGCTGATCGGGCTTGTTGAAGTTGACGCACACACGGTCTACTGCCGTGAGGATGATGAGCTGATCCGCCTTCACGTCCCGAGCCAGCAGGGCGCTGGCCCGATCCTTGTCGATGACGGCAGCCACGCCGCGCAAGCCCTTGTCGGTCTCGACGACGGGGATGCCGCCGCCGCCCACAGTGATGACGATGTTGCCGGCGGCCACCAGCTGATCCACCACCTCCAGCTCCACAATGCGCTGGGGGATGGGGGAGGGAACCACACGGCGGTAGCCCCGGCCGGCGTCCTCCACGAAGGTGAAGCCCTTTTCCGCCGCGATGGCGTCGGCCTCCTCCTTGGTGTAGAAGCTGCCCACGGGCTTGGTGGGCTTTTGGAAGCCGGGGTCGGACTCGTCCACCACCACCTGGGTCACCACGGTGGCGCAGGCCTTCTTGATGCCCCGGGCCTTCAGCTCGTCCTGGATGGCCTGCTGGAGGTGATAGCCAATATAGCCCTGGGTCATGGCCCCGCACTCAGGGAAGGGCATATAGGGGGTGTTGCCGCCCTTGTTGGCGGAGAACTCCATGGCCAGGTTGATCATACCCACCTGGGGGCCGTTGCCGTGACCGATGATGACCTCGCAGCCCTTTTCCACCAGGTCTACGATGGGCTTGGCGGTGCCCTTCACCAGCTCCAGCTGCTCCTCAGGGGAATTGCCCAGGGCGTTTCCGCCCAGGGCCACTACAATCCGCTTCCCCATGGCCTTACTTCAGAGTCGCGTACATCACAGCCTTGATGGTGTGCATACGGTTCTCTGCCTCGTCGAACTGGCGGGCCTGCTTGCCCAGGAACACATCGTCGGTGACCTCCATGGCGGGCAGGTCGAACTTCTGGTAGATGTCCTCGCCGATGGTGGTGTCCCGGTCGTGGAAGGAGGGCAGGCAGTGCAGGAAGATGGCGGTGGGCTTTGCCATGGCCATGACTTCCTTGTTCACCTGATAGGGCTTCAGCAGCTTGATGCGCTCGGCCCAGATCTCGTCGGGCTCGCCCATGGACACCCAGATGTCGGTGTACAGCACGTCGCAGTCCTTGGCGCCCTGCTTCACGTCGTCGGTCAGCTCGATGGTGGCACCGGTCTCAGCGGCCACGGCCTTGCACTTGTCCACCAGGTCGGCGGCGGGCATGAGCTCCTTGGGCCCGCAGGCGCAGAAGTGCATCCCCAGCTTGGCGCAGACAACCATCAGGGAGTTGGCCACGTTGTTGCGGGCGTCGCCGAAGAAGGTGAGCTTGCGGCCGCGCACGTCGCCGAACTCCTCCTTCACGGTGAGGATGTCGGCCAGCATCTGGGTGGGATGGAAGGCGTCGGTCAGGCCGTTCCACACGGGCACGCCGGAGTAGCGGGCCAGATCCTCCACCACGGACTGCTTGAAGCCGCGGTACTCAATGCCGTCATACATCCGGCCCAGCACCTTGGCGGTGTCGGCCAGGGACTCCTTCTTGCCCATCTGAGAGGAGCCGGGATCCAGGAAGGTGACGCCCATGCCCAGGTCGCGGGCGCCCACCTCGAAGGCGCAGCGGGTGCGGGTGGAGGTCTTTTCGAACAGCAGGACGACCTGCTTGCCGGTGAGCCACTTGTGCTCCACGCCGTTGTTCTTCATCCGCTTGAACTCGGCGGACAGATCCAGCATATAGTTGATCTCAGCAGGGGTGAAGTCCAGCAGGGTCAGAAAGCTCCGGCCGCGAATGTTGATACCCATTTACGAATTCCTCCTAAAGTTAAATAAAATTTTTGGAACGGTTCTTATTCTGCCCGGATCAGGGGCATGGACATACACCGGGGACCGCCGCGGCCGCGGGAAAGCTCGGCGGAGGGCATCTCCAGCACGGTCAGGCCGTTGTCCCGCAGGATGGCGTTGGACACGTCGTTGCGCTGATAGACCACGATCTTGCCGGGGGCGATGCACAGGGTGTTGGAGCCGTCGTTCCACTGCTCCCGGGCCGCCGCGATGAGGTCGTCGCCGCCGCAGAAGATCAGCTTCACGTCGTCCACATGGGTGTACTTCTCCAGGATGTGCTTCAGGTCGGAGTCCACCCGCTTGATCTGCAGGTCGGCGGGGTCGTCCTTGCCCGGGGTGATCTCGTACACGGTGAGCGGGCCCAGGATGGCGGGATGGACGGTGTACTTGTCCACGTCGATCTGGGTGAACACGGTATCCAGGTGCATGAAGGCGCGGCTCTTGGGGATGTCGAAGGCCAGCACAGTGCGTACCTTGGCCTCGGGGTCGGTGAACAGGTTGCGGGCCGCGATCTCGATGGCGTCGGTGCAGGTGCGCTGGGAGATGCCGATGGCCAGGGTGTCCTCAGTGAGGTTGAGCACGTCGCCGCCCTCGATGTTGGCGTGGAGGTCGCGGTCGTAGTACCGGGTGACCTGCCCCTCGAAGTCGGGGTGATACTTGAAGATATAGTCGGCGTAGATCGTCTCACGGCAGCGGGTGACGGAGTACATCTTGTGGAGGAACACGCCGGTGCCCACACTGGCGAAGGGATCGCGGGTGAAGTACAGGTTGGGCATGGGGTTGACCACCAGGTCGTCCGCCGGGGCCACCAGATCCTGGAGGGAGTAGGTATAGGCCTCGGCGCCCATCTCCTTCAGGGTGATGCCCTCCATGGTTTTCTCCACCAGAGCCTTGCCCTGGAAGTGGGTGGTGAGGTACTCCATGCACTTGTCCTGCCAGCGGCGGGTCTTGATATTGCCCTCGAACAGCCACTGGCGCAGGAAGGGCTCCACCAGCTTGGGATTGAGGCTGAGCACGTCGGTCATCAGGTCCTCCAGATAGACCACCTCGGTGCCGTTATCCCGGAGGATCTGGGCGAAGGCGTCGTGCTCCTCCTGGGCGACCTTCAGGAAGGGGATGTCGTCAAACAGCAGCTCACTCAGGGTGTCGGGGGTCAGGTTCAGCAGCTCTCTGCCGGGGCGGTGCAGCAGCACCTTTTTCAGCGGGTTGATCTCGCTTCTGACACAAATACCTTTCATGGCTCCTCCTTTTTGCAGCTCAAATATTATTTTTGCCCCCACCTGCGCGCACCGGCGGGGCAAATGCTAACCATCCTTATAGTACCCAAATTTGGTAAAAAAAGATGGACGCTTCCGCCATCTGATATTGTATATTTCCGCTAAATTTTCACAGGTGCTCTCAGTCCTATTTGAACAGTATCACAGAGAACGTCAAAATTTTGTCAAAAAAAGCCGGAGAGAGGGCACAACTTCCCTCTCTCCGACTTTTTTTCACAGAATGGGGTCCGTGTTAAATGGGCAGACCCGCCGCGGCCCGCCGGAACTCCTCCGGACCCGCCGGGGTTTTCCCGCTGACGATCTTGGGCGATCCGCCACCAGACACCTCCAGCAGCTCCTTCAGGGCGTCCATCCAGGCCCGGGCCTTCCCCTCCGGGGAGACGGCGGCGAAACTCACCCCGCCGTCCAGCTCCGCCAGGAGCACCACGCCCCGGGTTGTCCTGCTCAGCACCGCCTGGCTCATGGCCCGCAGATCCCCGGCGTCCTTGGCGGCATAGGGGATCAGCGTGTCCCCCGACTCCAGCAGGCCCGCCGCCTGATAGCCGCACAGCTCCCGGCGCAGGGCCTCATTTTCCTTCTTCAGCGCCTTGGAGGAGGCCAGCAGCCCCTCCATCTTGTCCGCCAGATCGGGTATGCCCGTGTCGGACAGCTCCACCAGTCGGCGCAGTACGGCGTGATCCTCCCGCAGGCGCACCTCTGCCGCGGGGCCCACCGCAGTATAGATCTTGGTGCCCCGGCCGGAGTGCTCACTGCCCAGCACCGTGAAGGATAGGATCTGCCCGGTGCGGCTCACGTGGGGGGTACCGCAGGGCTGGGTGTCCACCTCGCCGAACTTGACAATGCGCACCTCGTCATAGCCCTGGTACTTGGGGTTGGGGTAATCCGCACCCTTCACGTAGGACAGCTCCACCGGAAAATCGTCCATAATCTGCTTGTCCAGGAAGTCCTGTACCTCCTGTAGATGGCCGGGAGGCAGCTCCTTGGTGTCCACCTCGTACCACTGGTTTTCCGGATGAACGCCGATGGCCACAATCCGCAGCCCCAGCCGCCCGTAATACCCGTCCAGCATATGGAAAGCGGACTGGACGGCGGTATTGTTCCATCGGGTGAGCCGATCCACCTCCATATGGATGGGGTCGGCCAGCTCCCCCTCCACCCGATGCCAGAGGGTGTCCCCCTCCCACCGCAGCCCCAGCACCTTTTGACCGTTGATGGCGCCCTCGTCCGCCAAGGCGCCTCCCTTCTCCCCGTAGAACACGGTGTCCTCAAAGGAGTACCACCCGTCCCGGAGCTCCTTGATCCGGGTGTCCAGGGTGAGATTGAGAAAGTTGTCGTAATTTCGGTTCAAGCTGGCCCCTCCTAATCGTTGCATATGTATTCAGTCCAGCGGCGCGTCGCAGAAGGCGCAGCACCGCACGCCCCCCGTCTCCTTCACCAGCGGCGGCAGATAGTGCTCCGTCTGGGTGATGCACCGGGGGTTGTGGCACACCGGCCCGTGGCCGATCTCCACCGGACCGGGCTGTATGCGGGGCTGGTTGGCCAGATCCGCCAGCAGCGCCATCCGGGAGAACATCCCGTACCGGGCCTGCTCGAAGTACACCGCCCGGGGGTCATCGTCCACATCCACGGCGATCTCGTCCACCCGGGGCAGGGGGTGCATCACCAGCAGCTTCTCCTTGGCCCGGGCCAGCTTGGAGCGGGTGAGGATGTAGATGCCCTTGCACCGCTCATACTCCAGGGGGTCGATGAACCGCTCCCGCTGGATGCGGGTCATGTAGAGCACGTCCAGCTGGGGAATGACGGGATCCAGGCCGGACACTTCCAGGAAGGGCATCCCGTTGTCCTTCATGAACCGGCGCAGATACTCAGGTATGGCCAGCTCCGGGGGCGCGATGAGGAAGAAGCGGATGTCCTTGAACTTGGCCAGCGCCTTGATGAGGGAGTGGACGGTGCGGCCGTTCTTCAGATCGCCGCACAGCCCCACGCTGAGCCCGTCCACCGAGCCCCGCAGCCGGGTGATGGTGGTCAGGTCGGTGGTGGTCTGGGTGGGGTGCATATGGCCGCCGTCCCCGGCGTTGATCACCGGCACCTCGGAGTAGAGGGAGGCCGCCTTGGCCGCCCCTTCCCAGGGGGTGCGCATCACCACCACGTCGGCATAGCCAGCCACCATTTTCACGGTGTCCTTCAGGCTCTCCCCCTTGGCGGTGGAGGAGGACTTGGGGTCGGCAAAGCCGAACACCGTACCACCCAGGCGCAGCATGGCGGTCTGGAAGGAGAAATTGGTGCGGGTGGACGGCTCGTAAAACAGCGACGCCATCACCTTTCCCCGGCAGGCGTCCAGGTATTGATCCGGGGCGTCCATAATCCGCTCCGCTCTGGCGTACAGCTCGTCCCATTCCTCCCGGGGCAGATCTCCAAAATCAATCAAGTGGCGCATAATCTCTGTCTCCTCCTGCCTTCCATATGAATTTTTTCCCGAAAAAAACCCTGCCCAATGGGCAGGGTTTTCCTGGGGCTCAGTGCCCTGCTATGCTATCACAGTGAACGATGCTCCAAGGAGACGTTCCGCGCCCCCTCCGCCGCAAGTCGGCACAGCGTATTTCGATTTATGATACTCTACGCGGCAGGAAGTCGATAGTAGTAACCACCTCTTTTTCTTGTATATTCTTGTAATCCTGGGAGCGGTGGAAAAATCGTCCAAATCCCCGGGGCCGCACCCCTTTCAAGACAGAGCAGGCCCCCGTGAGCATCTCGCGGGGGCCCCGTATTTGCCGTCTGTCCGGTCAGCGCAGGAAACCGTCCAGAATCTTCTGCTCGGCCTCCTCCTCGGTGAGGCCCAGGGTCATCAGCTTCAAAATCTGATCCCCGGCGATCTTCCCGATGGCGGCCTCGTGGATGAGCTGGGCGTCCATGTGGTTGGCGGTGATGGCGGGGATGGAGCTCACCTTGGCCTGCCCCATGATGATGGAGTCGCACTGGACGTGGCCGAAGCAGGGGGCGTTGCCCTCCACCTGGGGGTAGAACACCTGCACCGACTTGTCCTGGGCCACGGAGCGGGAGATCACCTGGGTGCGGGCCCCTTCCCCCTTCAGGATCACGTCCATCTTGCTCTCGGCAAACTGCTCCCCATGGGTGAGCAGCCGCTCGGTGACCACCGCCTCCGCCCCGGCGCCCACCTCCACCTTGGTATACCGTTTGGTGTGATCCACCCCTCGGATCTGGACGGTCTCCAGTTGGATGGAGGCCCCCTCCTCCAGGTACACGATGGTGTGGGGGTTCATGATCCGGGCTCCGGTGCCCTCCCCCTCGCCGTAATGTTTCTCCGTGTAACGCACCTTGGAGTTTTTGCCCACATAGAAGGTGTGCACACCGTCGTGCTGGGTGGTGTCGCAGCCGTCGTTGTGGATGCCGCAGCCGGCGATGATGTCCACGTCGCAGTCCTCACCGATAAAAAAGTCGTTATATACCAGATCGGTGAGTCCGCTCTGGGTGAGCAGGACGGGTATGTGCACATCCTGCCCCTTGGTGCCCGCCTTGATCCGGATGTCAATACCGGGCTTGTCCTCCTTGGAGGAGATCTCAATCGTCTCGGTGCTCCGCCGGGAGTCCAGCCCGCCGTCTTTGCGGATGTTATAGGCCCCCTCCGGCACGCCGTCCATGTCGGCGATCTGCCTCAGCAGCTCTGCGTCAGTGTGGTTCATGCCTGCCCCTCCTCTCCCACAAAGGCGCACCCGGGCTGGGTGTTGGCCAGAATCTTCGGGAAGATCTCCTCCCGGGGCCCCTGCTCGGACACCAGGCCGTCCGCCACCAGCACGATCTCGTCCGCCAGCCCAATGATCCGCTCCTGGTGGGAGATGATCACGATGGTGGCCTCCCGCTTGTCGTGGATATAGCGGAAGGTCTCCGTCAGCTTGGCGAAGGACCACAGGTCAATGCCCGCCTCCGGCTCGTCGAAGATCATCAGCGGGGACTTCCGGGCCAGGATGCTGGCGATCTCGATGCGCTTCACCTCGCCGCCGGACAGGGAGGCGTCCACCTCCCGGTCGATATAGTCCGCCGCGCACAGCCCCACCTGGGTGAGCAGCTGGCAGCCCTCGGCACGGCTGAGGAAGGGATTGCCCGCCGCCAGCCCCAACAGATCCCGCACCCGCAGGCCCTTGAACCGGGGGGGCTGCTGGAAGCCGTAGCTGATCCCCCGCTTGGCCCGCTCCGTGATGGACAGGTCGGTGATGTCCTCCCCGTTCCACAGGATTTTTCCGCCGGTGGGCTTGTTCAGCCCCATGATGGCCCGGGCCAGGGAGGTCTTGCCCCCGCCGTTGGGCCCGGTGATCACCCAGAACGCGCCGTCCGGCACAGTCAGCGACACATCCCGCAGGATGTCCTTCTGCCCCGCCTCCTCCTCCACGGAGAAGGCCAGGTGCTTCAGCTCTAACATAGTCATATCTCCCATCAGATTCCGCCGGGGCGAAATCATAGTCTATTTCTATGGTTTGCAGTATACCATAGGAGGAAAGGGCTGTCAAGAAAATAAATCATAGTTTTTTACTATGCTATCGACCGCCCGCTGTCCATTTTGCCGGAGCCCCTGTCAACTGGCACGTTTTGCTCCCCGGACATAGAATAGGGGGCAAAGGAGGTGTGAACATGGAGAAAATCATTCCATGCTCGCTGAAGGATCAGGAGGTATTCCAGCGGGTGTGGCAGCGGGTGATGGCGGGCCGGGAGGACTGCGGCTGCCCCATAGAGGCCATTCCCCACGGGATGGAGGGGGATATCTCCTGCCGGCGGCTGGAGGAGCTGGTGCGGCTGAACGCCGGCCGTCCGGCGGAGGACGGCGCCGCACTGGAGGAGTCCCCGGCCCCGGAACCCCAGCCGGAGCCCATGCCCCCGTCGGAGGAGGCCCCCGCCCCGGAGCCCCCGGAGGCGGAGCAGCCCCCCGCCGAGGCAGAGGCCCTGCCCCAGCCGGAGGGCCCCCACCGGGGCAACGACCTGCCCAGGCTGTGGGAGGAGCCCCAGCCCGTCGATGACCGCACCGCCCGCCTGCGTCGCCAGGTGATGGAGGCGCTGGAGGGCTGGCAGTTCTACCGGCATCTGGCCCGCCGGGCCAGGGGGGCGGACGCCCGGGTACTTAACACGCTGGCCGGGGAGCTGCACCGCTCCGCCCGGCGGCTGTCGGCGGCGTACTTTCTGATCACCGGCCTGCGGTACTGGCCCAGCGAGCTGCTGTCCGCCCCGGCCATCCCGTCTTACTGGGGGGCCCTGCGCCGCCGCCACCAGCTGGAGCAGCAGCAGGAGTCCGCCTTCCGTCTGGCGGCGGACGACTGGGAGGATCCGGATATGCTGGAGCTGTACGGCGAGCTGGGCGAGGGCTGCCAGCGCCGCTGCCGCCAGCTCCGCGCCCTGCTGGAGCAGGATCTGACGTAAAGGCGGCGCGGAAAAGGGGGACGCTTCCAGAAGAAGCGTCCCCCTTTTGGGCTCCAGTTATGCGGAAAAGTGCGCGATTACTTGTACAGCTCGATGAGCTTCTGCAGGTGCTCCCACCGCTCCATAGCCGCTTCCTCGTTCTTCTTGAACAGCTCGTCGGCGCGCTCCGGGAAGGAGCGGGTCAGGGAGGAGTACCGGGCCTCGTTGAGCAGGAACTCCTGATAGCCGCCGGCGGGGGCCTTGGAGTCCAGGGTGAACGGGTTCTTGCCCAGCGCCTTGTTGGCGGGGTTGTAGCGGAACAGGTTCCAGTAGCCGCAGGCCACGGCCTTCTTCATCTCGCTCTGGCAGTTGGCCATGCCGCCCTTGATGGAGTGCATCTCGCAGGGGGCGTAGCCGATGATGAGGGAGGGGCCGTGATAGGCCTCGGCCTCCCGGATGGCGGCCAGGGTCTGGTTGGGGTTGGCACCCATGGCCACCTGGGCCACGTAGACGTAACCATACTGCATCACGATTTCCGCCAGGGACTTCTTGGGCATCTGCTTGCCGGCGGCGGCAAACTGCGCCACCTGGCCGAAGTTGGAGGACTTGGACGCCTGTCCACCGGTGTTGGAGTACACCTCGGTGTCGAACACGAAGATGTTCACGTCCTCACCGGAGGCCAGCACGTGATCCAGTCCGCCGTAGCCGATGTCGTAGGCCCAGCCATCGCCGCCGAAGATCCACACGGACTTTTTGTTCAGGTAGTCCTTCTGATCCAGGATCTCCTTGGCCAGCTTGCAGGCGTCGCAGTCGCAGAACCGGGCGCCGCTGTCCTTCAGCTCCTTGGCGTGGGCCTGGAACTGGGGCAGCTGATCCCCAAAGACCTTGGCGGCGGCGGGGCTGCCGGTGAAGGCCACGATCTCGTCCACCGTCATCAGCCCGTCCTCCAGGGCGGCGATATACGCCTTGGTGGCCTCCTGGTTGGCCTCGCCGTCCTCCATGGTGTCCAGCCACTTCTGGGCGGCTTCCTTCAGCTCGGGAACAGTGTGGGGCACCGCGATCAGGGCGCGGGTCTTGTCCGCCAGGGCGTTGCGGATGGCCTTCTGGCCCAGGTGCAGGCCCAGGCCGTGCTCGGCGTTGTCCTCAAACAGGGAGTTGGCCCAGGCCACGCCCTTGCCGTCCTTGTTGACGGTGTAGGGAGAGGTGGCGGCGGGACCGCCCCAGATGGAGGAGCAGCCGGTGGCGTTGGAGACGTACATCCGCTCGCCGCAGACCTGGGTGACCAGGCGGGCGTAGGCGGTCTCGGCACAGCCGGCGCAGGAGCCGGAGAACTCCAGCAGGGGCTGCTTGAACTGGCTGTCCTTGACGGAGCCGGTGCCCTCCATGTCGGCCTTGGGGGCCACCTTGGCCACCATGTAGTCGAAGGCGGGCTGACGGCCGGCCTCCTGCTCCAGGGGCACCATGCTCAGGGACTTGGTGGGGCAGATGCCCACGCACACGGAGCAGCCCATGCAGTCCATGGGGCTGACAGCCAGGCTATACTTGTACACGCCCTTGCCCTTGCCGGCCTTGATGTCCACGATCTGGGCGCAGTCGGGGGCGTTCTTGGCCTCCTCCTCAGTGAGGGCAAAGGGCCGGATGGTGGCGTGGGGGCAAACGTAGGCGCACTGGTTACACTGCACGCAGGTGTCAGGGTTCCAGGCGGGCACGGACACGGCCACGCCCCGCTTCTCATAGGCGGAGGCGCCCTGCTGGAAGGTGCCGTCCACGTGGGGCACAAAGGCGGACACGGGCAGGCTGTCGCCGTCCATGCGGTTGATGGGCTCCATCACGTCCTTCACCATCTCCACCAGCTCGGGGCGGCCCTCCAGCTTCTCGCCCTTGTCCTCGTCCTGAGCGGTGGCCCAGGAGGCGGGCACGTCGAATTTCTTGAAGGCGGTGGCGCCGATGTCGATGGCCTTGTGGTTCATGTCCACCACGTCCTGGCCCTTCTTCAGGTAGGAGTGGGTGGCGGCGTCCTTCATGTAGCCGATGGCCTCGCTCTCGGGCATGACCTTGGACAGGGCAAAGAAGGCGGACTGGAGGATGGTGTTGGTGCGCTTGCCCATGCCGATCTCGATGGCCAGGTCGATGGCGTTGATGGTGTAGACGTTGATGTGATGCTCCGCGATGTACCGCTTGGCCACGGCGGGCATATGCTTATCCAGCTCCTCGTCGCTCCACTGGCAGTTGATGAGGAAGGTGCCGCCGTCCTTCACGTCCCGGACCATGGGGAAGCCCTTGACGATATAGGCGGGCACGTGGCAGGCCACGAAGTCGGCCTTGTTGATATAGTAGGGGGCCCGGATGGGCTGGTCGCCGAAGCGCAGGTGGCTGATGGTGACGCCGCCGGTCTTCTTGGAGTCGTACTGGAAGTACGCCTGGACGTACTTGTCGGTGTGGTCGCCGATGATCTTGATGGAGTTCTTGTTGGCGCCCACGGTGCCGTCGCCGCCCAGGCCCCAGAACTTGACCTCGATGGTGCCCTCGGCCGCGGTGTTGGGGGAGGGCTTCTCCTCCAGGGACATATTGGTCACGTCGTCCACGATGCCGATGGTAAACTGGCGCTTCTGCTCGGTCTTGGTCAGCTCCTCATAGACGGCGAACACGCTGGAAGGAGGAGTGTCCTTGGAGCCCAGGCCATAGCGGCCGCCGATGACGGAGATGTCGGTCTTGCCCGCGTTAGCCAGGGCGGTCACCACGTCCAGGTAGAGGGGCTCGCCCTGGGCGCCGGGCTCCTTGGTGCGGTCCAGCACGGCGATCTTCTTGCAGGTGGCGGGGAGGGCGGCCAGCAGCTTGTCAGCCCGGAAGGGGCGGTACAGGCGCACCTTGATGAGGCCCACCTTCTCGCCGTGGGCGTTGAGGTAGTCGATGACCTCCTCGGCCACGTCGCAGATGGAGCCCATGGCGATGATCACCCGGTCGGCGTCGGGGGCGCC
>CAJTYK010000045.1 GCA_910584285.1 uncultured Oscillospiraceae bacterium
ACTGGTAGATGCGCTGGGCCACCCGGTCGAAGCCCTCCCCCCGCTGGGGGGTGACCCCCACCTCAATGAGGGCGGTGACGGACTCCTGCTGGGTGCGATCCCAGTCGATGATGGTCTTATAGCCCAGGATCACCCGATCCTTTTCATACTGTTCAACCAACCCGGCCACCTCCGCCTCGGTGGAGCCGGTCATGGCAGCCAGCTGGGCGTAGGTCAAGGTGGAATCATTTTCTAAAAGATGGAGCAGATCTTTCATGGTTGCGCCTCCTAAACAACGGGCAAAAAAATATGGAAGAAAAAAAGAGATTCTATATATTATATACTCTGGGAAGGCAAATAGCAATCCCCCATTTCAGGCAGCGGGGATAAAATCGCGGCCGGGGCGCATACTATGACAAATTGCGCGGAAAGGCGGTGGGCACAATGTCAAAGCTTCGGAGGGTCCTGCGGGCGGGGACGCTGGCGGCGTTGGGGCTGGCGCTGGCCCTCACCTGGCTGTGGTTCCCGGGCTGGTGCCGGCAAAGCCGGACGGCGCTGGGGTCGGCTCAGCTGCCTGCGGGGCCCTTCGCGGCCCTCACCTTTGACGACGGGCCCCGTGCCGGCACCACCGACCTGCTGCTGGACGGGCTGGCCCGCCGGGGGGTGCACGCCACCTTTTTTGTCATCGGGGAAAACGTGGAGGGTAATGAGGAGCTGCTGGTGCGCATGGAGCGGGAGGGCCACCAGATCGGCCTGCACACCTTCCACCACAAGTCGCTGGCCCAGGTGAACGGCCGGGACTTCTACGCCGAGGTGGACAGGCTGCGGGAGACCCTCCGGGGGCTGGTGGATCAGCGGGATTTCATGCTCCGCCCGCCCTACGGCATGATCACCCCCTCCAACCGGGCCAGGGCGGGAGCGCCCATCATCCTGTGGTCGGTGGATCCGGAGGACTGGTCGGATCGAGACACCCAGCGACAGACCCAGGTCATTTTAGACACGGTGGAGGACGGCAGCATCATCCTGCTCCACGACATCTACCCCGCCAGCGTGGACACCGCCCTGACGGTGGTGGACGAGCTGATGGCCCAGGGGTACAAGTTTGTGACGGTGGAGGAGCTGTTCGCCCTGCGGGGGGTGGAGCCGCAGGACGGGAAGGAGTACCGGAAGCTCCCTCCGCAGGGGTAGGGGGTGCGGAGCCAAACAGACGCTTTGTAGGGCGGGACGACCTCGGCCCGCCGCAGACGATAGGGAATGCGCTCCGGAGAGGCGGCGCGCCCTACAGGCAGATCCTGGCGTGAATACAGCAGGGCCCCCCGGCGCAAGCCGGGGGGCCCTTGGTCTGCTTATTCGTTGTCGGGGCCGTCCGCCTCGTCCTCAAAGGACAGGGCGAACTTGCCGCCGCAGGCGGGGCAGTCCACCACCCCCGCGGCCAGAGCCTCGTCGTCCACTATCAGATCCTCGCCGCAGCTGGGACAGGGGATCTCAAAGAAGTCCTCGTCCAGCTCGTCGTCCTCAAAGCCGTCGAAGCCGTCGTCCTCCTCCTCGTCGTCGAACACCGCCTCCTCCAGATCGGCCACGGTGTCGCTCAGGGCGTCCAGCTCCGCGTCGAACTCGTCCATGGAGGCGTCCACGCCGTCCAGCTGCTGGCCCACTTCCTTCAGCACGTCCAGTACCTCGGACAGGATCCGGGCCTCGCCGGATTTCTCCCCGTCCAGGCCCAGGCCGTCGTACAGGCCCTGGATATAGGCTACCTTTTCAGAAATCGTCATTACTTGCACCTTTCCAGATACTCGCCGGTACGGGTGTCAATGCGGATCTTGTCGCCGGGGTTGATGAACAGGGGCACCTTGATCTCCGCCCCCGTCTCCAGGGTGGCGGGCTTGGTGACGTTGGTGGCGGTGTCGCCCTTCACGCCGGGGTCGGACTCGGTGACCACCAGCTCCACGAAGTTGGGAGGCTCCACGCCGAACACGCTGCCCTTGTAGGACATGACCTTACAGGTCATATTCTCCAGCACGAACTTGAAGTTGTCGCCCAGCACGTCCTTGTTCACGGGCAGCATCTCGTAGGTCTCCATGTCCATGAAGTAGTACAGGTCGCCGTCGTTGTAGCTGTACTCCATGTCCTTGCGATCCACGAAAGCCTGCTCGAACTTGGCGGTGGGGTTGAAGGAGGTCTCGGTGACGGCGCCGGTGATGACGTTCTTCATCTTGGTGCGCACGAAGGCGGCACCCTTACCGGGCTTGACGTGCTGGAATTCCACCACCTGCATCACCTTGCCCTCCATCTCGAAGGTCACGCCGTTGCGGAAATCGCCTGCTGTGATCATTGCCATTGGTATCGTCCTCCAATATCGAAAGTTTTTAATCCGAAGAATCAATCAAGATATTATACCCCATATCCCCGCCGATTGCAAGGGGGTTTGTGGGCGCCGCCCGCTTTTTACAGGATAATGAGCTGCTTGGGGGAGTGGGTGATGTCGATGCAGCCCCCCTCGGTGAGCATGATCACGTCCTCAATGCGCACGCCGAACTTCCCGGGCAGGTAGATCCCCGGCTCAGCGGACAGCAGGGCCCCGGCGGGGATGGGCTTGTCGTTGCGGGTATGGAAGCCGGGATCCTCGTGGATCTCGATGCCCAGGGAGTGGCCGAAGCCGTGGCCGAAGTACTTGCCGTAGCCCGCGTCGGCGATGACCTTGGCCCCCGCCTCGTGCACCTCCTTGCCGGTGACCCCGGCGTGGGCCGTGGCGATGCCGGTGAGCTGGGCCTTGAGCACGGTGTTGTACACCAGCTCCATCTCCTCAGAGGGCTGGCCGACGGCCACGGTGCGGGTCATGTCGGAGCAGTAGCCCCCCACCACGCAGCCAAAATCCATGGTGACAAACTGGCCCTTCTGGATCACGTCGGGGCCGGGGATGGCGTGGGGCTTGGAGCCGTTGGGGCCGCAGGCCACGATGGGGTCGAAGGAGTTGCGCTCGGCGCCCTTCCGGGCCATGATATAGGTCAGCCGAGCTGCCACCTCGCTCTCGGTGAGGCCGGGCTTAAGGAAGTTCAGGATCTCCAGCAGGGCCTCGTCGGTGATGCGCTGGGCCTCCTGCATGGCGGCCAGCTCGCCGGCGTCCTTCACCTGGCGCAGCTGGGTGAGCAGCTCGGAGGCGGGGACAAACTCGGCCTCCACCTCCTTTGTCCAGTCGGTGTGGCTGGCCACGGACATATACCGTTCCTCGAAGCCCAGCTTGACAATGCCGTGCTCCTTCACCAGGCCGGCGATGAGCTTGCGGAAGCCGCCGCCGGGGGCCCAGTCGGCCACCTCCGCCCCGGTGATCTGCTGCTGGGCGGCCTCGATGTACCGGGAGTCGGTGTAGTACCAGGTCTTGTCCGGGGTGATGAGGGCGGCGCCCTCCCCGTGGAAGCCCATGGCGTAGAACTCGCCGGGCTCGCTGGTGATGAGCATGGCGTCCAGGCCGCGGTCCTTCAGACGAGCGGCGATTTTTTCAAAATGGGTCATGGGAACATCTCCTTATTTGATATTAATATTGAAACACCCGTATGGGACGTTTTGTGGATCGGGATGGGCGCACATTGTGCACCCCTACAGATACCCTTGGTAGACCTTTTTCATTTCCAGCGCGTCCTCCGCCTGGGTGCCCGCGCTCTCGCAGATGAAGGTGGGGCTCCACCCCCGCCTTGCCACCGCTTCCGCCAGCGGCGTCCAGTCCGGGCCGTAGCCCCCGTCGTCGGCAAAGGTGCGGTGGCACTTCTCCCCACCGCCCAGGGTGAACTCGATGTGGGAGAAGTGGCTGTGGAAGCGGGAGGCCCGGTCGGGACCCAGCACCTCCTCCATGCGATCCAGCATCCGCTCCATGGCCTCCGCCCCGTCGTCCGCCCCCAGCGAGCGGGCGTAGAGATGGCCGAAGTCCACGCAGGGGAGCAGGCGTTCGTCCAGCGTACACAGATCCAGTACCTCGTCCAGATCCCCCAGCTGGTTGATCTTGCCCATGGTCTCCGGGCAGAGGGTGAGGTGGCCGAAGCCGGTATCGTCGCAGGCGGTGATGACCTCCGCCAACGAGCGCCGTGCGATGTCCAGCGCCTCCCGCCGCGTGCGGCCCATGAGGGCCCCGGAGTGGATCACCACCCGCTTGGCCCCCATCCAGTCCGCCACCAGACAGGCCCCGGTGATGTAGCCGATGGTCTTTTGCAGCGCCTCGGGGTCGGGGTTGGCCAGGTTGATGAAGTAGGGCGCGTGGAGGGACAGGGAAATGCCGTGCTCAGCGGCGGCCGCGCCCACCTTGCGGGCGGTGGCCTCCCCCACATGGACGCCCTTGCCGCACTGGTACTCATAGCAGTCCAGGCCGATCTCCCTCAGCCAGCGGGGCGCGTCCGCCGACGACTTGTAGGGGAAGTTTTCCGCGTTGCCTGCGGGGCCGAATCGGGCGCTCACAGCTTCGCCCCCTTTCCCGACAGCAGCCGGAAGGGCCACTCCGCGGCGTACCGCAGATAGCGCCCCGGATTGCCCGCCAGCCGGATGGGCTCCACCAGGATGGTGGACACCCCGGCCCGGTTCCCGCCCAGCACGTCAGTGAAGATCTGATCCCCCACGATGGCGGTCTGCTCCCGGGTTGCGCCCATTTGCTCCATGGCCTTGTAGAAGGAGGGGGTCTTGGGCTTGCCGGCGTGGCCGATGTAGGGCACGTCCAGCCCTTCGGCAAAGATCCGGGGGCGGCTCTCGTGCCGGTTGTTGGACAGGATAAACAGCGTCACCCCATGGGCGGCCAGGTCATCCCGCCACGCCTTCAAGTGCTCATCCGGCAGGGGCACGCCGTAGGGGACGAGGGTGTTGTCCAGATCCGCCAGCAGCAGCTTGATCCCCCGGCCCTTCAGCGCCGCGCCGGTGATCTCGTAAATGTCATGATAGATATATCTGGCCCGGAACAATGTCATGCCTCACCTTCTATTCCGCCCGGGACGGGCATAGACTGAAAGCGTCCCGGGCACAGAAATTTGCCTGTGCCTCCCCGCCGGAGGGCGATGAGCGCCGGTGGCGCTCGTCCATCGCCGACCGAGCCGACAGGCGAGAACCGGAGGAGGTACGCGAACTGCCCCGCCCGGGACGGGCATATGCTTTTGAGAACGGCGCTTTGATAATAGCACGAAATTCTGCCGTTAGCAAGGGGGAACTCCCATGAAAGAACTGTTATTGGCTCTGCCCGCCGGTCGGGAGAGCCGGGGCCGGGACTTCGGCCTCACCCCCGCCCACATGGCCTACCGGATCGGGCCGGGGCCCCGGCTGCTGGGGGCCCGTCTGCCGCCGTCAGTGCGGGGCGGGCTGATGCAGATCGACTGTGCCGGGTTCGACGGGGCGGGGGATCCGGTGCCCTGCTGCCGGCAGATCCTGGGCGAGTGCCGCCGCCGGGGCTGCCGGGGGATCGTGTGCGACTTCGAGGGGCCGCCCTGCGGCTGCCTGGGGAAGCTGGTGGAGATTTTAGACCGCAACTGCGCCGCCCAGGGCTGGGCACTGTATGTGCCGGAGGGCTATATGTCCGTCCCCCACGCCCGGGCGCTGGTGCCCTCCGCCCTCACCCACGGCACCCTGGAGCGGCGGCTCCGGGAGGCCCTGGGGCGGTATGGCCCCGCCCGGACGGCCCTGGCGGTGGAGTGGGTGCGGGAGGACTTCCCCCTGCCCGCCACCGGTCGGGGGGCGCCCCTGGCTCCCGACGCCTTGGAGGGGATGCTCCACCGGCTGGAGCCGGCGGTGTTCTTCGACCGGGGGCTGTGCGCCCACTACTTCACCTACATGGCGGGGGCCAAGGCCCACTTCGTGCTGTTCGACACCCCCCGCTCCATCCGGGAGAAGCTGTCCCTGGCGGATCGGCTGGGGGTGGGGACGGCCCTGCTGCCCCAGCCGGAGATCGAGGAGCACCTGGAGGAGATCTTCGGCGGCGGAACGTAAAAAGCCCGGCCCCGCATCAGCGGGGCCGGGACGTTTTTCATGCTTTTCCCGCGGTGCGGGCGAACTGCTCCACGTAGATCCGCTTATAGAGGTCCAGAAGCTGCTGGTTGGTGGTCTCCCGGCAGCGGACGATATCCCCCAGGGCCACCGCCTTGGCCTGACCCATGAGATCCCCCGGCGAGCCCGCCTCGCCGCTCTCGCCTGCCCCCATCTCGGCAAGCTGTTGGATGGTGGCGTGGAGATAGTCGGTGTCGCTCTGGATGGCGGCGATCTGCTGGAGCAGCCAGCTCAGGTCTACTTGATTCTCGTTCATGGTTGTGTCCTCCAAACTTGTATCTGGCGGGCACGCAAGGCATATCGTATCATCGGATAGGAAGCGTGCCCTGCCGTGTTTCACAAGACCTCTGGCCCGTCTGGGCCAGGTCGCTTCGTATACGTTGCCCCGTTCGTCTACCACATGAATGTTTTTTTCGATGGGTGTCATCCCCCTGTCGTAAAATTCGCGGGTGTTTGGACGCCGTTTTTTGTGATGGGTGCCCGCCCCTGTCCAGACTCAGTGTACCACCCGGCCGGGTGTCTTGTCAAGGCCGGCTGCCTATGGTACAATGGGCCCAAACAGACAAAGGAGGGCCCGCCATGAACGCAGCGCAGCGCCGGGGGCGCATTTTGGACGAGCTGAAAGTCGCGGAGGGGCCGTTGTCCGCCACCGCCCTGGCCCAGAAGCTGTCGGTGAGCCGGCAGATCATCGTGGGGGACGTGGCCCTGCTCCGGGCGGCGGGGGAGGGGATCACCGCCACCCCCCGGGGCTACGTGCTGGACGCCCCCCGGCCGGGTATGGTGGCCACGGTGGCCTGCGCCCACAGCGGGGCGGACATGGAGCGGGAGCTGACCCTGATGGTGGATCAGGGCTGCACGGTGGAGAACGTCATCGTGGAGCATCCCGTGTACGGCCAGCTCACCGGGCCGCTGGAGCTGTCCTCCCGGTACGACGTGTCGGAATTTATCCGCAGGGTGAGGGAGTGCGAGGCCCAGCCCCTGTCCGCCCTGACGGACGGGGTGCACCTGCACCGGCTGCGCTGCCCGGACGAGGGGGCCCTGGAGCGGGTGAGGGCGGCGCTGGACGGGGCGGGGTTTCTGGTGAAATAAACCGGGGCCCCCGCAAAGCCGGCCTTTAGGCGCTCATCCCGACGACGCAACCAATAGTTGCCCGATATTTGGTGGACGCAACCGGGGTTTTCCCGTAAAATGAGGCCATCAAAGGAGGTAATGCCATGAGTGCCATGAGAAGCCTGTTTATGATCCTGCCCATCATCCTGGCCATCACCTTCGGGCTGGTGCTTCCGGCGGTAGTGATTGTCCTGCTGATCCGCGCCCTGCTGAAGTACCTGCGCTCCGACGGACGCCAAAGCCCGCCGGAGCAGAACCGGAGTCTGGGCGAGGCCCTCAAAGCCCGCCGAACCGCCGCCAGCTACACCCAGGAGTACGTGGCGGAGACGTTGGGGGTGAGCCGGCAGGCGGTGTCCAAATGGGAGAACGGCACGTCGGAGCCCAGCACCGCCAACCTGATGGCGCTGGCCCGGATGTACCAAGTGACGGTGGACGAGCTACTGGGCGGGTGACGCCCCCCGGATTTTGGGCAAAACGCCGGTTGACATTTTTCCGCAACCCGGTATAATAGTCCGCACAGGTGTCAAGACACCTGTGCGGACTACTTTTTGAGAGTCGAGGGATACTTATGGAAAAGCTGAAGGCGTTTCTGAAGCGCAAGGACATTGTCATATCCGCCCGGCGGTACGGCATCGACGCCCTGGGGGCCATGGCCCAGGGCCTGTTCTGCTCCCTGCTCATCGGCACCATTGTGAAAACCCTGGGCGAGCAGATCGGGGTGCAGTTCCTGATCGACGTGGGGGTCTACGCCTCCGCCATGAGCGGCGCGGCCATGGCCGTGGCCATCGGTTGGGCGCTGAAGGCGCCCCCCATGGTGCTGTTCTCCCTGGCCACGGTGGGCTACGCCGCCAACGCCCTGGGCAGCACCACCCTGGACGGAGGCAAGGGGGCCGGGGGCCCGCTGGCGGTGCTGTTTATCGCCATCCTCGCCGCCGAGTGCGGCAAGGCCGTCTCCAAGGAGACAAAAGTGGATATCCTGGTCACCCCCCTGGTGACGATTTTAGCGGGGGTGGGCCTGTCCGCCCTGCTGGCCCCGGCCATCGGCACCGCCGCCACCGCCATCGGGGCCGTCACCCGGCTGGCCACCGACGAGCAGCCCCTGCTCATGGGCATTATCGTCAGCGTGGTCATCGGCGTGGCCCTCACCCTGCCCATCTCCTCCGCCGCCATCTGCGCGGCCTTCTCCCTCACCGGTCTGGCGGGGGGCGCGGCGGTAGCTGGCTGCTGCGCCAATATGGTGGGCTTCGCCGTGCTGTCCTTCAAGGAGAACCGCTGGGGCGGGCTGGTGTCTCAGGGCATCGGCACCTCCATGCTCCAGATGGGCAACATCGTGAAGAACCCCCGGATCTGGCTGCCTGCCATTTTGACCTCCGCCATCACCGGGCCGCTGGCCACTTGCGTGTTCAAGCTGGAGATGAACGGCCCCCCGGTGTCCGCCGGCATGGGCACCTGCGGGCTGGTGGGCCAGATCGGCGTGTGGACGGGCTGGATTGCCCCCAGCGAGCAGGCCCTGGCCAACGGCGCCTCCGCCATCACCCCGGGGGCCTTTGAGTGGATGGGGCTGATCCTGATCTCCTTTGTGCTGCCCGCGGTGCTGTGCTGGGCCTTCGGGATCTGGTTCCGGAAAATCGGGTGGATCAAGGAGGGCGACCTCAAATTGGATTGAACGGGTGGTGGAAAAAACAAAACCCCCGGCCTCTGTCTGAAACAGGGCCGGGGGTTCTTTGCGCTTATACTAATTCTTCATAAAACGGTTTCACCGTTTTATGGGGCCGCGAAGCGCGGCCAGACGGGGAAGCCGTCAAGAATGTTGTCAATACTTTTCTTGGCGCGCCGCAGGCGCGGCGGCGCGAAGCGCCGCGATAAAAAGGTTTTAACCTTTTTATCAAGAAACAGTATTACCGCAGCAGGGCGTTCTCGCCGGTAACGGTGTCCAGGGAGGAGCCCGTGGAGAAGTATTGGGTCAGGATGCCCGCCGCCAGCTCCGCCAGAGAGCCGCCGGCGTCCCCACCCTCGGACACCAGGCACAGAGCCACCTGGGGGTCGTCGTAGGGGGCAAAGCACACGAACAGGGCGTTGGTGGACGCCGCGTGGGAGGAGGTCTCCGCCGTACCCGTCTTACAGCCCACCTCCACCGGCAGGGAGGAGAACCACCGGGCCATGGAGGCGGTCTTGGACAGGTCGTACATCCCCTGCTTCACCGCCTGGAGGTGGGCGGGGTTCAGGTCGATGGTGTCCTTGGGCTGGGCGCTGTAGGTCTCGGTGACCTGGCTGTAGTCGTTGGACTTGTACTCCTTCAGCAGGTGGCAGGCGTAGTGGCTACCGCCGTTTACCAGGGTGGCCACATAGTTGGCCAACTGGAGGGGGGTGAACAGATGATAGCCCTGGCCGATGGCGGCGGACAGGGTGTCGCCGTCATACCACTGCTCGTCCAGCAGCCTGGAGGTCTCCGGGCTGGCCCGCAGGCCCTTTTCCTCCGCCAGCTCGATGCCGGTGTACTCCCCCAGGCCGAATTTCTGGGCGTATTTGTCGATGTTGGCAATGGTGGTGCGCCGGCCCACATCGTAGAAGAAGCAGTTGCAGGAGTCCTTGATGGCCTGGGTCACGTTGTCCTTCCCGTGCCGGCCCGCGGGCCAGATCCAGCAGTGGGGGGTGTAGTTGGGGGCGTAGAAGCTATAGGTTCCGGTGCACTCCACCCGCTCGGTGGGGGTGATGGTGCCGGTGTCCAGGGCGGCAATGGCGGTGAGCATCTTAAAGGTGGAGCCGGGGGAGTATCGGCCCATGACCGCGCGGTTTAGCATGGGCTTGTCGGGGTCGTCCAGAAGCTGGCTGTAGTTCTCCCGGAAGGTGGCCAGGTCGTAGGTGGGGTAGGAGGCCAAAGCCAGCACCCCGCCGGTCATGTCCACCATGGCGGCGGCCATGGGCTGGGGCTCCTCCTGCCGCTGGGCGTACTGGGCCAGCAGATCCTCCACCGTGGCCTGGAGGGCGATGTCCAGGGTGAGCACCACGTTCTCTCCCGGGGCGGGCTCGGTTTTCCACTGCTGGCTGATGATGTTGCCGTCGTTGTCCTTCTCCATGAGCCGCTGGCCGCTGGAGCCGTGTAAGCGCTCCTCAAAGGCCAGCTCCACCCCGTCCTTGCCCACCACGGCGTTCATGGGGTAGTCCAGCTCCTTGTACTTGGGCCAATCGTCCCGGCTGATCTGCCCAGTGTAGCCCAGCACATGGGCGGCGCTGGAGGTGCCGTACTTCCGGGCGGCGGCGGTGACGATGCGCACCCCGGCCAGCCCGTGCTCCTTCACCTTGGCGATGAAGGTGATGTCCACCCCCTGGGCAAAGACGTAGGTGGTGTTGCTCACCTCGTACCGCCGCAGGTAGATCTCGTACAACACCCCGGCCAGCTCCCGCATCTCCCGGGTGATGCCGCCGCCGTCCTCCGTCAGGCCGAAGGTCTGGCCCGCCGCGCCCAAAGCCCCCACCAGCCCCCGGTGCTCCCGGGACAGGGTGGCCTTGTCCTCCTCCATAAGGCCAAAGGTGATGCACATCTTGGCCAGCAGCTCCCCCGCCTCCGGGCGGGCCAGGGCGGCGTCCTTCACCCAGCCGCAGCCCCCGTCCTTTTGGGCCAGGCTGCCCAGGGCGGTGGGGGCGTTCACCGTCTCGCCCTCCTCGTTCTCGGTCTGGTAGGACAGGGGATCGGCGGTGGTGTACCGCCAGGGGGCGGTTTTGGAGATGGGCAGGGAGTCGGCCCACTCCACCCCCTCCTCCCGGCAGACGTCCAGCAGGGCGGAGAGGATGTCCAGCCGCCGATCCGCAGGCATGGCCTCCCAATCCAGCTCCACGTTGTAGCTCAGTTCGTTGGTCACCAGCACCCGGCCGTACCGATCCAGGATCTCCCCCCGGATGCTGTCCACCTGCTCCGTGTCAGAGATGTGGACGTTGGTGCTGGCACGGTAGTCCACCCCCCGCACGATCTGAAGCTGGTAGAGCACCAGGAAAAAGCCCGCCAGCACCCCGCAGAACAGGAAGATCAGCAGGTTGGTGCGCAGCTTCAGGCGGCGGGCCTCCCGTTCCGCCTTCTCCTCCTGGATATGGGTGTGATCAAAGGGGTTATTCATGGTAAATCCTCCCGTAATGGATGCAGCAGAACCGGCCCAGCCAGTAGACGGGCAGGATGAAGGCCAGGGAGCACAGCAGCTCCGGCCCTGCCACCCGGAGCAGGGTCTCCACCGGGGCCACCCGGGCCAACAGGCGGCTGCCCACCGCCCAGCCCTCCCAGACAAGCAGGACGCTGATGGAGCAGATCAGATGGCCCCACACGTCCCGCCGGAGCAGGTACTGGGCGCACAGCCCCGCCGCCCAGCCGAACAGGGCCAGCGCCGCCACGCAGCCCGCCCCCAGATGGCCCAGCCCAGACAGCGCCGCCCCGCAGGCCATGCCGTAAACCGCCCCGAAGGGGGCGCCCTCCAGCGTCCCCCCGGCCACCGCCAGCACGGGCAGCAGCAGGGGCAGAGGGATAGGCAGGGGGGCGACGACATAATAATTTATGACCGACGTCACGGCCAGGGCGGCGAGGTAGGCGATCCATTTTAAGATGATGTCATGTCTTGTCATGGGCATAGCAGTTCTCCAAATAAAGCCCAGGTGGAGCAGTCCGTGATCCGGATATCGGCGTATTGGCCGATGAGGGCCCCGTCCCCGTCCAGGTGCACCAGCCGGCCCCCGGCGGTGCGGGCGGTGAGGCTGTGCCGGGGGTCGTCCCCGGCGCCGTCGATGAGGCAGCGCTGGATCGTGCCGATGTACGCCCGGTGCTTTTCCAGGGAGATGCGGTTCTGGGCCTCCACCAGCCGGTCGAAGTTGGCGGACTTCTCCGCCTTTGGCATGGGGTCGGGCAGCTCCGCCGCCGGGGTGCCCTTCCGGGGGGAGTAGATGAAGGTGAACAGCGCGTCGAAGCGAACGGCCTCGATGAGGGACAGGGTCTCCTCAAACTCCGGGGTGGTTTCCCCGGGGAAGCCCACGATTACATCCGAGGTGAGCACCACGTCCGGGATCCGCGCCCGCAGGGCGGCCACTTTGTCCAGGTATTGCTCCCGGGTGTACCGCCGGTTCATGGCGCCCAGCACCCGGCTGCTCCCCGACTGGAAGGGCAGGTGGATCACCGGGGCCACCTTGTCACACTTCGCCATCACGTCAAACAGATCTTCCGTGGCGTCCTTGGGGTGGGAGGTCATGAAGCGCAGGAGAAAGTCGCCGGGGAGGCTGGCGGCCGCCTCCAGCAAGCGGGGAAAGTCCCAGTCCCCCTCCAGATCCTTGCCGTAGGAGTTGACGTTTTGGCCCAGCAGGGTGATCTCCTTATAGCCCTGGGCCGCCAGCTCCCGGATCTCGTTCAGGATGATCTCCGGCTCCCGGCTGCGCTCCCGGCCCCGGGTGTAGGGCACGATGCAGTAGGAGCAGAAGTTGTTGCAGCCGTACATAATGGACACCCACGCCTTCAACGTCCCGGAGCGGCGGACGGGCAGGCCCTCGGCGATGGCGCCGTCATTGGGCTCCGTCTCAAACACCCTGCCTCGGCGCAGGTACACCCGGCGCAGGAACTCCGGGAACCGCCAGAGCTGCTGGGGGCCGAACACCAGATCCACATGGCGGTAGGACTGCCGCAGGCGCTCAGCCACATGGGCCTCCTGGGCCATGCAGCCGCACAGGCAGATGATCTGATTGGGGTTGCGGCGCTTGCCGTGGACCAGGGCGCCCACGTTGCCAAACACCCGCTGCTCCGCGTGCTCCCGGATGGCGCAGGTGTTGATGACGATGACGTCTGCGCCCTCCTCGGTGTCCGCGATCTCATAGCCCATCTCGGCCAGCATCCCCCGGAGCAGCTCGGAGTCGGCCTCGTTCTGCTGGCAGCCGTAGGTGTCCACCCAGGCCCTGGGGGGCGTGGGGCGCTGGGCGTTCAGGGCGCGCAGCTGGGCGCAGTATTCCTTTTGTTTGGCGATGTCCTCGGCGGGGATGACGGGTGTGGTTCGGTTCAAGGGCGGATCCTCCCTGGAAAAAGTTTGTGAGATAAGCCGGACAAGTTTTCCTTGACAGGGGTTATGTCACCTGTTTCCTCTGGGTTCGGATTGTGGAAAACTGTGTGGAAGTTGTTGAAAACTGTGGAACGGCGGGGGATTAGGCTGTTGAAGCCCGGGGGAAGCGGTCGGAAATTGTAACTTTTTTGTAACGAAAATAAGAACAAATAAATTATGTGGCACCCGCTGCGCTGGGCTGCCAGATGGAGGCCGCCTTTATTGGTTTAGCCGCTCCGCCACAACCCGCGCCGCCTTGACGCCGGACGCCCCGGCCTGAGCTAATCCTCTTGTGACCCCCGCGCCGTCCCCCACGGCGAAGAAGCCGGGCAGGGCGGTCTCCAGCTCGCCGGACAGCTGGATGCGGGCGGAGTAAAACTTCACCTCCGCGCCGTAGAGCAGGGTGTCATAGTTGGCGGTGCCCGGGGCCAGCTTGTCCAGGGCGTAGATCATCTCAATGATGTCGTCCAGCTGCCGCTTGGGCAGGGCCAGGGACAGATCCCCCGGCACCGCGGCGGTGAGGGTGGGCCGGACGAAGGAATGGCCCAGCCGGTGGTCGTTGGTGCGGATGCCCGCCACCAGGTCGCCGAACCGCTGCACCAGCACGCCCCCCGCCAGCATGTTGGACAGGGAGGCGATGTGCTTGCCGTACCGGTAGGGCTCGTTGAAGGGGGAGGTGAAGCGGTTGCTGACAAGCAGGGCGAAGTTGGTATTTTCGCTCCGCAGGGCGGGGTCGGAGTAGGAGTGGCCGTTCACCGTGTTGATGCCCTCCACGTTTTCCGCCACCACGTGGCCGTAGGGATTCATGCAGAAGGTGCGCACCTGGTCGCCGTACTGCTTGGTGCGGTACACCAGCTTGGACTCGTACACCACGTCGGTGATGTGCTCGAACACGGTGGCGGGCAGCTCCACCCGCACGCCGATGTCCACCTGGTTGTTCAGCAGCTCCAGCCCCAGCCCCTTGCACTGGTTGGCGAACCACTCCGCCCCGGAGCGGCCCGGGCCCGCGATGAGATAGGGGGCGGTGAAGCGCTCCCCGGATTCCGTCATTAGGGTGTAGACGCCGTCATTTGCCTCAATGCCGGTGACGGCGGTGTCGAACTGGAAGATGTGCTTGTCCCGAATGGCCTCGTAGATGCTGGTGAGGATGTTCAGGTTGTTCTCCGTCCCCAGGTGCTTGCACCGGGCCTGGAGGAGGTGCAGGTCGTACTTCAGCGCCTCCCGCTCCAGGGCTTTTGCCTCCGGGGTGGCGGTGGAATAGACCTGGGTGGTGGCGCCGTGCTTTACATTCAGCGCGTCCACGTAGTCGATGAGCTCCAGAACCTCCTTCTGCTCCAGGAAGTCGGTGAGCCAGCCGCCGAAGGCGGTGGTGAAGTTGAACTTTCCGTCGGAGA
This sequence comes from uncultured Oscillospiraceae bacterium, assembly GCA_910584285.1. GTDB lineage: Bacteria > Bacillota > Clostridia > Oscillospirales > Oscillospiraceae > Enterenecus. The sequence continues at coordinate 14,552 of CAJTYK010000045.1, forward strand.
AGGCCCCCGCGCCCCCAAAGCCGCACATGGTGCCGCATACCTTACACTGGACGCAGGAGCGGGTCTTGCCCGCCACGATGGGGCACTGGCGGCGGTAGATGTCCGCCCCCTGATCCACCACCAGCACCCGGGCGGAGGGGCACTTCAGCGCCAGCTCATAGGCGGCGTAAATACCGGCCTCGCCGGTGCCCAGGATCATCACATCGTAGTTGGTGTTCATAGGGGATCTCCTCTCCAGATAGTTGGGCGCAAAACAATACAGTTTACAGTATAGCATGAACCCGCGCCCCGCACAAGGGGTTCACAGAAAGTTAAGGAACGCCCGCCTGCCGGAAGGCAGACGGGCGCGGTTCAGTGTATTTTGGGATACCCCATGGTCACCGGCGTCACCCCAGGGTGGAGGGCGGCCAAGGTATAGCCCGCGTTCTGATAGCCCTCGATGATGGCGGGCAGAGCGTCCACAGTGGTGCCCCGGGCGGCGCTGTCGTGGGCCAGCACCACCACCAGATCCCGCCCCACGCCCCGCAGACAGTCGGCGGCGATGGCGGAGGCGGGCCGGGGATATAGGGTAGCGTCCTGGGCGGAGGCGTTCCAATCGAAATAGACGAAGCCCCGGCGAGTCATCTCCGCGATGATCTCCTGGTACACCCCCCGGTTGTAGCCGTTGATGCTCCCGCCGGGGAAGCGGAAGATGCGGGGGTACTGCCCAGTGACCTCATAGATGTACTGGTAGAGCTGGTAGGCGTCCTCCAGGAAGGCCTCCACCGAGGCGTACACCTTCTTGTAGTCGTGGCTCCAGCTGTGCATGGCCAGGGTGTGGCCTGCCGCCGCGATCTGCCGCATTCGCTCCTGGTTGGCGGCGGTTCGGCCCGTTCCCACCACGAAGAAGGTGGCCTTCACTCCGTACCGATCCAGCACCTCTAAAATCCGGTCAGTGTTGGGGGAGGGGCCGTCGTCAAAGGTGAGGAAGCACACCCGGCCCCCGTCAACCATCTCCCCCTCCCAGGCCGGGGCGTAGAAGTCGGGGTATAGGGCGGTGTATTCCGGCGCCTCCCCCTCCGGGGTGACAAGGGTGTATTGGGAGAGCAGGCCAATGGTCTCCTGCGCCTCGTCCAGCGCCTCCTGCCGGCGATCCAGCTCCTGCTGCTGGCGCTCCAGGGCGGTCTGCTTGTCCGCCAGCTCCTGCTCCAGGGCGGCCAGTCGGCGGCCCAGCTCCCCCTCCCGGCCCAGCTCCGCCTGCCGTTGGAGGGCCAGCCAGCCGCAGGCCCCGGCCAGCACCGCCGCCAGCGCCAAGGCGGTGAGGAAAAGGGGTTTGAAGGGCCCCCGGCCCTTGGGAGGGTTGGGGGCGTTGTTTTTCTTGTGCTTCGGGCGCTTTGCCATGGCCGATTCTCTCCCGCTCAATGATGGTAAGAATCAGTATAGGTCGAATTTTGTCGAAAGTCAAGGGAGGGCGCCGCATTGTAAATATTTGTTTCCGGTTTGTCACCGGGGCCTTTCGTTTGGGTAGGGCGTCACCCCGCTTCATTCACTTCCAGCTCCTGTTCAATCCGTCTGACCAGTTCACTGGGGCGCATATCCAGGGCCAGGGCAATCCGCCATATGGTTTCAAAATTTGCCTGCTTGCTCCCATTTTCAATCATGGACAAGTGTGAACGCGCAATTCCGGCAAGGCCGCTGAGCACGTCCTGCGACAGCTTTTTCTCTTTTCTCAAGCTGCGAATCGTCTGTCCAACCGCGTTCTTGTCAAACTGCACGCCGACACACCTCCCATCACGATGTGAAAAGCCTGCCCCGGCTCTGGGGATTATTGGGGATAGGGGGTTTTGGTGTTGGTAAGGCCCAGGATATAGTCTGTGCTGGTTTTATAATATTCGGACAGCT
>CAJTYK010000046.1 GCA_910584285.1 uncultured Oscillospiraceae bacterium
GCGGAGCATACACTGGAATTCTTACGGTAGCTGGAGCAGAAGAAAAATGCTCCTTTTTATTCGTTTTTCGCCGCTTCACTTGCCGCCCTGCTGCGTTCCTCTCTGTATGGGGCGGTCAGCCGGAAAGAGAAGCGTCCCTTTTCAATCTCAAATTCCTTGCAGCCCGTGTCCGAGTCTACGTCCGTCAGCTTGCAGACGGCAGGGTGTTTGGCGCTTACGCCGTCGGACATCGACTTTGAAAAGAAAACCCTGACGGTGAACAAGAGCTATCAGCGCCTCGGCAGAGAGGATATTATCACCACTCCGAAAACACCGAAAAGCATCCGCACCATTCCCATTCCCGATGGCCTTTGCAACTGTTTGCAGGAGTATATGTCCCATTGCTACGGGCTGCAAAAGGACGACCGACTCTTTCCCTACACCAAGAGCTTTCTGTATCACGAAATGGAGTACGGCTGCAAGGCTTCCGGCGTGAAGCGGATTCGGGTACATGACATTCGCCACAGCCACGCCAGCCTGTTGGTGGAGATGGGTTTCTCCCCGCTGCTGATCGCGGAGCGGCTCGGACACGAGAAGGTGCAGACCACGATGGACACATACAGCCACCTGTACCCCAACAAGCAGGTGGAGGTAGCCAGACAGCTTGACGGCATTATGCCGTGAGCCTCTGGCTACAAAAAACACCGCAAATTTTTGAAAATGGATCAAGAAAAAAGTTCCGTTTTAGGCGTTGAAAGTTGTAGTAGGAGGTAGGAGGAAAATTCTAAGTGACAGCAGAATGTCGTTACCCGCTGTTACCCTGTCCACAGGGATAGCGAGCATCGGATTTCGCCCCCCACGGGGCAAAATCCATTCTTAGGGGAGACCCCTGAATACCCCCTCCCACGGCAGAAATCTAACAGAATGGAGGAATCAATTTGAGTACGCACGATGAAAAAGTCCGTCTGAAAATTAGGCTGACTGAAGAAGAAAAAGCCAAGCTGGAGCATGACGCCGCCCTGTGCGACCTGACCCAATCCGAATACTTCCGGCAGATTTGCTTGGGCCGACAACCCCGCCCCAAGCAGCCGCCCGAGTTTTGGGAGCTGCTGGACGCCCTATATGAAGTCCATGACAAGCTGGAACGGCTGGCGGTCTACTGCCCGGAGATAGCAGAAGAATGTTCTCGGGTTGAACGGCTCGTCCTGCTGTTGCAGGGGGTGGCGTGATGGCGACCACCAGCCTATGGCACATCAAAGGCAGTCTCAGCGACCTGATCGCCTACGTGGAGAACCCGGAGAAAACTGTCCCCAGGGGCACCGAAGATTTCTTCAATGTGTTTTCGTACATCCAGAACCCGCAGAAAACCGAGGACGGCTCCTTTGTCACCGCCATCAACTGCCTGAAGCAAACGGCTTTGCGGCAAATGATCTTGACCAAACAGCGGTACGGCAAAGAGGACAACTACATCGCCTGGCATGGCTATCAGAGCTTCAAGCCGGGAGAAGTCACCCCGGAGCGGTGCCATGAAGTCGGCGTGAAGCTGGCACAGGAGATGTGATACGGATTTTGTTACCCGTGGTGGTCATGGCAATCCTGTCGCACAGCGTAGCCGCCAGAGCAAACGCTGCTTTGGCTTCCTTGTCCAGTCCAATCACTTGCGGCATCACGACCATGACAGATGCAAACTCCTCCTTTGGATTAGGCTTGCTAAGATGATGCACTTTTAGAATGTGATCGTTTTTGTCCATTACATCGAGCAGCGCCGTTGCAATCTGCTGATAGACGCTCCATTTCTCATCGTTGACGGTTGTGCCGTGGAAGTCATCGCCGCCCAGGTCGTCATAGTCCATGGTGTCCAGTTCCGTCAGCAACTTTTCAAATTTGTTCTTGTCCATTGTCTAACCCTCCTGATTGTTTGTTGTTGGTTGCCTTACACTTTGAATACAGTCTAAAATCTGGACTTGCTAATATCAAAACAGAATTTTATTCAAAAACTTTTTACGCCTCATAGAAACCCTCCACAAGCCCCGTAGGAGGGCGCAGGAGCGTGTTTAAGGCACAGTAGTATTAGGAACACTACCAGAGCCGCAGAAGGCCACCGGCAGCCACAGAACGGGCAAACACAAACCTTGTAGAGTATCTATAAAGAAAAGACTGAGACTATACAGACCGCTAACTATTTTCTCTACTTTTTTGTGTGTTCGGCGGGACTATGGAGCGGGACGCACAGAGACACAAGAGCGAAAGAAACACGAGTGGTACAAATGCACATAGAGCGCAAGAGGAACAAGGGCGCAGGAGTGGGACAGCGGGCAGCTTCTTCTTTACTGGCACAAAATGACCCGTCTGGAGCCGATAGCAGGAACCGCAGCGACCAACTTATCTATAACGAACTACGGGAATGGCTACAGAGCGGTCAAATTGCCCTGTTTCCCCGTGCGTTACACCGTGTCTGAGCGTGTCCAGGCATCCAGGAGAGTAGAATACTACCCCAGCATGGAACCCCGTAGAATCGGCCTGTACACGCAGAGGAACGGGCTTATTTCTCCCTACGAAATGAGCGGAGGCAGAACGCCCCCGCCCTTTTCATGTCTCAGGGAATACCGTAGATAAATCAATAGTGCAAGCATCCAGGACACCAACGGGGATAGAGGAATCAGAGCCATAGGCAGCAGCTTGATACCGGCCATTCTCTAAGGTAAAGACCGACACCACACGGGCGGCGGGATCAACGATCCAGTATTCACGAACTCCGGCACGTTGGTATAGATTGAATTTCAACAGCTTATCATAGCGGGCCGTAGATGGTGAAGTGACTTCAATCACCATATCGGGAGCGCCCTTGCATCCGTGACCGTCTGTTTTACTGGAATCACAGATCACAGAAAGATCAGGCTGGACTGCTACGGACACATCTTCTGGTGGATCGTCCTTTTCTTCAAACAAACGAACATCAAAAGGAGCGGGATAGACCTTGCACCGCTTTCCTATAAGGTAGTTTGCAAGCTGGCGGAGAAGTTCAGCGCAGATCAGTTGATGGGCATTGGATGGTGAAGCCAGCGCTACCGGCTGACCGTCATATAGCTCATAGCGTGTGCTATCGTCCCAGGCCAGTAGATCAGCGTAGGTATAGCGTTGTTCTTGCGGTAATGGTACCATTTGTCAGACCTCCTTTATTGTTCTTCCTCGGCGGCTGGAGCGGCCTTGTCGCGCTCCAGCTTTTCGCTTATCGCCTCTATAACATAAGCATTAACACTTTTCCCTTGAATAGTCGCCCGTGCTTGAATAATATCCTTCTGACCTTTAGGGACGGCTATATTGATGCGGTCATAGGCTTTTGCATTATATTTATTGTTTGCTCTGATTCTTGCCTCACTGTTTTTTCGTTCAGCCATAATTACGACTCCTTTCGTGGTCAGTGTATGGCGGAAGCCTATAAATAGCGGTACCTCTTTCATTATAGGCTAATTATACTACAAAAAGATACAATTAACAAGTACAATATTGCACAAAATATACACTTAAACATTGTGAGCTTTGACAATTGACCGTACTGTTTAAGTGTAGTATAATTGGTATTGTCAAGAGGGGAACACAACAGCCCCACTAATTAAAAGGAGGTTCACACAATGAGCATTCACGAACTGGACGTGAAGGTAGACCAGATCAGAGAGCTGAAGCGGATGATCGAGGAAGCCGAGGCGGAGATCACCAGCATTGAGGACAGCATCAAAGCCACGATGACCGAGCAGGACACAGACGAGCTGAGGGGGACAAAGTACAAGGTTACTTGGAAAGTGACCAGTACCACCCGGATTGACAGCAAGAGCTTGAAGAAGGAGCTGCCCGACATCGCCGCCAAGTACAGTAACACTACCACCTATCGCCGGTTTCTCATCGCATAAGGAAAGGCCACTTGCCAAAGCGCCGACCAAAGCTATTTGACAAGCAGCCAGTGACCGCACAGAGGCGGACAAATACAGTATAGCACAAGCGCCCGCCCCTTTCAATATCAAATTTGAAAAGGAGCTCAGTTATATTACCTGACATCAGCCCCTCTTTTCTGGATTTTCTCCTCCGTCTCCGTCTTCCAGGTCCAGATCCGCCACCGTCAACGCCATCAGTTCCTCTTTCCCCGGCGCCTCCATAGTCGCCACCCGGTTGGCCTGGCGGGCCACCGCCGCCTCAAAGATGTTGCGCACATCCCGGGCGTTGCCAAAGTTCTCGTCCCGGCGGTCATACATCACCTGGAACGCCTCTGCCGCGGCCTTGTCCGTCTCCTCGTCCAGAGTGTACCCGTTCTTTTTGCACACCGAGCGGAAGATCTCCGCCAGCTGCCCGCCGTCATAGTCCTCAAAATAGAAATATTTGTTGAACCGGCTCTCAAGTCCCGGATTGGCATGGATGAAGTCCCCCATCAGGTCGGTGTACCCCGCCACGATGACAATCAGATCGTCCCGATGATCCTCCATCCCCTTGAGCAGTACCTCAATGGCCTCCCGGCCGAAATCATTGGCATTGTCCTGGTTGGCCAGGGCGTAGGCCTCGTCGATGAACAGCACCCCACCCAGGGCCTTGTCGACGACCTCCTGGGTTTTTAGCGCCGTCTGGCCCACAAATCCCGCCACCAGCCCGGATCGATCCACCTCCACCAGCTGGCCCTTGGACAGCACGCCGATGGCGTGGTAGATCTTGGCCAGCAGCCGGGCCACCGTAGTCTTGCCCGTCCCTGGATTGCCCATAAACACCAGATGCAGCGACATGGGGGGCACCGGAAGCCCCGCCTCCGCCCGGAGCTTGCGCACCTTCACCAGATTGATGAGGCCCTTCACGTCCTCCTTTACCTTGTCCAGCCCGCACAGGCCGTCCAACTCCGCCAGCAGCTCCTCCAGGGTGGGCTCGGGCTGGACCGGGGCCTCCTCCTCTTTGGCCGCCTCTGGCTGAGCCGGGGCGGGGGACACCGCCTCGTCCTCCGGCCTCCCTGTGGGTACGGGCTTGCCATCGGTGCGGCGGGCCACAAATTCGTTCACATCCAGCCCGGACTTGCCCCCGGACACCCCCGCCTGATCGCAGAAGGCGGACAGGGAGTCTGCACAGGCGTTGACAAAACCCGCCTCAGCCTCGCTCACCTTGCCGTCCACCGCGGCGAACAGCAGCAGCATGAGGGTAAAGGTGTCCACAAACCGGCGGCTCTGTTTGGCGCCCCGTTCCAGATCCGCCTTCACCAGCCGGCGGAAGAAGCTGGGCAACACAAAGCCGCCGTATTCCTCCACCATGGAGGCCAGCTCCCAGTACAGCGCCGTGGGCACCGGGTTCCCCTTGGAGTAGATGGCGTTGTAGTATTCCACATGGCGGGGGGTCATCCCCTGATCGGCCTGCCACACGCCGCAGGCGCACTGGCGCAGAAAGGCGTCCGCCTCCCGGCCGAAGGCCACCCGGGCGGCGGCGTCGGAGATCTGACGGCGAAAGGCGGTCATGGCCTCGTCATATTGTTTATGGACGGCGGCGGGGGTCATGGGCTGAGACATGGCGGACACGCTCCTATTCTATGATCTGCGGGGTGGTGCGTCAGAGCAGGGCCTGCTCCAGCGCCTCCAGGAAGGGCTGCCGCTCCAGCGGCTTATAGAGGAAGCCCTTGGCCCCGATGCGATCGGCTTCCTCGAGGGTGTCGTCGTAGGCCAGGGAGGACACCATGATGATCCTGGCGTCCGGGTGCTCGTCCAGTATGACCTGGGCCGTCTCCAGCCCGTCGATGCCCGGCATGATGATGTCCATGGTCACCACATCCGGCGCTACCTCGTCATAGCGGGCGATGGCGTCCTCACCGTTTTCACAGTAGGCTACCACCTCGAAGTCGGTGTCCTCCAGCAGCTTGCGGATTTTGATCTCTGAGATCCGGGAGTCGTCCACCACCATAATCTTTTTCTTCATACAGACACATCCTTTTTCAATCGTTCTCGTCCCCATGGGGGGTATAGTAGGCAAGCTGCGCCCGCTCTGCCTCGTCGCCGGTGTAGTCCAGCGTGACACGCCGCCGTTCCGACTCCGGCGCATAGGGCTCCCGGCAAAAGACGGGGACGCTGAACCGGGCGGGCTGCTTCGCCTCCGGAAACAGCCGGATCAGCACGTGCCCGGCCAGCACGTTGAGATATTCCTTGGCCACGTCGGCCACATCCTGAGGCGTCAGATCATCGGTCTGCATCACTTCCCGGGCGATTCGGGCGAACATATCCGCGCTGGCGCACAGGCACAGCGTGCCGTCCATCCCCCGCTCAAAGGTGATATATACCGTGCAGACGTCCCCGGCCGGCCCGGCCCCCGCGGGCTCCATCGGGCTCAGGCAGATCCCGGCCTCCCGCCGGGTGATCTCCCGGGTGACCTGATCCAGCAGGGTGCTGAGCTTCTCCCGGGACAGCATATCCTCCATGCCGGCCCTCCTCTCTCCTCGTTCCATACCGGGGCTACATCACCACAATCTCCCCGCATACCATTTTGGCCACGCACTGGCGCTCCTCCTGCCGCAGGCGGGTGATCTCGTCTCCGATGGAGATCTCCGTCCCGGCGTAGGCCACGCCGCACTCCAGCCGGCCCTCCTCGCCCCGATCCCGCAGCTCCTCCTTGATGTCCTCCAGATCCTCCTCCAGCTGCTGAAGGCGGAGGGCCGCGGTGTTGAGCTTGACCCGCACCTTGCTAAGCAGGCTGGCCTTCACCGGGCTGTCCAACTGGCACTCCAGCCGTTCCAGCTCCATCTCCAGATTCTCCAGCTCCTTCTGCACCAGCTCCCGCTCGAAGTTGGTGCAGGGCAGGCCCCCCAGGGTGATGGAGGTGCGGCACTCAGACCGGGAGCCCACAGTGGTGGCGCTCACCTTTTTGGCCGCCCAGATCCGGCCGCCCATGATGGTGCCCCGCCCGGAGCGCACCAGCACCTCGCCGTCGCAGTAGATATTGCCGTTGATGATGGCGTCGGTCTGAAGATTTTCCCGGGCGTAAATGGTGGCGTTTTCAATATACTTGGCGAAAATGCACCGCTGAGAGCGGACGGTGGTGGTGCCGTCGCCCAGGATCCCCTTCACCACGGTGAGGTCGCCGCCGGCCTCCACGGTGCTGCCCGCCTCAATGACGCCGCCCACCCAGATGCTGCCCATGGCCCGGACGGTGAAGCCGGTGAGCACGTCCCCCTTGATGCTGATGTCTCCCAGGAACTTGATGCTCCCGGTGGAGAAATCCACGTTGCCCGGTATCTCCAGCACAGGCTTCACTTGGAAGCTGCGCCCCGTGAACTCCACGTGCCCCGCCACCGACGCCACCAGGGCGTCGCCATCCTCGCTGATCTCGGTGTTGCGTCCCTTGGGCAGGGGGACGGTCTTGCCGCTCTTGGCGGGGATCTCCTGATCCAGCACCGTGCGGCCCGGTTCCCCCTCGGTGGGGCGGACGAGGCGGCAGATCTCCTGCCCCTCCTTCACGTTGCGGATCAGGTTCAGGGCGGTATAGTCCACCTGGTCGTACTCGTCCACCTCCAGCACCCGCTCAATGACCCGGGGCACGTAGTCCACAATGTTGCCGTTCTTGCCGTCGAAGGCAGGCTTGCCCTGGGCCAGGAGGAACAGGGTGAAGTACCGGTTCTCGTGGTGGGGCAGCCGGTTGGCCACCCGCTCGTCCACGCCGTAGGCGATGCCCTGATCCTCCATGGCCTGGTGGAGCAGCTCCCGGGTCAGCTCCCGCCCCTCGCCCGTGGGCGGGAACACCAGCACCCAGGCGTACAGCTTGTCGGCGGACAGGAAGATCCACGGGTAGGCGTCCAGCCCCACGGGCTTTTTCTCCTTGTCCGGCTCCTCGCCGTCCTTGGGCGGCTTGCTCCGCTTGACCTTGTCGGCGTTCTTGTTCTGGTTCTGGATGGATTTCAGCCGGAAGGCGGACGCGGTTCTCAGCCCGCTCTGAAGCCGGGCCTTTTCCCTGCTGATCACCTCGGGGGCCAGCGCGCCGTCCTCGTCCATGCACAGCCGGGGGGTGGGCAGATAGCCCGACTCCCGCCGCCGGATGGTATACAGCTGCTGAAGGGGGTGGTCGGCAGACAGCTTCAGCAGGGCCGGATCCTCCGCGGGGAGGAAGGAGGACTCCGGCTCCTCCCCGGGCTGTTCCGGCAAAACGCGGGGATCCTCCTGCTCCGGATCTGGCTCCGCCTCTTTTGGGCCGAACAGGATGGATGTTAGTTTCTCCTTGATGGACATCTGCATCACCGCCGATCAGAAGATTGCCGCGCGCTATGGCGCTTTACTCTATTATAACAAACCCGAACCCGGTTGACAAGTCGGAATTGCCGCCGATCCATCAGACGTGGTAGCAGCCGCCGCCGATGAACTCCCGCATGATGGAGGTCTTAGGAATATTGTCCCCGGGTATGGGCAGGAAATAGTTCAGGAACTTCAGCAGCCGCTTGGCCTCGATGTACTCCTCGCTGTCCCGGGGCACGCCGAACAGCAGGGGCTGGACGTAGGGCTTGAGCAGGGAGGTCTCGTAGATCAGGGCGGAGTTGAACACCATGTCCGCGCTGTCCTGGAAGGGGAAGATGTTGTTCTCCTCCCCCCGGCGGACGGAGGGCCACATTTTGATGGTGGCCTGGGCGGAGTAGCCCCGGGTGCGGGCGTCCCGCTCGATGCGCCGCAGCAGACGGGCGTCGGTGGTGGGGATGCGGTTGTGATCGTCGATGTTCAGGGTGGTGAGGCAACTGATGTAGATCTTGTACTTGCTCTCCCGGGGCAGGGAATAGGTGAACTGATCGTTGAGGCAGTGGATACCCTCGATGACCAGCACGTCCTCCGCTCCCAGGGTGAGCTGGCTGCCGTTGTACTCCCGGGCTCCCCGCTTGAAGTTGTAGGTGGGCATATCCACCGTCTCGCCCCGGAGCAGGTGGGTCATATCCGTGTTGAACTGCTCCACGTCCATGGCGCCCAGGCCCTCGAAGTCATAGTTTCCATTCTCGTCCCGGGGGGTGTCCGTCCGGTTTTTGAAGTAGTTGTCGGTGGCGATGGCGTGGGGCCGCAGGCCGCAGGCCCGCAGCTGGGTGGACAGCCGGTGGGAGAAGGTGGTTTTGCCGGAGGAGGACGGCCCGGCGATCATGACGAAGCGCACCTCTCGATGGGCGGCGATTTCGGCGGCGATGTCGCCGATCTTCTTCTCCATCATGGCCTCATAGCTCAGAATCAGCGGCGTGGCCTGCCCCTGGGCGATGACGGTGTTCAGCTCCGCCACGTTGGACACCCCCAACGCCTCCGCCCGCTGGGTGGAGGCCCGCAGCTCCCGGAACACCTTCAAGGAGGGTTTGAACTCCCCCAGTCGGCCGGGATCCTTCAGGGTGGGCAGGCGGAGGACAAAGCCGTCCTCAAACTGCTCCAGGGCGAAGCAGCGGATGTATCCCGTGTCCGGGGCCATGTAGCCGTAGAAGTAGTCCACAAAGCCGTCCAGCTCGTACACATTCACGTGGGAATTGACCCGGAAGCTGAGCAGATCCGCCTTGTGGATCAGCCCCTCCCGGCGGAACAGCTCCATGGCGTCGTCGGTGTTGACGGAGCGCTTCTGGATGGGCAGGGCCGCGTCGGACAGCTCCCGCATCCGGGCCTCCACCCGATCCAGCAGGGCCTGGTTCAGGGTAAACCTGCCCTGAGCCCGGATGAACAGGGAGCGGCTGACGGAATAGCCCACGGAGATACGCTCCACGTTGTCCTTGCCCACCACGTCGTAGAACGCCTTGATGGTCAGAAACACGGCGCTGCGCTCGTAGGTCTGGATGCCGGGTACGTCCCGGGCGGTGACCATGCGCAGGGTACAGTCCCGATCCAGCACCTTGTGGAGCTCGCACAGCTTCCCGTCCCGGTTCACCAGCAGGATGTCGTCGGGATACTGATCCTGGAAGTCCGCGGCGATGGTTCGGAAGGGGGTGCCGTGGGGGTATTCGTACTGCGCGCCGTCGATGATCACCGTCTGCTTGTGCATGATTGCGGTTTCCATGAGAGGGCCTCCTTGTCTCTTTTATGGTGTTCTGCATCTATTCTATCATATTCGACAGAAAAAGGGGAGAAAAATTTTCAAAATCCGGAGAAAAAGCCGGCGGCCCCTCTCCGGAGCCGCCGGCTTTTGTCTGTGCGCGGAGCGGGCCTACTCCTCCGCCCGCTTCCGCCCGGAGCGGAGGATGGCGTTGATGTCCTGCGCCGCCAGGGACAGATCGTCCAGCACCGGGCGGAAAATGCCCAGCTTGGCCAGGTTGATGCACACCAGCAGCAGCAGCGGCCCCACCACCATACCCAGCACGCCGCCGATCTTCATGCCCACGTAGATGCCCACCAGGGACAGGATGGGGGACAGCCCCGTTTGGTTGCCCAGGATCTTTGGCTCCGCGAAGCGGCGGAACAGCACGATGACGCCCCACACCGCCATCAGCGCCGCCGCCTCACCGTACTGGGCCAGTACCATGTCGACCACCGCCCAGGGCACCATGACGGTGCCCGCGCCAATGATGGGGATGAAGTCCAGCACTGCCAGGGCGAAGGCCAGCAGCAGCCCATAGGGCTGCCTCATGAACAGGAAGCCCACGGCGAGGATGAGGAACACCCCCAGAGACAGGATGAGCTGGCTCTTAATATAGCCGCCGAAGGCGCTCATGAAGATGTCCTTCAGCGAGCGGCAAAAGTCCCGGGCCACCAGGGGCACCCGGTCGGTGAGCTCGAACCGCAGCCGGGGATAGTCCCCGGTGATGAAGTAGCTGGCCATGACGAACACCACCAGGGCTACGGCGAAGTTGGACACGTTGGCCGCCATAGAGGGGGCCTGCCCCGCCATCTGGGCCAGCCAGCCGGAGAAATCCAGCCCCCGCGCCCAGTCCAGCACCGCCGCCATCAGGTCCTCCCCGGTGGTGATCACCCCCTGGGGCACGAAATCCCCCAGGCCGGACAGCCAGCCCTGGACGCTGTTCACCACCCCGGCCAGCCCCTCCAGCAGCTCGTCCAGCAGGGACTGTCGGTTGTCGAACAGGGAGCGCACCTGCCCCACCGCCGCCCAGCCCAGGCCGAACAGCACCCCGCTGGCGACGGCGAACACCAGGATCACCAGCACCATGGAGATGGCCTTCCTGGGGGCGCCGGAGTGCCGCTGGAGCCATTTCACCGCCGGGTTCAGCCCCCAGGCCAGCACCAGGGCCAGCACAAAGGGGCTGAGCAGGGACAGCAGAGGCAGCCCCACCCACACGGCCAGCGCCAGCCCGCCCAGGGCCAGCACCGCCCGCAGCCCCAGCCGCAGCCAGAGCTGGGCCCGCTCGCCCCAGGCCAGGGGGGAATCGTTCATGCCAACCGCCTCCTTATAGTAAATCCGCCGGGACGCCGGCGGTCAGCCCGCCGCCAAAAGCTGGGCCAGCACCGCTGCCGCGGGCAGGGTGACCAGGCACAGCAGGGTGGACAGGGTGACCTGCTGGGCGGCCAGGGCCGCATCCTTGCCCATGCTCTGGGCGAACAGGCTGGTGGCCCCGGCGGTGGGACAGCCGGCCAGAATCACCGTGGCCGTAAACACCATGGGCTCCACCCGGAAGGGCAGCAGCACCGCCGCCGTCAGCAGCGGCAGGCCCAACAGCTTCACCGCGGACGTCATGTAGAGCTTCCGGGTGGAAAATACCTGGCCCAGATCCGCCTGGGCCATCTGCCCGCCGATGACCACCATGGCCAGGGGGGTGTTCATGCTGCCCAGGTAGCCCACGGCGGCGTCCACCGGCCCGGGCAGCCGCCAGCCGGTGAAGAATAGCAGCAGCCCGCCCACGAACCCCAAAATGCCCGGGTTCAGGGCCAGCTTTTTCAGGGACAGCTCCGACCGGCCGCCGATAAGGGCCCGGCCCTGGGTCCAGGTGACGGTGTTGAACACCGCCAGCCCCACCACTGCCGCGATCATGGCCTCGTCGCCCAGGGCGGACTGGATCAGGGGCAGGCCCATAAACCCGGCGTTGCCGTACACGGCGGCAAAGCGGAGGATGCCCTTGTGGGCCTCCCCCTCCCGGGGAAACAGGATCAGGGACAGGGCCATGTACAGGAGATACACCCCGGCCATGACGGTGAGGGCGGTGAGGAGCTGGCCTTGGGTTTGGGGGGTGCGCTCCACCTCGAAGGAGGTGATCATAATGCAGGGGGTTACCACGTACAGCAGCACCCGGGACACCTGGGACAGGGTGTCCCCGGACAGCAGGCCCAGCCGACCGAACAGGAAGCCCACCGACATCAGCAGAAACAGGGTGAGCACGCTGCCTCCCACCACCAGAAACGCGTCAAGCATTTTATGTTCCCTCTCTTTTTCTCTCAGCAGTACGCATTATTATAAGCCCATCCCGCCGCATTGACAAGGGAAATTCTTTGCGCTATACTATTTCTTTACTGACGAACAGCCTGATCTGTGAAAAGGAGTGTCCTTCCCATGCCGTCTAACCGCTTCCGGCGGGGTTATGTCCCCATCTTCCTGTCCTATTATAAGCCCCACCTGGGCCTGTTTATTCTGGATATGTGCTGCGCTCTGGGCATCGCACTGGTGGATCTGGCCTTCCCCTGGGCCTCCCGGGAGGCCATGAACAGTCTGCTGCCCCAGAGCCTCTATGCCGCCTTTTTCACCGTCATGGGCCTGCTGCTGGCGGCCTACGCCCTGCGCTCGGTGATGTACTTCATCGTCACCTACTGGGGCCACATGATGGGGGTGCGCATCGAGGCGGATATCCGCCGGGATCTGTTCGGCCATATGCAGGATCTGTCCTTCTCCTTCTACGACAAGAACCGCACCGGCCAGCTCATGAGCCGGGCCACCAACGACCTCTTTGAGATCACGGAGCTGGCCCACCACGGCCCTGAGGATCTGTTCATCTCCGCCGTCACCCTCCTGGGGGCCTTCTGCCTGATGCTTACCATCCAGTGGAAGCTGGCCCTCATCGTGTTTGCCATCGTGCCCATTTTCGTCATCTTCACCGTGATCCAGCGGCGGCGGATGGTGCAGGCATCGGTGCGGGTGAAGCAGAACATGGCGGGCATCAACGGCCAGCTGGAGTCGGCCATATCCGGTATGCGCACCGCCAAGGCATTTGCCAGCGAGGCGCAGGAGACCGCCAAGTTTGAGCAGTCCAACGAGCTGTTCAAAAAGGCCAAGCGGGATTCCTACAAGGCCATGGGGATCTACCACGCGGGGCTGGAGTTCGCCCTGCCCGCCATGAACGTGCTGACGGTGGCGGCAGGGGGCTTCTTCATCATGCGGGGGGAGATGACCTTCGTCGATCTAAGCGCCTTCATCCTCTATATCTCCACCTTCCTGACCCCGGTGCGGAAGCTGGCCGCCTTTGTGGAGCAGTTCCTCAACGGCATGGCGGGCTTCAAGCGGTTCGTGGAGCTGATGCGGGTGGAACCCGCCGTCCAGGACGCCCCGGACGCCAAAGAGATGGGGACGGCGAAGGGTGATATCCTCATCGACGATGTGTCCTTCCATTATGAGGACGGCCCGGCGGTGCTGGATCACGTGTCCATCCACATCCCCCAGGGGGAGACGGTGGCGGTGGTGGGGCCCTCTGGGGGCGGCAAGTCCACCTTGTGCCAGCTTATCCCCCGGTTCTACGACGTGACCGGGGGCCGGATTTTAGTGGACGGCCAGGACGTGCGCTCGGTGACCCAGCGCTCTTTGCGGCAGAACATCGGCATCGTCCAGCAGGACGTGTTCCTGTTCGCGGGCACCGTGCTGGATAACATCCGCTACGGCAGGCCGGACGCCACCGAAGCGGAGGTGGTGGAGGCCGCCCGCCGGGCGGAGATCTACGACGACATCATGGCCATGCCCGACGGCTTCCACACCTATGTGGGGGAGCGCGGCGTGATGCTGTCCGGTGGGCAGAAGCAACGGGTGTCCATCGCCCGGATCTTCCTGAAAAACCCACCCATTTTGATTTTGGACGAGGCCACCTCTGCCCTGGACTCGGTGACGGAGGCCCGCATCCAATCCGCCTTTGACGAGCTGGCGAAGGGCCGCACCACCCTGATCATCGCCCACCGGCTGTCCACCATCCGCAGCGCCAACCGAATCATCGTAGTGGATGAGAACCATATTTTAGAGGAAGGCACCCACGAGGAGCTGCTGGCCTGCGGCGGGGAGTACGCCCAGCTGTACAATGCCCAGAAGCGGGTGGTATGAGCCAAGAAGGTGTGAGAAATGGAACAGCCTGAAGTAAAATTCTATGGCCATGTGGACGATGCCCTGTTGAAATACGCGGTCATCATCGCCAAATATCAGGGCAAGTGGGTGTTTTGCCGCCACCGGGAACGCGACACTCTGGAGATCCCCGGCGGACACAGGGAACCGAGGGAACCGATCCTGGAGACGGCGCGTCGGGAGCTGGTGGAGGAGACCGGCGCGTCGGAGTTCACGCTGACCCCGGTGTGCGTCTACTCCTTCCGGGATTACGGTATGCTGTACTATGGGGAGATTGCCGCCCTGGAGGGCGGATTGCACCACGAAATCAGGGAAATCTATCTGATGGATTGTCTGCCTGAGAGCTGGACCTATCCGCTGATCCAACCCAAATTGATAGAGGAAGCCCAGAGGAGAGGCGTGATATGAACAAAACCGAGCTGCTCAACAAATTCTCCAAAGACCCGGAGGAGCGCGTCGTCCTGGCCCGGGCCCTGGATCAGCTGGATCGGGCGGCCAACCGATCCATCCCCTGTGCCACCCAGTTCCTGTCCCCCGCCCAGCGGGCGGCGCTGGAGCCGCTCATCGCCGCCTGCGGTCACCCCAGCCACCTGTTCCACGGCGGCTTTACGGGGGCGGAGCGCACTGTCTGCGTGTTCCTCCCCGACTGGCAAGAGCCCGAGGACTGGGAGCCGTCGGACGAACTGGCCGCCATTGAGTGCGCCTACCCGCCCACCGGGGCGGAACTCACCCATCGGGATCTCTTAGGCGGGCTGATGGGCATCGGCCTCACCCGAGAGAAGGTGGGAGACATTTTAGTGGGGGAGCAGGCCGCCCAGATCGTCTGCCTGAGGGACGCGGCCCCCATCATCCTCTCCCAGTTCGACCAGGCGGGACGGTATCGGCTGAAGCTGCGGGAAATCCCCCTGTCCGAGCTGGCCCCCGCCCCGGCAGAGGTGAAGCTGATCCACGACACCGTATCTACCCTGCGTCTGGACGCGGTGCTGGCTTCCGGCTTCTCCCTGGCCCGGGCCAAGGCGGCGGACGCCGTCACCGGGGGCCGTGTGGCCCTCAACCACCGGGAGTGCCTCAAGCCGGACAAGCTGGTGGAGCAGGGAGACGTGATCACCTGCCGGGGGCTGGGCAAGTGCGTACTGAAAACCGTGGGGGGCCAGTCCCGAAAGGGCCGGATTATCATTGAGATCGAGAGGTATCTGTAATGGAGCAGAAAAAAATCGACCGCATCAACCAGTTCGCCCGCCGGGTGAAGGCGGGGGAAACCCTGACCCCGGCGGAGCTGGCCGAGCGGGACGCCCTGCGCAAAGAGTATATCGCCAGCGTGAAGACCAGCCTGATGGGCCAGCTGGAAAACACCTATCTGGTGGAGCCGGACGGCACGAAGCATAAGCTTCCCAAGCGAAAATGAAGGGTGGCGCATGGCGCCGGCTGACCAGAGAACGGGAATTGAATCAGAACGGTGTCCCCGCATACCTTGGTGTCGGTCAAGTCTCGCTTGCACAGCGTGATTTTGTATTGCAGATACCCGGCCAGGGCATCCAGCAGGGCGTCTTTCATTGATTCTGGTGTGGGACAAAATGCTGCGCTTTCCAGCTCCCTATCATTGGCGCTCCACTCCAGAATGACATATCCCCGGGAGGTCATGGTGATTTCGTACCTGATATCTTCGGTGAGATAGTCATTGAACCCTGATAAAACATTTTCAAACGTAAGCATTTCCAACTCTCCCTGTTCTGTTTTGAGATAGCTTATCACAGAACCCGGAGGATATCCAACACTTTTCCCAAACAGCAGCAACGGACGCTTACTGCTTTATGTCTTTTGAGTCTCTCCCTCGGGGAAAATGATCTTGTTGACGAAGAAGAAGATCACCATGGAGATGCCGCCGGTCATCTTAGCGATGGCCCGGAAGGGCATATTGTAGTTGAACAGCAGGTTCAGGTTGGGCTGGC
>CAJTYK010000047.1 GCA_910584285.1 uncultured Oscillospiraceae bacterium
CGGCGGCGTTGTCCCCCGCTCCGGCGCAGACCTTGACGCTCTCGGGTAACCCCAGCTCTTTCGCCACATCGGCTTTCAGGGTTCCCACCGTCTCCCAGCTCTCGTACAGCTTGGGGAGCTGTTCCTCGGTGACGCCGCAAATTTGACACATTTCCCAACTCCACCGTTTGTCCTCCACGTCCAGCAGGAGCATACCGGAGGCATCGGAATAATCGGTGCAGTGCGCCCCGGTGAGCTTGTAGTTGATGTAGTCCTTGGGGAGCATAATTCTGCGGATTTTGGCGAAATTGTCCGGCTCGTTCTCCCGCATCCACAGCAGTTTTGGCGCGGTGAAGCCCGCGAAGGCGATGTTGGCGGTATAACGGCTCAGCTTGCCCTTGCCAATCTCGTTGTTGAGATAGTCCACCTCTTTGGCCGTCCGCCCGTCATTCCACAGGATGGCGGGGCGGATGATCTCATCGTTCTCATCCAACGCCACCAGACCGTGCATCTGGCCGCCAGCGCCAATGCCAGCGACTTGGGTGGCATCGAAGCCGCGCAGCAGCTCGGGTATGCCCTCGGTCACCGCCCGCCACCAGTCGTCCGGGTTCTGCTCCGACCAGCCGGGGTGGGGGAAGGACAGGGGGTATTCCTTTGTGACCTCGCTGAGCACCGCGCCGCTCCCGTCCACCAGCAGCAGCTTGCAGGCGGAGGTGCCAAGATCAATGCCAATATAGAGCATACTGTCATCCTCCTTCAGCGGATCACAGGGATGGTAACACTCCCTGCGTATCTGCCGTCTGTAACAGCCAGGGTGAGTTCCGCACCTTCTCCCGCTTGTACGACAGCCAGAGCCTCACCGTAATAGGTGTCGGTACGGTCTGTGGTGTAGCCGGTCTCATTGTAAGGGCACGCGCTGCCCAGGCCCAGCAGCCTGCCGCCTGTCACCTTCACGCTGAGGATACCCCGCTCCAGCGGCTTGATGACACCGCTTTCGTCGGTGTATTGCAGTCTGATATGGCACAGGTGGCCCGGCTCCACGTCGCCCTCCTCGGGTACGGCCCGCAGCTGTGTTTCCGGGGATGCGGTGCGCAGGGAGCAGCGCCCCAGCTCCTGCCCATGGCTGTCATAGCTCACCGCTTCCACCGTGCCGTCCTCATAGGTGCAGCGGAATTTGGCCATGCAGTCATTTTTCAGCTCCTTTTTGCCCACGCGTTTGCCGTTCACCAGCAGCTCCACGCTGTGGGCACGGGCGTAGACCTCCACGTTGGCGCGCTTGCCCGCGCAGCCCCGCCAGCTCCAGGAGGGGATGGCGTTGGACATTTTCCAGGCGGAGGGGGAGTGCTTGTCACCGGTGTGGTTCACCGGGCACACGGCGATGTATGGGCCCTTGTCCCGCTCCAGGGCCACCCGGGTGTACAGCGCCTCACCCAGAGGCAGGCCCGTCAGGTCGATCCGGCCCGAGCCCGCGGACACCCAGCCCACGCCGTGGCCAAAGTCCGGCGCGTAGTCCTGGTACTCCCAGGAGCCGATGCCCACCTCGCCCAGGTAGTCCATACCTGCCCACACAAAGTCGCCCACGATTCGGAGCTCTTTTTTCGCCAGTTCCCGGAACCGGTAGGCATCGGAGCAGAAGGTCTCGCTGCCCAGGATCAGCCGGTTCGGGTACTTTTTCAGGTCGCCCTCATAGCGGAAGATGCCATAGTTGTATCCCGCCACGTCCATATTGGCGAAGGCGTCCCGGGTTCGCCAGTCACAGGGGGGGAGGGTGGCCCCCAGCTTCATGAAGTTGTCCCCAAACAGCCCCGCCATGTTGTTGAAAAACTCGCTGCCCACCGCCTTCTTTTTCTTGGGCGCTGCCCCGGCGGCTTTCAGCTTTTCCGCCTTTTCGGCCTCTTTTTTTGCCTTCTCGTCGCTGTAGACGCCAAAGCCGACAGAGGACAGGAAATTGAAAAAGATGTTCACGCCGCAGGTGACGGGCCTGGTTTCGTCCAGCTGGTGAAGATAATTGGTTAAGTCGGCGGTGAGCTTGATGCCCTTTTTCTGGGCGGTCTCGGACACCTCGTTGCCGGTGGAATAGAGGATCACCGACGGGTGGTTGTAGTCCTTGTCCACCATGTCCTTCAAATCCTGCTTCCACCACTCCATGAAGTAATCCACATAATCATGTTCCGTCTTATGGATGTACCAATGGTCGATGTACTCGTCCATCACCAGCACGCCCAGGTGGTCGCAGGCGTCCAGCAGGAACTTGGAGCAGGGGTTGTGGGCGGAGCGGACGGCGTTGTAGCCGTTTTCCTTCAAAATGCGGATCTTGCGCCACTCCGCGTCCTCGTAGCAGCAGGCCCCCAGCACACCGTTGTCGTGGTGGATGCAGGCCCCCTGGACAATGACCCGCTCCCCGTTGAGCAGCAGACCGCGGCGGCCCCACTCCAGGGTGCGCAGACCGAAGGTTTCCACCACCTCATCCGTCCCAAATCTCACCTGGCAGGCATAGAGCTGCGGATCATCCAGACTCCAGGGCTTAGCCCCTTCCAGGGTCATGGCAAATGTAAACTGCCCCTTGGTCTCCCCGGAGGCGGCGGCCAGCTCCCGTCCGCCGTCCAGGACGGCCACGGACACCGGCCCCGCACCCTCCGTCTCCACCCGCACCTCGATCTGGGCCGGATCCAGGGATAGCGTGCGGATCTTCACCCCGTTGAGCTTGATGTGCTCCCGACCCGCCGTCCACAAGACAACAGGCCGGTAAATGCCCGCGCCGGAGTACCAGCGGGAATTGGGCTGGTCGGCGTTGCGGGCGATGACCTCCAAGGTATTTTCCGCCTCCACCCGCAGCTTCCCCGTCAGCTCCACATAGAAGTTGGTGTAGCCGTAGGGCCGGAAAGCCAGCTTTTCCCCGTTGAGCCACACCTCGGCGTTGTGGTACACGCCCTCAAACTCCAACACAGCGCATTGATCCGTCAGCGCTCTGTCCGGCGTAAAAACCTTGGTGTAGAGATAGTCCCGCCCCTCGTACCAGCCGGTGTTGACGCCGCCGGCGGACAACTCCGTCCGGGGCTCAGACAGCATGGCGTCGTGCGGAAGTGTTACGGATGCGCCGGGGCCATCGTCCTCCAGGTGTTTCCACCGCCAGCCGTCATTAAATTGGTTCGCTCTCATTTTGATCCCCTTTCAGAGAGAAGAAGTGAAAATGGACGCTTCCCTTCCCGCAAAATTTGAAATACAGCGCCCGCTTCCCGTCAGCCATGGCGCAGGGAGCGTGGAACTCCGCCCGTCCGCCGGTCAGCTTCAGCTGGATGCGCGCCGATACCGTTTGAAAGTCCGGCCGGTCGGAGAGCAGGAATTCCCCCTCCGCCGCGCCGCTCAATTCCACCGATACCGTTTTGAGCTCCCTGATGTCAAAATACTTGAAGCCTGCCACAGCGCCGTTTCGCATATTGGCGATGTACTGGCCGCCGTCCCCCTCCTGGTCTTTTCCGGTCTGGGTAAAAAAGGGGTGGGCGGCAAAGGCCCTCCGGGGGCTGGGGCAGTCGTACCGCCCCACCCCGTCCCTGCTCCACAGGTTGCAGGCAATATAGGCCGGGTAGCGCCCAATGCCTCGCAGCGGCCCGCCGTTCAGCCCGCAGGAGGTCACTTCCGCCTGCCGGAAGGAGCCGTCGGGGCTGCGAACCAGCTTTTCCGCGCAGGCCTGACGGGAATAGGAGTGGCGGTTGGTCTGCCGGTGGTAGAAGATATACCAGTCCTCCCCGATGTTCAGCAGCCCGCCGTGGGTATTGCCCAGGTAGTTCAGGCCCTTTCGCTCGTCCTCGTTGCCGTCCAGGAACAGGTCACCCTGGCTCACCAGCGTGCCTCCGAAGGTGAAGCCGCCGTCGGGCCGGCCGCTGACCGCATAGCACAGCTCGTGGTTGTGCCGGGAGGAGTAGACGAAGATGTACTTGTCCCCGTCCTTGCGGATGGAGCTGGCCTCGAAAAACTCGTGGTTGGAGAAGGAGCCGGGGCCTTCCTTGGGAAAGATCACCCGGGGCTCCCCCTTGATGGTGAGCATATCCCGCTCCAGCTCCACCACCGTGCCGCCGTCATTGCGCAGCTTCTTGAAGCCGGTGACGAAGGCGGGCGTGGGCGTATAAAACCCGGAGTACAGCCAGATCCGCCCGTCGTCGTCCGCCAGCACACCGGGGTCGAAGGGGAACTGGTCGCCCTTCCGCCGTCCCCAGACAGTGCCGTTGGGATAATGGACATGGCCAAGGAATTGGTATTTCCCTGCCGGGGTGTCACAGACGGCCACCCCCATAATCCCCATGAAGTCAAAAGCGTAGTAGAGGTAATACCGCCCGTCCGCCCCCCGGCACACGTCAGGGGCGAACAGCAGCCGCAGGCCCAGCTTATTTTTCGGATCCTGGTTCTTGTGGTAGATCACGCCCTCATACCGCCAGTCGGACAGGTCGTCCACCGGGGCGGACCAGCACACGTAGTCGTTGACGCAGAAGATGGGCGCGTTGAACCTGTCGTGGGAGCCGTAGACGTAGACCCGGTTTTCAAACACATGGGGCTCGCCGTCCGGGATATACTCCCAGCTGGGGAGATAGGGGTTGAACGCCTGCTTTGTTTTCACGCCGCGCCCCCTCACTTTTTGCGCTCCGCGATGGTCTTTTGTTCCTCGGGGAGGTTTTTCTCCACCGTCCACAGCAGCATCAGCACCGCGCACAGGGCGTAGGCGATGGTCTCGATCCAGATATAGCTCACCGTGATGGCCCCCTGGGCCGCGGCGGTCTGCCCCGCGGTGCCCAGGGCCACGTCGGCCCCCTGGGCATAGCCGCTGCCGTTCAGGATGGCGCTGAAAATCGCGTTGCAGATGGGGGTGGCGGCCACCATGATGGAGCTGTAGATGGACATGGTAAGCCCGTCTGTGCGGATGCCGCTCTCAAATTCGATGTGGTCGATGACGTCCGCCAGCATGGCCAAAATCAGGTAGCACGCCGGGGCGGAACCCAGGCACTTGATCGCCACGCCGATGGCCACCGGGACGATCTGGCCCTGCCCCATCCCGGCAATGACACCGCCGATGACGCCGACCACCATGCCGATGATGGTGACGGTGCGCTTGCCGAATTTGTTGGCCAACGGCACCACCAGCGCCGCCGCCACCGCCATGGGGATGGCCCCCAGCACTGCCAGCAGGGATTGGGACGCGCCCCAGGCGTCGGCGGAGCCAAAGAAGGTGTTGTCCAGCACCCACTTGCAGAAGAAAGCCATGGAGCCGTTCTTCATGGCCCCGCTCCACTGGAAGCCCATGTAAAAGACAATGGTGATCCACCACCACTTTTCGCTGGTCACAGCCTTGAGCTGTTCCCCCAGGGTGGCCGTTTTGTCCTGGGCGTCGCTGCCGGCTGTGCCCATGCTCTCCTCCGTGACCCGCTCCCGGGTGAACTTAAACTGGAGGAAGATGGTCAGGGCGGTGAAGATGGCCACGGCCAGCATGGTCATGAACCAAAGCCCCTGGTTCTCCTTCAGGGCGAAGGATACCAGCATAGGGAACACCATGGAGCCCACACCCATAACCCCCAGGCCCGCCACGTTGGTGAAGGAAGCCAGGGCAGCCCGCTGCTTGCTGTCCCGGGTGGACACAGGGATCAGGGTGGAGTTGGCGGTGTTGTAGATGGGATACGCCACCGCGTAGTAGAGATTATAGGCGATGGCGATCCACATCATCTTTGCCGCAGGGCTCTGGAACGGGACGATGAACATGAGCACGCTGGCCACGCTCAGCGTCAGCGCGGACAACAGCACCCAGGGTCGGGCCTTGCCCGCCAGGGCCTTTGTGCGCTCAATAAGCTGGCCCACCACAAGGTTGGCCGCCACGATCAGGATGGTGGAAAACAGCTGTAACCCGGTGAGGAAGCTCAAATCCAGCTTGAGCACATCGGTGAAGTAGTTTTGCAGGATGCTGGTGAAGATGCCGGAGGACAGCAGCGCCCCGAAGGGGCCGATGAAGTAGCCCAGCAGCATTTCCGGCAGCTTTACGCTCTGGGATCTCACCAGCGAGCTGGTGAGGGGGGTGTTCCAGAAGCCAGTTTCTTTTTTGTCCATAACGTCCCTTCTTTGCTCCGCTTAGATCGCGTTCAGTTCGACCGTCCTGGCCTGCATCCCATCTGCCCGCACAGTCACCGTGATCCCGCCGGGGGCGTCTCCAGCGCGGACAACGGCCAGCGCTTTCCCATAATAGGTGGTATGGGTATTGGAGAAGAAGTTCTCCCCCATATTGGGCTTTGCAGAGCCAAGGGCCAGCAGCTCGCCGGCGCCGCTGACCTCCACCGTAACCGCGGTGTCCTCGGAAGACTTTGTGATCCCGTCCGCGCCGGTCAGGTCGATGCTCAAATAAGCCAGATCCTGCGTCCCCGCCTTCAAGGCGCTCCGATCAGCAGCCACGCGCAGTTCGCTGGCGCCCTCGGCAGTCTTTATGGAGATGCGGGACAGCTCTTTCCCGGCACTGTCATAGCTGATCGCGGTGATCGTTCCGGGCTCATAGGCAATGTGTTTGAAGACGGCCTTATACTCCTTTGTCTTTTTCTTCCCATAGGAACGCCCATTTATGATGAGTTCCGCCGTGTCGCCGTCGGAATACACGGTGATCTTGTTCCGCTTCCCCTCGCAGCCGGCCCAGGACCAGCTTGCCACTGCGTCTGTGTCACGCCACATGGACACAGAACCCGTCTCCCCGGCATGGGTATACGGTTCCACGCCGATACCGGGGGTGTGATCCAGTCCCCAGGTCAGCCGGTTCCACTGCACCTCGGGGCGGAGCTTTCCGCAGATGTCGATCACGCCGCAGCCGCCGGAAATGATAGGCGCGTCCTGACCGGGATTCTTGAAGCTTTTGTAGCGGACCGTGCCGATGCCGGACTCCCCCAGGTAGTCCCAGCCGGTCCACATGAAGTCGCCGATGACATAGGGGAGCTTTTTCACCAGCTGCCAGTTGTGATAGAGGTTTTTGGGCAGGGTCTCGGAGCCGACGATAACCCGATCCGGATGAAGTGTGCCGTCCTTCTCATACCGGGAGGCGGCGTAGTTATATCCGCCGATATCCAGGTAGGAGAAGCACACCTTTGTGGCATTATCCGCGGCGGGCTTGGCGGCCATTTTTTCAATCATCCCCCCGGCCATGTTCATCAGCATATTGAAGAACGCGCTGGTAGGGACATTATCCATGGTCTGACTGCCGTTCTTGTTCTCTTTCCCGTCCTTTTTGTCGCCGTATATGCCGCCGCCCTTGGCCGACATACTGCACAGCATCAGGTTAACGCCCAGGGTCACAGCCTTCCCCGGGTCCAGCTTCCGGGCCAGGACGGCCAGCTTTTTGCAGTACTCCTGTCCCTCGGGGATGGCCAGCTCGGAGATCTCGTTCCCGATGGAATTCATGACTACGCTGGGGTGGTTGTAGTTTTTGATCACCATGGCAGTGAGATCCCGTTCCCACCACGCCCGGAAATCCTTGTCCGCATAGTCGTAGGGGTTTTTATGCACCAGCCAGTTGTCGCAGAATTCATCCATGACATACATACCCAGCTGGTCACAGGCGTCCAGCAGGGCCTTGGACGCCGGGTTATGGGAAGAACGTATCGCGTTGAAGCCGGCCTCCTTGAGCAGCCGGACGCGGCGGAGTTCAGCAGCTTCAAAGGAGCACGCGCCCAGAATGCCGTTGTCGTGGTGGATGCAGGCGCCGCGAAGCAGCGTCTCCTGCCCATTCACGAAGAAACCCTTGACGTTCCAGCTGAGGGTGCGGAAACCAAACCGCTCCTCCGCCGTGTCCACCACCTCGCCGTCCTTCAGCAGCTCCGTCCGGCACAGATACAGCTCGGGGTGGTCTGCGTCCCAAAGCCGGGGCTGGGAAACGGGGATGTCCACGGAAGCTGTCCCGTCCTTTACCGGCGCCTCGGCCTGCGCCGCGGCGCTTCTACCGTCCAGGATGGAGACCCGAACCGTATCGCCGCCGGTGACCGACACCTTCACATGGGCCGTGTCGTTCCCGGAGGTGGAAATCAACAGGCCGTCCGGGGTAATATGGCTCCGATCCCCAAGGAAAAGGTTTACGTTCCGATAGATCCCGCTCCCGGAATACCAGCGGGAATTGGGCACCGCTGAGTTGTCGGCAACCACCTTGATCTCATTTTCCTCGCCGTATTTCAGATACTGGTCCAGCGCCACAAAGAAATTGGTATAGCCGTACCGCTGCTCGGCGGCGAGGGCGCCGTTCACGAACACCTGGGCGTTTTGATAGACCGCCTCAAATTCCAGGACAGCGGACTGCTCCCGCCACTCCTCGGGCACGGGAAGCCGTTTGATATAGACATAGGCGCGGCCGGGAAAATATCCGCAGGCCCCCGCTGTAGCGGCATCCTTCGAGCGTTTCTCGTACAGCATTGCGTCATGGGGAAGCGTGACCGGCTTCATAGCCTGCTCCCCGCCCACGGCACTGAACAGCCAGCCCGTGTTAAAGTTTTGTTTTTTCATCTGTCTGCGCCCCCTCAAATATGTGAGAATGCCTCGCTGTTGGTGCAGTATACGATATCGCTGCGCCCCGCGATGGCCTCAAAAAGCCGCTCCAGGGCAGCCCAGCTGGCATTGCCCTTTTCGTAGTCCATCTCATAGCTGTGCGCCCAGAGGTATAGCAGCAGGTCCCGGTCCCGGGCCTCCTCGCGCTTGAAGCGCTCCACCAACTTCATAGCGTCCTTCAAAATGATGGAGGTGGAGGGGCGGAAGTTCAGCGGGTTTTCGGGGAACTCATAGCCGCCGGAGGGGAACACTGCCCTGGCATACCGGTAGCCCCGTTCCTTCAAATACGCCTGCACCGCCGGTGAGGTGGAGCCCTGCGCATAAGCATGGCCCACGATGGGGACGCCAAAGAGCCCCTCCAGGGCGGCCTTGTCCGCGTCCACCGACGCGCGCATTTCGTCCTCGCTGACAGCGCCCAGGGATTCATGCCGGAAGCCATGGGTGGCAATTTCCATCCCCTCATAGACCTGGAGCACCTCGTCCTGCGGGATCCGGTTGTGCCGCACATAGGAGAAGGGCCACTTGTGCTTTACCCCCTCGGGGCAGTCCTGGAAGGAGAAGGTTCCGATCCCCTTCACCTCGCCGCGGGCGCCGAACAGGCCGGCATTGAGGTTGAAGGTCCCTTTAAGCCCGTATTGCTTCATCAGCCGGATGACCCGTTTGTCCTGCTCCAGCCCATCATCGAAGCTGAGCGTAAAATACTTCTTGCCCATGCCTACGCCTCCCCGGTCAGCTGTTTCAAATCGTATGCCTGTGCCAGCAGCATACCGCCGGCCTGGTTCGGGTGCAGGTGGTCGCCCTGATGGTAGCGCTCGTCGGTGACCGAGGGATTGTTCTGATCCCGCAGCAGGGCGTCCGCGTCAAATATGTAGTCGAACATCGTGCTTTCCCTGATCCATCCGTTGATACTGACCCGCAGGGCCTCCATCTCCGGGGTATAGCCCTTTTTCACAAACCCGATGCGGGGCGGGAGAGTCTGGGCAATCACCCGGACGCCCATCTTGTGGAGCCGCTCCACGATGTCTGTTACGGCAGACGCGTATTTTTCCAGGGAGATGACCGCCTCTGTCTTTTTGGAGTAATAAGCCGCGTCATTGACGCCCAGCGCGAGAATCACCCCGTGGAGGCCGTCAAAGCGGAGCACATCGCGTTCAAAACGGGATACCCCCTTTTCTCCGTAGGAAGCCCCCATCAGCCCCGGAATATCATAGAGCAGGCAGTTCCCGCCGATACCTGCGTTCATCAGCGCGTACCTGCCGCCGTAGGCGTCGGACAGGCGCTTTTGCAGCGGCTTCACCCAGCGGTTCATGGCCGTTATGCTGTCCCCGAAGGCTGCGATGATCTTCGACGGCTGGCCGGTGAGCACATCAATCTGATCCATCCCGGGAACGGCTTCATAGAGGTTGTACTGCTCCTTATAGCCCTCCCTGCGAACCGGGGGAAGCTCCTTGTCCCCGGTGTGATCGCCCGGGTAGACAACGGCGGCCTCCTCAGTCATATTGCTGTCCATGACCTTTGACGCATAATAGAGCCTGATCTCCAGCTCCCCGCCCTGGGACACCGGGAGCGGAATCTCGTCAGAATAGCAGCTTTCCCCCACGGGGACAGAGAAGGAGCCGCTGCCGCCGCTCGTGACGGGGTGCATCTTCCCCTGCGCCCATATCGTCAGTCCGCCGATGGCATAGGGTTTCTTCCCATAGTGATTTGAGAAACGAACCCGAAGCTTCTCGCCGGAAACCTGGGGCGTTACATGAAACACCACCGTTTTCTTTTTCCCTGCCAACAGGCCCATAGCGAATGCGGGGGCGGCGGCTTGATGCCAAATTGGTGTCCAGTCCATGGTTATCCTCCTTCGTTATGCGAGTGTAAAGTTCAAAATATCAAGGGTGCCTTTGCCCTTATACCGAAAATACAGGGGGCAGGAGCCGATGGGCCGGCGGCTTTCCAGCGCCAGCCGCTTGGTGTTGAATTTCGTGCCGGCAGCCGTCCATTTGTCCGCGGCGGCAATGGGAATGGAAGCTATGACGACACCCTTTTCCCCGGGCAAAAGCTCCAGTACGCCGCCCCCGCCGCGAACCGTCACGTCGATGCGCGTGGTTGCTTCCAGGTCAAAATATCGGAACCCGGCCACGCTGCCATTCTTCATTTTGGAGATATAGGCCGTTGGTGCGGAAGGCTCCGTGTCCACCGTCACTTCACGGCCCTCGGGCTCCGGCGGTTCATAGTCCGGGCCGTCCTGGGTGATCTCAGGTCCGCCCATAGGGTTGCGGATGCCAAACACCCCGGCGTGATGAAGGACGCAGGCAATGTAGGCCGGATAGGTTCCGATCCCCTTCAGGGGGCCGCCGTTCAATCCACAGCTTGTGGCCTCCACCATTTGAATCGTGCCGTCCTCCTGGATTTCAATGGGCTCGGCCACGGCCTGCCGGTTCCTTTTGGCCCCGTTGGTGGTGCGGTGGTCAAATATGTACCATTGGCCGTTGACGCACACCATGCCGCCGTGGCTGTTGCCCATGGGATAGGCGGCGTTCATGAGCTTTCTGCCGTTCAAACCGATATCGCTGGAGGAGTGGATCGGCCCCTTGTGGACAAAACCCTTGTCGGGAAACAGGCTCATGGCGTAATTGAGACCGGTGATATTAGTGGCCGGATAGACCAGATAATACCACTCACCGATGTGGCGGATGGAGGGGCCCTCCCAATAGTTTGGCTTCTTGGGGTCAAAATCCGCCGGCATGATGATCGTTGGCTCACGGATAATGGTCAGCATATCAGGCGCGAGCTCCATCACAAACAGGCCTTTGATCTCGTGCCCAAAGTTCCCGTTTGACGCCTGACCGCTCCCCACATAGAGGAAAACACGTCCATCGTCGTCCACCAGTACGGCGGGGTCAAACATGAACCAGTCTTCCGGCTTTGAGCCATAGACCCGCCCGTCCGGGAAATGGACATCGCCCAAATACTGATATTTCCCCGCGGGGGTGTCGCACACGGCAACGGAGGTGATGGACGTATTGGCCACGGAGTAGTAGAGATAATACCGCCCATCCGTGCCGCGCACCACATCCGGGGCATAGTAGGACAGCTTTTCCTGATTCCACGGGGTATCCTCTTTTTTGAAGATCACGCCCTCGTACCGCCAGTCGGAAAGGTCGCCCACCGGGGCCGACCAGGAGACGTAATTGCCCTCGCAGTATTCCTTGGCTCCAAACAGGTCATGGCTCCCATAGATGTACAGCCGCTCGCCGAACACCCTCGGTTCAGCGTCGGGGATGTATTCCCAGCTGGGGAGATAGGGATTGTAGCATTGCCGTTTCAATGGTGATTCCTCCTTCAAAAACGCGCGTTTTTGTGGTATACTGCCCTCAGGGGGGCGTTAGTATGGAAAACATGACACATCTGTATTTTGACAGCATTGATGAGATGCGGGATCAAACCGACAGCCATGGCCCGAACTATCTTCGCAACCATACAGCCGAGCGGGACTATTTTTCTCCGTTGTCGGTGGTGACCAGCATCCGTACGCCCCAAGAGTATCTGTTTTCCAACTATATGGATACGTGGTCCTTTTGCGTCCACACTCCGGCAAGAAGCGAGTTTTTTCACGAAACCTATATGCACAAGCATAACTTCTTCGAGCTGATGTATGTGCAGCGGGGCGATGTCCGGGTCATGATCGAGGAGGCAGAGACCGCCTACACTCAGGGGAACCTCTGCCTCCTCAACCGAAATACCATGCACCGGGAAACAGATATGTCAAACGCGGATATCGTTTACATCGGCATCGACCCCGCGCTGCTGACGCAGTGGCCCAAATCATTTCCGCCGCCGTTCCAGTACAAAAGCATCCTCAATCAGTTTTTCAGTGATAACCTCTCGGAGCGCGCCGCCTATAAAAAGGACTACCTGGACTTTACCCTTCTGGGGACGGACACGATCCCGCAGCTGACCCAGGAGCTGATCCGCGCATTTTCCGTGAAGCGGATCGGCTATCAGTTCGACATCTACTCCTCTTTACTCCGGCTGTTTGCCGCGCTGGAAAGCCCCGACACCTATAAGGCCACCCATGTTTCGCTGGGGCACAGCCGGGAGCTGATGGCCGTGGAGCAGACCAAGAAGCTGATCGAGGCACAACACGGGGTCATCCGCCGGACTGAGCTTGCGGAGGCGCTCAACTACTCCTGTGAGCATATCTCCCGCATCATCAAGACGCACACCGGGTACACCCTCAAGGCATATTGCCAGAAGGTTCAGCTGGCTGAGGCGGCGCGGCTGCTGAGAAGCACGGAACTCCCGGTCAGCCAAATCGCGGCGTCGCTGGGTTATGAAAACAGGACACAGTTTTACAAAGTGTTTCAGCGGGAATATCATCTCACACCGTTGGAGTACCGCAGGCACGCTTCGGAGGACTGAGCCTTATCCTGCGTTGCGCTGATCGAGACACTCGCGGATTTTCCTGCGCTCGTCTTCCTTAATGGGGTATTTACGCAGGATCAGGGTGGATATCACGCCGAGGATCGCGGGGACCAGGCCCATGATAACGATGAACCAGTTGAGCATGGTGGGGATCTGCGACAGCTCGCCCAGGTAATCGGAGGTGACAGGATCCACGTTGTAACCGATTGCCATAAGCACAGAGCCGATAATCGCCGCAGAAAGCGCCGCCTGTGCCTTGACGATGAAGCCGCCGGCCACCATGGTCAGGGCGGAGCGGTCCTTGCCGGTTTTGTAAATGTTGTAGTCCATGATCTCCATCTCCACCATGGACTGGGGGACAAAGTCGGTTCCCACACCCACCGCCATGATGAACATGGTGATGAAGAACAGCGCAGGAGTTTTCGCCAGCAGCCCTGTCATCTGGGCAATGAACAGGATCAGGCCGCCCACCGACTGCATGATCAGCAGGGAGCAGGTCATTTTGATCGGGTTATTCTTAAAGAGCTTCAGGATCGGGCGGCCGATGACTGCGCCAAACAACAGCGGGATGAGCATCATCATGGAGGAGATGCCGTTGAGAACACCATACTGCTCCATGTTGGTGACGCCGGTAGTAAGGTCGGTGCAGAAGCCCCATTTGATGTAATACGCAGGGGTGGCGAAAATGAGGGACCAGATAAAGCCGGCAAAGATGCACTTCAAATAAAAGATCACCATGGGCTTGTTCTCTTTGAACAGAAGGAAGAAGTCCTTAAATTTTACCGGTTCTGCCTCATCTTCCTGCACGCTGTGCTTTTCCTTGACCAGGAACCAGCCGATCAGGGCAATCACCATCGCCGCGCCAACAATAACGGTAATCAGGATGGCAAACGAGTCGTGATAGTTCCCAACCGTTTCGTTCACCGTAACCAGCACGGCTGTAAAGGCGGAGGTAACAACACCCAGCATCATGGTCCACACCCGGGGGCCGATAACCAGCTTGGAGCGTTCATTGGGATCATTGGTCATCGTCCGGAACAGGAGGTTATCCTTGTAGAAGGACGTGCCAACGTCGAACATGAGATAGAAGAAGATGACCCACACGACAATCAGCACCGGCTTTGTCGCAAAGGCAGACGGGAGCGAGTAGAGGAGGATGCAGCCAATGCCGGTCAGCAGGATGCTGAGGAGGAAGAAGGGTTTGTATTTCCCGATTTTGGTCCGCTTCCCGCGATCCATCACAAACCCCTGGATGGGATCGTCCACCGCATCAAAGATACGGGCAAACAGGAGCAGCGATGTGGCCAGCGTGGCGCCCATGGCGCCCAGTCCCGCATAGTCGGTCATATACTGCATGAACAGACTGGACATGAACACGGTGCAAAGCCCATTTACAGTGGACAGCGCGGTGGTGCCGAAACAGTCTCGCAGCGTAACGGCATCCGGGTTTTTAACTCTGGTGCGTTTTACCATAACAATCTCTCCCTCTGTCAATTTACTGGACGGTTGCAATCAATTAGAGCCTGGATTTGTACAATTCCTACAATAAATAATAGGGGATTCGGGTGTGTTCCACAATGACAAAAGCCGCCCTTTTTCAACATACTGTATCATTTTATTTCACATTTCCAGAAGTGGATAATTGAGAAATATTTTGTTACAGCATTGCACGTAAGCATTTCAAAAAGTGTGGAGTTGTTGATTTATCCAAGTGCCATCTTCATTTTTTGCCCACTGTTTCGTCTGTGATAGATTCCATGGCCTGCCCCAGGCTCATGCCGCCTGCAACAGCCTCCTTCCGGGCGGCATTCACCGCCTGGATGGTCTTCATCTTCTCGCCAGTCAGGGAGTAGCCCCTCATGGCCAGCAGGGTGGCCGCCCAGGCCAGCATGGGGATGATGCAGAACATCACGATCACCGCCACCTTGATGCCGCCGGAGTAAGGCGTACCGTCGTCCGGCAGTTCGTGCAGGCCCGCGCAGATGAGGAAAATAAACGCCACCAGCGTCTGGGCCAGGGAGGACACCAGCTTGTCCACCAGGGAGAACAGGGTACCCATGATGCCCGGTATGTACTTGCCGGAGCGGTAGGTCTCGTAGTCGGAGCAGTCCGCCACCATGGGGATGGGCATATCTGCCGTGGCGTAGTACGCGCCGTAGCCGATGCCGAAGAAAATGATAAACAGGATGGTGTACAGGTTGATGGCGCCGCCGCCCTGGAAGGGGAAGGACAGCATACGGGCCGGAGTGCCGTGGTCGCTGAACAGCAGCAGCGCCAGCACGCCCACGTAGCAGCCCAGGGCTACGGAGACGTAGCGCACCAGGGACGCCCGCTGGCCCAGCTTCTGAGAGGTGCGCATACTGAGCAGGAAGAAGGGCACCGCGCACACGTAGCCCAGCACCATCATGGGCAGGTACAGGGAGTTGTAATTGCCCATCAGGATGCCGTACAGCGCCAGCAGGACGGTGGTGTTGGTGGCGATGGCCAGGGCCAGCTTGCACCCCGCGCCCGCCACCATCAGCCGCTGCATGGGCTTGTTGTTTTTGATGATCTCCACGTACTCGGAGAGCTTTACCTTCTCCTGCTTTTCGCCGCCGATGCCGTAATATTTGGGGTTATCCTTCTCGGCAATGCCGATGATGGCCAGGATAGTCAGGAACACGGAAATGGCGATGCCGATGGGGGTGATGATGCGGTACACCATGGGGTCGGCGTAGCCGGAGGTGATGACGTTGCCCGCAGCGTCCTTCACGTCGTACATCCCCTTCACCAGCGGGATCATGAACTGCATGACCCCCATGCCCAGCAGGGAGCCCACCGTGTTGAAGATGGTGAACATGGGCCGCTGGTTGGGGTCGTTGGTGAGCACGGTCTGGCCCGCCCGGGTGCAGGAGGTCTGGAAGGTGTAGCCGATGACCCAGACGAA
>CAJTYK010000048.1 GCA_910584285.1 uncultured Oscillospiraceae bacterium
ACTTCAGCGTGCTGTGTCAGTCCGGGAGATTGCGCTCCCTTTCCTCCAACGCAGTCTCAGGGGAAGCGTTTCAGGGCGTTACCCCATCATTCCACTTCTCAGAATATCAGTTAGGAAAAGCAGGATTTTCTCTGCTTTTCCCGCTGCTTTTACCTCCTTCCAGGCTCTAAGCCCAGTCAAAGTTTATTTGCAGCAACGTGTCGCTGCACCCTCGTTCCAATCTTTGAGAACCGGCACCTGTGCGCCTACCGTCATTCCCCGCTCCCGCACCACCCCTGCCAGCCGCCGCGTGGCAAGCTGCCCCGCCTGGTCGTTGTCCAGGCACAGCAGGACGTTTTCAATGTTGGGGTGCCGCTCCAGCATCCCCAGCAGCGGCTGGGAGGACGTGCCGCACAAGGCCACATAGCTGTGCTTCGTCCAGTCGCTGTCGTGGTAGATGGAGATGAGGGAGAGCATATCGATGGGCGCCTCGAATACCAGCAAATGGCCGCTGGTACCCGGCCAGTTGAAGGCGTAGCGGAAGTCGCTGCCCTCTGCCGTCATGCGAAAGGTCTTGCCTTGGCTGTTGGTGCTGCGCTTGTGGGCGTGACGGGCGACGCCATCCAGGTCTTTGCCCACAAAGACGGCGTTGTGGTATTTCTGATCCTCGTAGATCAGCCCCGCCCGGGCAAAGGCGGTGAGCACGTCCCGATCCAGATGGCGGTGCTTGAGCAGGTATGCGAACACCCGCCTGTTGTTTTCGTTGGCGGGTGGCAGCTCGAAGGACTTTTTCACTTTCTCCTGTGGGGCGCTCGCCTGGGGGCAGAGCTGGCCGGCGTCCTCGTTGAGCAGGGTGAGCACCGCTTCCTGGTAGCTCATACCGTAGAACTCTTTGAGGAAGGTCACGGGCCCGCCGCCCTTCTCGGTGGCATGGTCGTACCACTCGCTGCCCCGTATGGTGACGCTGTGGTTGCTGGCCATGCGGAACTCCGACCCTTCGCGGATCAGCGGCTCCCCCTTGAAACGGAGGAACTCCACCAGGTCTGCCGCGTTGGCCCGGAGCTTTTGTTCCTCTGTGAAATGGATGTAGGGCATTCTTTTTTCACCTCACTGTTGCTTTTTTCCCGGTAAGCGGGTATACTGTTGGTAAGGAAAGTAAGGAATCCGATCTTTGAAAGGAGTTGCCGTCATGGAAGTCGCAAAAGTCACATCGAAAGGCCAGATCACGATCCCCATCGACATCCGCCGCAGGCTGGGTGTGAAGGAAGGGGACAAGATCCTGTTCGTCGAGGAGCAGGGAAAAATCGTCATGATGAATTCGTCCATGGAGGCCCTGCGCAAAGCCCAGGCGGCGTTTGCCGGGGAGGCCGAACGGCTGGGCCTGAAGGACGAGCAGGACGTGGCCGATTTGGTCAGTGAGCTGCGCCGGGAGCGCCGGAGGGAATGAGATGCGTGTGATGCTGGATACCAATGTACTCCTCTCCGCGCTCCTGTTCCCCGGCGAACGGATGAACCTGATGATGCGGTTCATTTTTGAGGAACATCGATTGGTGCTGTCCTCTTTTGTAGTAGAGGAACTGGCCTATGTGGTCAAGCGAAAATTCCCGGGCAAGCTCCAAACTGTAGACGCTCTTTTGACGGCGATGAGCTTTGAACTGGCATACACCCCCCAGGACTTGGAACCAGGGCTGTTCGATATCCGTGACGAGAAGGACTACCCTGTGCTTTACACCGCGATCCGGGAGGATGTGGATGTACTCATCACCGGCGATAAGGATTTTTCCGATGTGGCCGTGGAACACCCGGAGATACTCACCCCGGCGCAGTTCATGGAACGCTATGTGGATCATGCGCAAGGAAAATAATGGCATAGCAAGGCCCGCCCCCGGCATATGCGGGCGGGCTTTACATCGTCTGCCCCTGCTCCTCGTGATCATCCGGCTTGTGGCCCATGGCGATCTTCTTCTCCCGGATTTTGCGCTTGAGCTTGCTGTCCACCGTAACCTGCATCCCGGCCACAGGCTGGGGGCGCTGTTCCTGGAAGATGCGGCCCATGTGATAGAGGAGTGAGGCGGTGGAGTTGAACACCACACCTGGCGATGGAGCTTTGGCCTTGCTCTGAGCAGTGGGCATGGTCGGTTGCGTATGCGGCTGGCGAGGATCGCCTGACGGGGATTCCGCCTCAACCATCCGCGCCATTTCACCCAGCCGCACGGCCTCCTGGATGACGATATTTTTGATCCGCTTGAACTCGTTTTGCCGGGAAAGAGGGATGCGCTCCGGTAGATCATCTTTGTAGGTGCGAAGCACTTCCTCCCGCTCCCGATACCACAGATCATAGGCGGCGGTGATGCGGGGATCATTCTCCAGCTCGATCACGACCTCATCTACCAGCGACTTCACCGCTGGCGGCAGATAGCCGTACTGCTTCTTGCCGGAGCAGTGCTGGAGCCGCTGGGCCAGCTCTATCATCAGTTGTCCGATGTGCTGGCTCTCCAACGTCCCGGTCTGCATCTCGGTGACGAGCCGCGCCATGACCTCCCCAGCATCCCTGGTGAGCTCATCCCGCCGCTGGGTCTGGCGCTGGTAGATGGCGACCAGGTCTTGTTGAAAGATTTCTTTTGCCAGCATGGATTTGATGTCCGCAATGCCCCGCTTGGTGAGGAACCCGGACTTGGCATCCGCGCTGTAGCACACCATGTGGATGTGGGGGTGGTGCCCCTCGTCATGGAAGGCAGCGTACCAGCGGAACTGTGCGTCGGGGATTTTCATCGCCTTCGCCATATCCATGGCATGGGCACACAGCAGCTTGCGCCAGCGTTCGGCGTTGTCGTAGCCCAGCCGCACGGCGTCCTCCCGCCGCAGAGAAATGATGGGCAGCCACACCACGCCGGGGTGATGGGCAACCTCGTCTGCCACCTGGGACAGCACCAGCGGATCATTTCCAGCGGTGAACAGTCCGTGCGCCCCCAGTTTCTGCACACGGGGACGGCTGGCGATGTAGTCCACGTAATTCTCCCGCCGACCCACCTGCTCATAGTTGTCCTCAATGGCGCGGGTGATGAACTCGGAAGCGTTTCCCCGTGTGGGCGCGGCATGGTAGTCCTCGTACTCGAACAGGTCACGGCTGGAGGGGAAGTCCCGGAGAAGCTGTTCCACCAGCTTGGCCTGTTTGTCCGTGACAGGGAGCATAGATTTGCCAGGATCAACGCGTTCCACGCCATCCCGGGTGGCGGCGTACCTGACGTAGTTGCCCAGGTGGGCGGCGGCCTTTCCACCGCCGCCCTTGATGTGCGGGCACTTGAAAATCACGCGCGGCGTAGACAGCACCTCCCACGTTTTTGTTATCCCTCTGAATTAAAAAATCCTTAGAGAGAATACCTTCAGGGCAGTCCACCATGAACCGACACTCGGTTCACGTCGGGGCAAAGTCCACTCCACGGGGAACGCCCGTTGGGCATTCCCCGTTGCGTTCCCTTGCCCCTCCTCTCCCCACAAAGCCAGAGGACGGCTTTGCGGGGGCCCCGTTTGGGTATAAAAACCCCTTGGCGGACAATCAACATTTTTGCGTGGTCACTCGCCCTCGTGCTTTTTCAGCGTGTCCTTGAAGGTGATCGACCCGTTGGTCTTTTTCACCTCCTGGACACACTGCCAGCGTAGCGCGTCCAGCTGGCTGGCGTCGATCTCCAGCCCCGCCGCCAGCACATTCATCATCATGCTGATCTCCACCGCCAGCTTGAACAGCAGGCGGGCGATGCGATCTTCGCTGCACTGCACCGTAGCGCGCAGGGCAGACACCAGCGCGGCGGGGAGAAACTGCACCGCGTCCTTGCCGGAAAGATACCCGGCGTAGAAGCGGATGGCGTTCTCAATAAACTCGCTCCGACTCTTGCAATTGTCCCGCTCCATGGCCCGGTCTACCGCCTCCAGCGTAGAGGGGTAGAGCCACAGGGGAATCCTGGTTTTGATCTCCGGTGTTTCCATGCCAGCTTTGTTCTTCTGTTCCATAAAAACCTCCAAAAATTGCCGCGACCACCTGCCACAGCCACCTGTAGAAGCTGGCTGACAGGCTGGTTTGCGGCGTGTTTTTTCGTTCCACGACCACCTGCCACAGCAAAAAGGCCGGAAACCGACCACCCATGCCGCATCCCCGACCCGCGTTGCGGGGCGGTGTTCACTGGCGGGTGGGCGCAAAGCGACCACCCGCTTTTATCCCGCACAAAAATCGAACGCCTGGATTGCCCTTGCGGCCTCGCCTGCATTGCCCTTCCGGGTGGGCCAGAAAGGGCCCTTGGCGGGGGCCAAAACTGCCGACCCGCACAATCGGCCCACAATGGGCCAACACCGCGTTTCATCCCCTCGGTGGGGCTGGGACTCTACGTTGGCCACAGGAGGGCCGCAAACGTCCTCAAAGGGGCTGACGCGGTGGGAACAGCAGAGGGCCGCTCCGCAAGGTGCGAAGCGGCCCTTTGAATTGCCCGGACAGGGCGTGCGGGGCGGTTGATTTATCCCGTTTCCTGATGCGCCGTTCCGATGCGGGGCGCCGGGTTGGCCTGGAGCGCAGTGTGGACATCATCCAGCTCATCCCGCAGCCCAGCGGCCAATTTGGCTGTGTTTGGCTTAATGGTGGCCAGGATTAGGTCGTCCAGCCCGCACATCTCCGTGACCATCCGTGCCGCGTTCAGAAGCGCCTGCCGCTGCTCCGGCCTGCACTCCTCCATCGCCGCCGTTTCAAACAGCGCCCAGATTAAATCCATCTGCGCCGCCGCGTCCGGCTCAGGATTCAGGCAGGTCATGTCGATCAGGTAGGGCAGGTTCCTGCCGTTGGTGACATACAGTTCAGCGTTGGCGATCTCGGTGTCCAGCCAGTCCAGCAGGGCTTTGCCGTCCTCGCCCAGATCGTGAACCGTGGTGAGCGCCTCCAGCGCGGTGCGGCATTCCCTCACGCATTGGGGGATCTCTGTCTGCACCGTGTCCAGCATGGACACCGCCTCGTGGGCGACCAGGGTGCATACCTCGGTAGGTGTGAAACGGGTTTGGGTACTCATGTTCAACTCATCCTTCTTTCAAATTTTTGGGGCTGGCAACACAATGCCATACCTGGACTGGAATATCCATTCAGCAAACGCAACGATTTTTGCCGGGGCTGCAAGTGCAAAACCAACAGCGAGGTTACATCACGGGGCCGTTGGTCGGTTCTGCCTCGGGGCATCACAGCGGAGCATCCGGGTTTCCAGATGACCTGCGAAGATATCCAGCCGCCGTTCCCATTCCAGATGATCCTTTCGGGTGGCGTGCCACGCGGCGGTGGACACGTCCCGGATGGTGTATGTCTCCCAGCCGTTCAGCGCATCCAGGGTAGAGAATTCGCCCCGATCCAGATCGATGTCCAGCACGGCGGTCACCCGCCCGGTGCGCCGCATCAGCTCGTCGGCGTAGTCCTGGAACACCTCCGGCGCGATGTCCACCACGCTGTGCAGACGTTCCGCGAAACGCTGGGTGCTGTTCCCCTTTGCCAGCAGGTAACTGCGCAGCGCCACGGCTGTGTGAAGCACATCCACAGGGATCGTCCCCTGCGTCAGCAGATGATCCGTCCTGCCGCCCTGGGTGACCCGGAATACAGAGATGCGGCGGGCGGCCTCCGCCGACCCACGCTGCTGCTGATCCTCCTCCCAGATATCCTGGCTGATCTTTTCCCGTACCTGCTCCGGGAGCTGGTCGATCATCGCGTCCAGGCACTCGTTCAGCTCATCCTCCACGGTGGTATCCTTCTTCTTCAGCTGGCGGGAGAGTGCGTCATACCAACGCTCGTCCAGCCAGAGGGTGATGTCCCGGGAGTTCATACGCCACCCTCCTCGCCGGGCGGGGCGGGCCGATCCTTGGGCGCAGGCTTGGCCGGACGGCGGGGCCGGGGCGCGGGGGCGGCGCGACTGTCCAGGTACTCCCGCACCGGCGCGGGCACGGTGCGCTCATAGAGCTGCCCCAGGGTCTGCTCCAGCCGCGCCTGTACGGAGGAGCCCTCTTTCTTCAGTGAGAACTCCAGCGCGCCCAGCTTTTCCTCGTCGAACGCCACTGTAATGTTTGCTTTTTTCATTCCTGATTCCTCCTCACTACATGATGTAGAACGTCATTTCCTTCAGCCCTTCCGGGCACGGCTCTGAAATGGATTGGGCGAACTCCCGGGCATAGCGGGCCGTGTCCTCATCGGACAGGGAGCAGAATTCACCGTCTGCCGAACCCGCGATCAGGAACGTCCCGGCGATGGTATCGCCGCCCACCTGACGGTTGGCCGACAGTCCCATCAGCTTGCCCTCCTCGTTGCAGATCAGGACGGTGCCGCTGTCCAGCCCCACGACTTCAATGTCCCCGCCTACCGCCGTCTGGAACGCCTCCAGTGTATTGGGCATGGTGATCTCCTCCGGCGCTTTCCCCGGCTCGAATTTCAGCATTCGGAGCTGTTCGTGGACGGGGACGGTCAGCTCATGCATCCACACTGGACGAACCCCGGGCCGCTTCATAAACTCCCGTTCGTATTCGCGGATCACCGCCATATCCAGCCCGTCTGCGTCTATCGTATTGGACTCCGCCTGCCGTCCGCCGCCCATGCAGACGATGCACAGCGCGGGCCATTCCTCCCGCTTCGGATGTTCCAGCGTGAGCCGTTGGAACTCCCGGGTGCGCCGCACAGCTTCCACGTCATTGACCATCCCAGGCAGGTATTCCACACCGCCCGGATCCAACTCGCCGCCCAACAGGACGCGGGTAAAGCGGATGGGCCGCTGGGCCACCGCCCGCAGGAGCGCCCGTTCCGTTTCCTCCCTGGCAGGGTAGACGCCGGTGGCACCCACGTCCCAGGGCAGGTAGGCGCTCACATCCTCCAGCAGTTTCTTCACGGCAAAAATCCGCGCCCGCTGGTCGCCATCCATGCACCCCAGGGCGGAGACATACCGCCGTAAATTCTGGACGGTGTACTTTTGCCCATTCAGGGGGAGCGGCTCCATGTCAGCGGAACCACTGGCCGCATCCAATCGCTGGCCGAACGCGCGGAGCAGCGGCACAGCGTCCTGTCCGCACACCTCCGCCATGCCCTGGATGATGCCGCGGATCCACCCGTGGCGCGTTTCGGGCTGGCAGTAGGACTCGCCCGGACGCCCCTGTTCAAAACCCACCAGCCGCTGGGCGGCATACAAGGCCAACCCCTCGGATGCCTGGGCCAAATCGATTTTTTGTTTCATGGCGTCATGTCGCCCATGGCCCGCTCCGCCTGTTCGTGGGCCTCCAGCGCATCGCAAAACCGCTCCAGTTCTTTTGCTTCGATGCCCTCCAGCACCAGCTCAGGTTCTCCGTCATCCACCCGGATGTCGGCCACCCAGGCGTCCAGCAGGGCGGCGAAGTTCTCCTGGCCGCTGGCGGTCAGCTTTTCCAGATCTTCCAGCGGGACAAGGACGGTGGAGTCCTTATGGGTCAGGGAGGTAAATTCGGAAACGCCGTCCAGCTGGAGAACGTCCCTCACCCTCGTGCCGCCCTCCAGCACCTGCCGGGGAACCTGGCAGATATCGCACAGCTCCTGATCCGAGAGATATCCATACTCCCGGATCTCCCGGATGGTCAGGCCGAAGCTGCCATGGAGCATGGAGTAGCAATCCTCGCCCCGGTAAAGCTCAAGCGCCGCGGATACGGCATTCTCAAAAAGTTCCGCCGCGCGCTCCGGCGAAAACGAAGCGGTTGTCTTTTTCTCCGGCGCGTCTTTATCTTGGCGGAGGCCCAGATCACAGACCACGCTGACGCATCCGTCATCCAGTTCCACCGCAGACACCTCCGGCCTGCGGCGCAGGGCGTCCAAGAGCATACTGTCCAACCCGCTGCCTTCTCGGATGGTCAGCCCAAGCCGTTTCTCCAACTCCGCGAAGCTGACACTGCAGCCACCGCGGCCAGGGCGTTGATTGAAATAGGCGTGCCAGCTTCCGCCGCCCGGATTTTCGGCACACTGCTGGACGATGAACTCTGCGGCTTGGTTCAGCCTGTCCCGCACCACATCCCGCGCCCCCGCCACATAGGCGGAATACGCGGCGCGGCCATCGGCGCCGCACTGCACCAGCACGCCGTCCGCCCGGCCCTCGCCCAGCACCAGCAGGCAGTGGTCATGGCCGGTACCCTGGTGGGGCTCAACCTGATTGCTTCTGATGAAGTCATACCGCTCCAGCGGCCTCATCAGAAAGGCAGCGAACTGTGTGTTGGGAAGCTCCACCACCTTGTCCACCTGATATTCAGGCGAGCACAGGGGCGCGCGCCGGCGGCCCATTTCAGCTCTGATTTTCATTGTCATCCTCCTTCAAGGTAAATAGTATCTTGGGTTCGCCCTCTGCCCGTTGACCCGCACCTCAAAGTGGAGATGGGGCCCGGTAGACCGCCCGGTGGAACCGGACAGGGAGATCACATCCCCAGCCTGGACGGTCTGCCCAGGCTGCACCAGCAGGCGGGAGTTGTGGCCGTACAGGGTGAGCAGGCCGTTCTCATGGCCGATGGTCACGTAATAGCCGTAGCTGGAGTCGTACTTGGCCACCCGCACCGTACCCGGCAGCGCCGCCCGGACGGGGGTGCCGGTGGGGACGGCCAGATCCATGCCGGTATGGCCGTCCCGCTGGCCGGTGATGGGGTCGATGCGCCCGCCGAATTCAGAGGTGACAATGTTCCGCCAGTTGGCTCCCACCGGGGAGCAGAAGCCGTCCGCACCCACATAGGGCACATCCGCGCCATCGAAGCTACCGCCGTCGCCCACCGCGGGATAGCCGTACTTGATCAGGCTGTACACATTGTCCGCGTTGGTTTTCTGTTCCTCCGTGATGTCCGCGCCGAGGGAAGCGGCGAGGTTGGCGTACACCTTAGCCATATCCTCAATGGGAACGAACACGTTATAGATGCGCTCCACCTCAATTTCATTACCGTCCTCATCCTTCTCGGTGACCGTTTCAGTCCGGGTTTCGCTGGACGCGAAGCAGTGGACAAACTGGGCGAGGGGCGGGGCCTCGCCGCCGAAATACAGGGAGAAAAACACAGCCTTGACCTGGGCGGGGTCGAGGCTGTTTCCCTCATCCATATTCGATTGGATGTCCGCGATGATCTCATCCAGCTCCGCGAAGCTGGCCCGGGCCTGTTCAATGCACACCCGGTACTCTGCGGGGACATCGGCGGGGATCTCGCCGCCCTGGAAACACAACTGGGCGGCGGAGATGTTGTGGCTCACTGCGCCGGAACCCAGGACGCACAGCAGGGCCACCACCACGATGACGGGGGAGAGGATGGCGGCGATGGCCCAGCCCACGCCCTTCCGGGTCTTTTCGTTGGTGAGCAGGGTGGCGGCGGCTTTCGCCACCAGGACGGGATCAACCAAGGGCCATGCCACCTCCCATCCCGGGTGCGTCGGCCTGTTCCTGTTCCAGCTTCTGGGCCTGCTCCTGGATCGTCTGCCAGTGTTCCTCCAGCGCCTGGATGGTGTCGGGGCTGCCGCTGTCGGGAAACCGCTGGCGGTACTGATTGAAGTCCATCCCCCCGTCCAGCAGCAGCTTGGCCACATCCACAGCGCCGTTCTCCACGCAGGCATGGAGAGCCCCGTAATTGTTGGGATCCACCCACATCCGCTTTTCCAGAAGCTCCTCCGCGATCCAGCTGTTGCGGCCCTCATAGGTCAGCATATGGAGCGTCCTCGCCGCGCTGTCTCCCCCGGAGATGCCCTTCTCCACCAGTGCGGACAGGGTGTGGAAGTCCGCGTCTTGGGCAAACAGCTCCAGGAGATACGGCGGCGCGGCGGCAATCTGCTCATTGGTACACTGCCTGATGATCTCTTTTGCGATGTGCCGGTGATCC
The DNA here is from genome assembly GCA_910584285.1 of uncultured Oscillospiraceae bacterium. Classification (GTDB taxonomy): domain Bacteria; phylum Bacillota; class Clostridia; order Oscillospirales; family Oscillospiraceae; genus Enterenecus. The sequence continues at coordinate 9,844 of CAJTYK010000048.1, forward strand.
ATGTAGGCACAGCCAGCCATCTCGCCGTGGAAGGAGGGGGACAGCTCGTGAACGCAGCCCCCCGCCTGCTCCAACAGGAAGGCCACCTTTACCGGGTCGTTGATGGCGATGGCCTTTTGGCAGGCGGTACGGTAGGCCAGTTCCGGGAACCGCTCCGTGTCCGCCACGAGTAGAAGCGTCATCTGCCTGCCCACCACGCCGGGGCGATTTGCGGTTTCTATCAGCAGCTCGCCCGCCTGGTCACGCACCCTGGGGTACAGCTCCCGGAGCGCGGACAGCTCCCCGTCCCGGACGGCCAGCACCGCCTTGTCATAGTCACTGATGCGCAGGGGCCGCTGGCCCACGGTATCCATGTAGGCGGTGATGCTGCCGGTCATGCGGCGAAGGAGCTGCTCGGTCTGGCTCATGGCCTCCTCCTGCCGCTCCCGCTGTTCCACCAGCGCCTCAATGATAACCTTTTCCTCCTGCTGGCTGAGATGGATTACCCTGCCGCCCGTATCCTCGTCCGCGCCGCCGACTTGCATATACCGGGCGTGGGTGGCGTGATCGCCATGAACCGCCTTGGTGATCGCCGAGGCGGTGAGGAACATCCTGTCCAGGTCGTTCCCGTTCTCGCCCAGGGTCTTGCCCGTGATGAAACGCTCGGTCATGCTCTTTTTCTGTTTCTCATCGTACCATTTGAGGTACACGTCCACATAAACGCCCTCGCTGGCCCCGTAGTCCACGGTGCAGAACAGATCCGCGTCCCGGGGGATCTCCCGGCCATTTTTCCATTCGTCGCTCAGCAGAAAATACTCATCAGGCAGATATCCCTGCCCATCCAGCCGGTGCTTCAGCTCCTCGTACACTTCCTGGGCGGTTCGCTGGCCTACGTACTCCACCTTCCGGGGATTGTCCACTGAGGGCTTCCAGCGGTCAAATTCAATGATTTCCATATTGCATCCTCCTACATCATGGTGGGCCCGCCCTGCTCCAGCTGGCCCTGTACCTTAGCCAAGGCTTCCTCGATCTGGCAGGCCCCGGCGTTTGCCGTCTGCGCAGCGGCCTTGAGCTGTTCCTTCTGCTCCGGGGTCAGCACAACGCCATGTTCCGTAAATCTTTCCGGAAACAAATCCCGTTTGATCAGCCCGGTGACGTACTGCTCAATGGACAGTCTCCGCTTTGCCGCTTGGACATGGATATCCCGAAACAGATCCTCATCTATTTTAATTGCGATTGATTTAGCCATATTGATCCTCCTATCCGCCGTCATGGCAGTTGCAGGGCAGATCGTCCTCGGGGAACATCCAGCACATGGCCTGCTGGTTCAGATCCGCCGTTACGAAATCCCGCCACGCCCAGTCCCGACCCAGCCCCTTTATCGTGATCAGGTTGGGCCTCGCGCCGTCCTCGATGGCGATGGCCCGCTCATAGAGATCCCGGTGCCGGTGGTACAGGGTGCGGATCTCCTTTTTCTTCATGCTGGGGCAGAAAAAGCAGGAGGACTTGCCCGGCAGCGGCAGGCCCGCCGATTGGATAGCGGCAATGCAGTCCTCCCGCGTCCAGCCCCAGTCCATCAGCGGATAAACCTTGATATACTTGGGGTCGGCCTTGTCATGCTCCCGGACATTCTCACGCCGGTTTGCCTCCCCTACGTCGTAGCCGATAAACTTCACCACCTTTTCCCCTCTGGCCCATACCTCCCGGCAGGGCGGGTAGTTGTTGCAGAATTTCTCTTGGGGCGCGATTTTGTGTTTGAGGGAGCATTTCTTGTACCCGTAAGCAATGGCAGGCAGGGTGCCGGAGCGCAGGCATTCCTGTTCCAGGGTCAGCCGGTTCCCGTTCTTGTCGGTGCAGTAGACGGTCTGGAGCCTGGGCATCCCATGGCGGGCCAGCCAGTTGTCCATGATGGGCAGATACTCATAGGTATAGGGCTGCTCTCCTCCGGGATCGGCAAAGAGGATCAGGTCAATGGGGATACCCTTTTGGTGCAGTCCAATCAGCATTGCGGTGCTGTTGATCCCAGCCCCGTACGAGACGATATTCATCGTCCGCTCGCCTCCCCGAACAGCTTTTCCTTATAATCCGGCGCGTGAACCTCCAACAGATACCGCTCGTTGCCGCACTTGTACAGGCACACGCCCCGCTGGGGGTAGCGGATCAGCTCGTACTCGGAGCCCTCCAACTGGAGGTTGTCCATGTAGAACTTCTTGTCCACGCTGCCCGCGTTGAACAGGAATTGGTGGGTGGGGATGGCGAACAGGGGCCGGGTCAATTCCCGGATACCGTCTACATCGAAATCCTCCAGGTTTTGGGACGCCAGGATCAGTGACGATTCCTTCTTGCGCACCCGCTTCAGGGTGTTGCGGATGTACTCGATGGTAGTGACGTTGGACAGCCAGATATACAGTTCGTCCAGGGTGGCGACGGTGTTGCCCACGGTGAGGAGCTTGTCGCTGAGGTAGGACAGGACGTTGAACAGCATGGCGTCCTTCACATTTTTGCTGGCCTGCAATAAGCCCTTCACCCCGAAAACCAGGAAGCGGGAACTGGTGATGTTGGTGTGGCCGTTGAAGAACTTGCTCTCCGCGCCCCGGCACAGGGAGTGGAGCCCCAGCAGGATCTCCCGGAGCAGCTCCTTCGGGTAGAGGGGGCTGGCCTCGTCCCCGTACCGCTCGTAGGCGTCCTCAATCACGTCATAGAGGTCGGAGAGGATGGGGAACTGGCCGGGGGCCAGGGCGGCGAAGTCGGTTCCATCGTCCATGCCCCACTTGGTGTACAGCCGCTCCAGCATCAGCTCGATGGTGTCGATGTGAGCGTCGGAGAAATCCTTATAGGAGCGGAAAAAATCCTTGAGGAAGGAGATGTGCTGGCTGAGGAGTGTCCGCTGGCGGAAGGTGGCGGGGGCCGTTTCGTCATCTTCGCCGTCAACGCTCCATGCCTTGGGCTCCAGCGGATTGATGCGGTACCGCCCGTCCATCAGATCCACGAAGCACCCGCCCAAGTTGGCGCACAGGTCGATCAGCTCATGCTCGGGATCGAGACAGATAGCAGACTTTCCGCTCTCCAGAATATTGCAGAGCAAGAGCTTCAGAAGGTAGCTCTTGCCCTGGCCGGAATTGCCCAAAATCAGCACGCTGGCGGTGGTCTTGTCCTCGGCGCGGCGGTCCAGGTCGACGATGACATTGGAGCCGTAACGGTCCCGGCCCACATAGAAGCCCCGGGGATCGGTCTTGCCGGAGTAGTTGAAAAAGTCCAGATTCGCCACGCTGGATGCGGGCAGCACCCGTTCAAACTGGGAGCCGAAGGCGTTGAACCCCGCGGGGTTGGCGGCCTGGAAGCCCTCCCGCTGGCGCAGCAGCAGGGGGTCTGGGGTGAGCTTGCACCGGGCCAGCTCGGCAGTGACAAAGTCCTTCAGGGTGGACAGCCTGGCTTGATCCGGGGCGCTGATGTCGATGAACACGGCACAGTGGATCAGCGGCTCCCGGCTGCGGTGCATCTGGGTGACCAGCGCGGCCACGTCCTGGAGGTCGCTCTCCGCCGCCACGGACTGCTGGAGGTCGTTGGTGTTGGAGCGGGTCAGGCGGTTTTTGTTGCTGGCGTTCTGGATGATCTGCTTTTCCTCGGCGGCGGTGACCTGCCGGGCGTAGAGGGAGAGGTTCACCCCGTCCTTGGCCCCCAGGCGGCTCAACAGGGCCAGTTCCTCCGTAGAGGCGGCATAGCCCCGCAGGGACAGGAAGGTGTGGTACCCGCAGCCGATGATGGCGCAGTCTGTGTTGAACTTCACCACCGAGGGGGCCGCCATGTCCAGGAAATCTTTGGGGCCCCCGCGCGAACCCAGCGAAGCGGTTCGCGTGGGGAGAGGAGACGCAGCGGAATGAGTGAGCTTTGCCGCTTGCGGCGAAGCGAAGGATATGGAGCTTGCGTTGACGACGGCGGGCTTGGGCGCCGTTTTCTTCTTCTGTACTTTCTTAGCCATGGCACACCGCCTCCTCTCCGTCAAAATCAGGGAAGGACTCCGTAGCCATGTCCCGCTGGTAGTACACCATCAGGATGCGCTTGATGTCCTGGGCGTCCGCCAGACGAACGTGGAAGCCCCCATCCCGGAGACTTTTCTCGGTCTGCCGGGGATCGGCGGCGCTGTCCTTGTCCACGGGGTAGACCAATGCGAACTCCCGGGCCGAGGCGGTGGTGGCCTGGATGTCGTCCAGGTGGGCGGCGTCCTGCCGCAGCAGTTCCCGCACGGCGGGGAGGGGCTCCGCCTCCAGCCGCCGATGGTAGAAATCCTGGTTGGCCTGGAAGGACTCCCGGGAGTCCATGGCCAGGAAGCGCACCGCGGGGGTGGCCCGGAGCAGGTTGGTGAGGGCGGTGACCCGCCCCCGCACCCCCTCGGGGGACAGCACGGACAGGTTGTCCGGTCTGAGCATGAAAAAAACCAGCTCCCCTTTGGCGGTTTTCACGCCGTGATCGGTGAGCTGGGTAATCCCCATGAGCTGGCGGGTGGACTGGCGCTCCCGCAGCTCCTTTTTCTGTTTTCGGTTCAAAGTTCGCTTTCCCTCCATTCAAAGTATTGCTGCTTCAAAAACAGGAAGCACATGGCGTAGCGCAAAAAATCCAGAATGCTGGAATCCTCCAGCCGGATGCTGAGGAAGGCGTACAGCACCGAGGCGATGAGCGGCGGCACCAGGCCCAGTTCCACCAGGGCCAAAACGGACAGAACCAGGCCCGCGCCGATCACCGCCACGTCCCGCAGCGCCCACAGCCAAAGGGTGGGCTTGGCTTTCAGGTTGTTGGGGTAGATGTACATTGATATTGTTTCGCCTCCGATCCTGCGGCGGGCCGATACACCGCCACAGGGATGTTTCGTTTTTTGCAGTTGTCGATCACATAATTTGTCCCTCTGGATTTTCCGTCCCAGAAGGCCAGGACAAGGTCGGCGTACTCGA
>CAJTYK010000049.1 GCA_910584285.1 uncultured Oscillospiraceae bacterium
AGGGGATGCGGAAGTAGGTAAACTGCATCGCCTCGTCGCCGTAAAAATAGCTCGATAATTTCATATCCGGCATGGCTGCTGCCTCCTTTTGGGCATGAAAAAAGCACGATTGTCAAATCGTGCTTTTTTCTGGATGTTCGATTTTGTCACAAAGGTTTGCTTTTTCGGTGACTGCCTAATAATTTTGCGCTTTTTGTCTTGTTCTTTATCAGGCACCACCTGAGGCCCGCTTCCCGTTTTTTCGTGGAGGAAAAAAGCGGGAGGCCCGAACCGCCGGGCCTCCCACCGAAAGAGAGGGGAACGCTTATCTAATTCTTCATAAAACGGTGAAACCGTTTTATGGGGCCGCGGAACGCGGCCTGACGGCAAAGCCGTCACAAGAAACAGTATTACTTATTGCGCTGGAACAGCTTCTGGATGTACTCCAGGCAGCTGTCGCCGTTGCCGTCGGCCTCGCCGTAGCCGGTTCCGCCGTACTTGTAGGTACGGGTGGGCACGCCCTTGACCAGCAGATCCTCGTCGATCTCGGCGCTGCAGCGGGCCATGGAGCCGTCGCCCATGTACCAGCGCAGGGGGAAGCAGTTGAAGCGGAACCACACGCCAGCGGGGATCTTGTCCAGGTCACCGCCCAGGTTCTCCACGCCCACGATGCCGTGGCCCAGCATCTCCTTGTGGCAGGGCTCCCAGGTGCCCCAGACGCCGATGTTCTCCAGCTCGCCGAACTTCTCATCGTAGGCGGCCTGGCCGTGGAGGCGGATATACTCGAACTTGTCGAACTCGGCGTAGGCCTCCTCGCCGAACAGTTCCTTGTACTCCTCGGTGATGGGCTTGCCGGTGGCGCCCAGCAGGTTCATGCGGGTCATGCCGTTGTTGCCCATGGCGGTGTGCAGGGGGTGATCCAGGGCCTGGCTGTCCATGGCCACGCACTTCACCTTGTTCTTCACGAACCACTTGCCCGCGTCGATGCCGGTGCCGGCGGAGTAGTGGTAGTAGGCCTTGGAGTCGTCAAACAGCCGGTGCATCCCGGTGTTCAGACAGACGATCTTGCCCTCCAGGTCGGCCTGGTTCACGCCGTACTTCTCGCAGGCGGCGTCCAGGTGCTTGTCGGTGATGAGGCCCCAGGGCTCGATGTCGATCTTGAGGACGACGGCGGTGCCGGTGTAGGCGTCCACGGGCATCTCGTCGGAGTAGCGGGCGCGGCGGCCGTCGAACTCGTACTCCATCACGTGGCGGGGGGCGTCGCAGTGGGTGCCGGTGTGCATGGTGCACTTGATGGACTGGGTGAGCACGCCGCCCTTGGCCATGGAGTGGGCGCCCACGATGTCGGGCTTGTCAAAGTAGGGCCAACGGGGGATCTCCGCGCCAAAGGGGTGGGTGAGATCTACGAAAACAGTCTTGCCCATGATAATCTCCTCCAAATCATAGTATTGTAATGGTTTGCGTCATCCACCCGCCCTGTGGGCGGGTGGCGCGGTGGTTTTTAGCAGGTCAGGTAGCCGCCGGAGCAGTCGCAGTTGGCGCCGGTGATGTAGTTGGACGCATCAGAGGACAGGAACAGGGCGTAGCCGGCGAAGTCGGCGGGCTCGGCCAGACGGCCGATGGGCTCCCGCTTCAGGAAGTTCTGGTACACAGCGGACTCGGGGTCGAACATCCACTCGGTGAGCTCGGAGCGGAACACGGTGGGGCACAGGGAGTTGACGTTGATGTGGTGCTGGGCGGACAGCTCGCAGGCCATGCTGCTGACCATCAGGTCGGCGCCGCCCTTGGAGGTGCAGTAGCCGGTGTAGCCCGCCATGCCCCGCTTGGAGCGCTGGCTGGTGACCACCACGATCTTGCCGCCCTTGCCCTGGGCCACCATCTGCTGGGCCACGTACTTGAGCACGATGTAGACGCTCTTGCAGTCGGCGTCCATGATGTACTGCCACTCCTCCACGGACTGCTCCAGGATGGGCTTGGGCTTGTTGAAGCCGTGGCACACGGCCAGGATGTTCACCTCGCCGTACTTGTCCACGGTGGCCTTCACCAGGGCCTGCACGTCGTCCTCCTTGGCAGGGTCGGCCACGCAGTAGGCGCAGTCGATGCCCTCGGCCTTGAACTCGGTCTCCAGATCCTTCAGCTTGCCCTCGCTGCGGCCGGTCATCATGACCTTGGCGCCGGCGTAGCCGTAGGCCTTGGCCAGCACCTTGCCCAAGGCGCCCGTGGCGCCGGTGACCATGGCCACCTTGCCCTCCACGGAGAACATATTGTTGACAAAGCTTTTTTCAATAGGAACCATGATAATTACCTCCTGAAATAGTATCCTGAATATGGGCTGGGCTCACTGGCGTTGGCTTACTTCTGGGGAGGCTGGAGGACGACCAGCATCTGGCAGACCTCGGTGCCGGTGTTCCGCACGGACTTGTTCACGCCGCCCACGCAGTGGAAGCTGTCGCCCGCGTGGAGGACAGTTTCGCCGTCATCGGTCTTGAGGGTCATCTCGCCGGTCAGGATGTAGTAGATAGACTCCATGGGATTGGAGGTGAACTCGGTGCTGCCGCCGGGAACAAAATAGGTGATCCCCATGATGATCTTGCCGCCCTCGATATCGTTGGGGCCGGCGCCGTCGATGTCGTGCAGCCGGGTGGGGACGCACTCATAGTGACCAGCGGCGGAATAGGCGTAAATCGTGCTGCCCTCTACACCACGGGCCCGCTGAATCCTGTACTTCGCCATAAATGAATTCCTCCTTAAAAAATTTTCTTCATCCCTGGGGATGGTTCCGCTTATTACGATTAAATTATAAAATAAGGTGCCTGTCCGCGCAATGCATACTTTTTCCCCACCTGATTACCATTTGGTAAGCACTTACCGTCCGGTATCTGGGAAGGTGCACAAATCCGTCCGGAGTGGTTTGAACAGAATGCAAAAAAAGAACGGGGAAGGTGAAAAATTTCCCGTGATTTTCACTGAAAAAGACGGGCAAAATTTGTACTGTTCAACAAGGGGAAAATATGCTAAACTACAGACAAAGCCAAAGCCCACATTGGCGGCCGGAGACGCCGGCGGGGCCCAACGCGCAGGAGGCGATTGCCCATGGCCAGAAAGATCTTTGACGAGCCCACAAACCCTTACCACTACACCCTGCACTGCATTGGCGGAAAGTGGAAAATGACCATCCTCCACGAGATCCACACCTACGGCAAGATCCACTTCAACGAGACGCTGAAGGTGCTGCCCGTGTCGGAAAAGGTGCTCAGCCAGCAGCTCAAGGAGCTCCTTGACGACGGGCTGATCCGCCGGGTGGTGCACGAGGATCAGTTCCCGCCCGCCATCGACTACGAGCTGACGGTGGAGGGGGCGCGGCTGATCCCCGCCCTGGACATCCTCTATATCTGGAGCATCCGGCAGATGGACGCCCGACAGGTGCCCATCGACGCGGACGCCTTCGTAGTGCACCAGTCGGAGAAGTACGTGGATGCCCTGCGGGACATCATGGAGGCCAATGACTTCTGGCCGGACGCCGAGGGCCGGCGGCGGTGCGGCCGACCCAAACGGACATAAGCAGAGAAAGCCCCGGCGGGAGCAGCTTCGCTCCCGCCGGGGCTTTTCCTGTGGGCTTGGCTGTCACGGGCCGGAGCAGAACAGGTCCACGGTAAAGTGCCCTCCCCGCCGCAGGCGGGGAGGGCACTTTAAAGGGTGCCTTTTGTCACACAATGAGGAAGAACTTGATCAGGAACAGAGCGGAGATGACGTAGGTCAGCACGGACACGTCCTTGGCCTTACCGGAGAACACCTTGATCACGGTGTAGGAGATGAGGCCCAGGCCGATGGCGTGGCCGATGGAGCTGGAGATGGGCATGGCGATGAGCATCAGGGCCACGGGCACCATCTGATCCATATCGTCGAACTTCACGTTCTTCAGGCCCTGGAGCATCAGCACGCCCACGTAGATCAGGGCGGCGGAGGTGGCGGGGGCGGGGATGATGGCCGCGATGGGGGCGATGAAGATGCAGGCCAGGAACAGCACGCCGCAGGTCAGGGCGGTGAGCCCGGTGCGGCCGCCGGCCTCCACGCCGGAGGCGGACTCCACGAAGGTGGTGACGGTGGAGGTGCCGGTGCAGGCGCCGGCCACGGTGCCGATGGCGTCGGACAGCAGGGCCTCCCTCATGTTGGGCATATTGCCGTCCTTATCCACCATGCCGGCCCGGGAGGCGGTGCCCACCAGGGTGCCGATGGTGTCGAACATATCGATCATGCAGAAGGTGATCACCAGGGTGACTACGGTGAACCAGCCCAGCTTGAACAAGGTGGCAAAGTCAAACTTAAAGAGCGTGGTCTGGGCCATATCACCGAAGGGGGGCAGCCAGTTGGCGGTGGCCAGGGACTCGAAGGGATTGGTGGACAGGAACGCGAAGGAGCCGATCCAGTAGATGACGGAGGCGGCCAGCATCCCGATGAGCACCGCGCCCTTGATACCCTTCTTGGCCAGCAGCACAATCACGAACAGGCCGATGAAGGTGGTGACCACCTGGAGCACCATCTGGGGATAGCCGGAGCCCATGGTGGACTGAGCGGAGCTGGCGGTCAGGGCGCCGAAGAAGTCCCGCATGACGAAGAACGGGCCGCCGGTTTCGGAATACACGCCGGCGTTGGAGCCGAAGCCGATGTTCATGAGCATCAGGCCGATGGCGGGGGCGATGCCCAGGCGCACCCCCAGGGGGATGGCGTCCACGATCTTCTCCCGGATGTTAAAGATGGACAGCACGATGAACACGATGCCCTCAATGAGAATGATGCACATTCCGGCCTGAAGTCCGGCCAGGTAGGAGCAGCCGGCGGCGCCGGCGATCTGGGCGATGACGATGGCGAAGAACGAATTCAGACCCATGCCAGGGGCCAGACAGAAGGGCTTGTTAGCCAGGAAGGCCATGCAGAACATGGCGATGGCGGAGGCCAGACAGGTGGCCAGGAACACGCCGTTCCACGCGGCGGTGCCGTCCGGGCCAAAGCCGCCGGCGGCGCCCTGGCCGAAGCCGACGATCAGGTTGGGGTTCAGGGCGATGATATAGGCCATCGTCATGAACGTGGTGAGGCCGGCCACAATTTCCGTGCGTACGGTTGTGCCGTTCTCCTTGAGCTTAAAAATTTTCTCCATGAAAAAACTCCCTCTCCAGAATTTCCTTCGGGCAAACCGGATCGGGAAAAACAAAATCAGCCCGGAAAGCGCGTGGACTTCCTTCCGGACCTGTTCTGTTTTCGGTAGCTGCCTGAAATCGGTCAGGCCGTAGAGACTCGGAACCCATCCCGTTCCGATTATACCGAAGGATATTGAGTTGACATGATTATCATAGCACACAGCCCGACAGATTTCCACAGTTTTTTTCTTTTCCCCAAAACTTCATTACATTTTGACAAGAAGGGACAGGGGGAGTATAATATCTGTCGTACAAATCACAACGGGCGGAGGGGGAGCACCCGGCCCGCCCCAACTGGGAGTTGACTGAAATGACCTATGAGATGAAGGTGGCGGGGCTGACGCGCAGTCTGCCTCTGTGCCCCATCAGCGACACGCTGATGATCGGCGCGTTCGTCATATTCGGGGACGTGGAGCTCACCTGCGCCTGCGCCCGGGATCTGCTGAAGCTCGCGCCGGAGTTTGACTACATGGTGGCGCCGGAGGCCAAGGCCATCCCGCTGGTGCACGAGATGGCCCGCCAGAGCGGCCGCAACGAGTACTTCCTGGTGCGCAAGAAGAAAAAGGCGTACATGAACGGGGTGTTCGAGGCGGTGGACCGCTCCATCACCACCGAGGGGGAGCAGAAGCTGTACATGGACGGGGCGGACGCGGCCAGAATTCGGGACAAGCGTATCCTAATCCTAGACGACGTGATCTCCACCGGCGGCTCCCTGGCGGCGGTGGAGAGCCTGGTGGAGCAGGCGGGAGGCCGGGTGGTGGGCCGCATGGCCATTCTGGCCGAAGGGGATGCCGCCAAACGGGACGACATCCTGTTTTTGGAGAAGCTGCCCCTGTTTTCGGCGGACGGCACACCGCTGTAGTTCCTTTTTCTCTCGAAAAAAGGAACCGAAAAGGGTTTTAGACCCGCGAGCTTGAAGCTCGCTGACGGGCTGCTGTGTTACCCCTTCAGTTTTTGACCCGGCAACGGGCGGTGAGCTTGCCTGGGCATTTGGTATGTAAAACTCGCGCCCTCCCAGCGGGAGGGCGCGAGTTTTATGCTTTGCGCACCATATCGAGAAACGCGCGAAAAATGGCCCCGCCGTCCACCGTGTCCGGTCTGGTCTTTGTTCCCGTCATCCGCTCCGGGTGGAACTGGACGGCGGTGAGGGGCAGCGTCTCATGCTCCACCGCCTCCGCCACCCCGCCTTCCGAGCGGGCGGTGACGGACAGCCCCCGCCCCAGCCGCCCCAGGGCCTGGTGGTGGGCGCTGTTCACGGAAAACACCGGGCCGTACAGCCGCTGGAGCAGAGAGCCCTCCACCGCGTGCACCGGGTGCACCCGATCCCCTTCCCCGCCCCCGTGAAAGGGAGCCAGGGCAGGGGAGAGATCCTGAACCAGATCGCCCCCCAGCCACACATTTACCACCTGAAATCCCCGGCAGATGGCCAGCACCGGCTTTCCGGCGACGCAGAAGGCGTCCAGCAGGGCCAGCTCCGCCTGATCCCGGGCGGGGTCGATGTCCCGGGAGCCGCAGTCCGGCTGGCCGAACCGGGCAGGCTCCATATCCCCGCCTCCCGCCAGCAGCAGGCCGTCGTAGCGCAGATCCGGCGCGGGGAGGTAGCGGGCCTCCCCTTGCGCCCCGGCAGCCTCCAGGGCGGCCAGGTAGTTGGAGGGATCTCCACCGCCGGTGGAGATCAAAATATTCGGGATCACGCCTGTCCCCTCCTTTTGAAATAGGCCCGCCCACGATGGAATACCGTGGTAACGGACAGCCCCTGGGCCAGCAGGGCAGAGGCGTACAGCACCAGCCCCAGGGCAGAGCAGGCCAGCGCCGACCAGCCCTGCCCGCAGCCCGCGTCCAGCATAATCCGGAAGAACAGATTGCACCACAGCCCCATAAAGACGGCCGCCAGCAGGGGCCGGCCGAACCACCGGAACCACCGCGCGGGCAGCTCCGCCGCTCGAAGGACGCTGGCCAGGTTCAGCCCCGCGCCCACGATACCGGAGGCCACAAACCCCGCCGCGAATCCCGGCAGCCCCCACTGGGGCACGGCGAAAAAGGTAAATGCCAGCTGTACCGCGTCGCTGAGGATGGCGTTTCGGGCCGCCTTGCTCTGTAGGCCCAGGCCGTTCAGCGCCCCGGACAGCACCGACTGCCAGCAGCCCAGCAGGGTGCCGATGGCCAGGGGGAGGATCAGCTCGCCCACCCGGTCGTCCCGAAACATGGCTTGGCCGATGGCGGGCCCCACCACCGTCAGCAGGGCCATGGCCGGGGCCATCAGCAGGGAGGTGGCGGACATCACCCGATCCAGAAAGCCCGCCGCCGCCCGCCGATCCCCCTGGGCGGTGCGTCGGGAGAGATCGGGCACCATCACCAGGCACAAAGCCCCGATGAAGCCCGTGGGCAGCCCCAGCAGGGGCAGGGTCATGCCGCACAGCACCCCAAACTCGGACATGGCCTCCGGCAGGGCCATGCCCCCCTCCACCAGCTTGGCGGGTATGAGCACCGAGTTGGCGCAGCCCAGCACCGTTCCCAGCAGGGAAGTGGCCCCCACCGGCAGGGCGATGGCGAACAGCCGGCGACGGCTCACCTCCTCCCGGGCGGGGCCGGGGGGAAACTGCCGCCAGTGCCGGCGGAACAGCAGGGTGAGGGCGCAGGCGGAGCACACCTCGCACAACACCATGCCCAGCACGATGACGCCCACCGTCTCCTCCGCCGAGCGGGGCAGCAGGACGACCAGCAGCCCCAGCACCGCCCCCGCCCGGATGAGCTGCTCCGCCGTCTCCACGGCGGCGGGAGGGTGCACCCGACCGATGCCGTAAAAGCAGTGCTTGTGGAGGTTCTCCACCCCGGTGAGCAGCACGCAGGGCACCAGCAGCACCACCCCCAAGCGGGTGCGGGCGTCGCCCAAGAGATAGACGGAGATGGGGTCGGACAGGGTGGCCACGGCGACGCCCAGGGGGACGGCCAGCAGGAAGAAGCCGCCCAGGGCCCGGCGGAGTATGTTCCGCACGGCGCCGTCGTCCCCCAGGGCGTGGTATCGGGCGGACAGGGTGGACACGGCCACCGTCAGCCCCACGGCGGTCACCGACATGAGCATGGAGTAGGCGGGCATGACCAGCTGGTATAGCCCCATTGTCTCCGCGCCGATGAGGCGGGACAGGAACATCCGGTAGACAAAGCCCACCACCTGGGAGAATAGGCCGGTGGCGGTCAGCAGTAAGGTTCCGGCCAACAGGGTAGACAAAGGCGCACCCCCCTTCATAGGATCTCTCGTCTATCCTATGAAGGGGAGCTTGTCTGACATTCGCTGTCTGGTTCTTATTCCGCTAACCGGGTGAGGGCCCCGGTAGCGCAGTCCAGGTAGTACCGGGCGGTGTCGGTGGTGACCAGCCACGCCGGGGTGAGCCGGACGCCGCCGGACATGGGCTGAACCGTCCCCCGCCACCCCGGCTCCATGGATTGAATGGCGGAGCACACGTCGCCAGTGGCGGCGATCTCCTCGGCAAAGCGGGTCAGCGCCGTGGGCAGGGTCATAGTCTGCGCCTGCTCCGCCGTACCGTCGGGGGCGGCCAGCAGGGCGCCCTGGACGGAGCGCAGGGTGTCATCCCGATAGGCGAACTCCACCTCGCAGGAGAACAGCGGCCTGCCGCCCCGGGTCTGCCGGAACCGTACCCGCGTCCACCCGTCCTCCTCGGTCGCGCCGATCTGCGACCCGTCCACGCCCATTTTTTTCAGCAGGCCGGCGGCGTGGCGCTCCGGACTGCCGTCGGCGGACAGGCCGGGGCTGTCGGTCAGCTCGGCGGACAGCTCCCCGCCCGCCCGGACGTTCACCACGCCGCTGCCATTCTGATAGAGGTACAGCCCACCCCCTCGGTTGTCCGCCTGAACGGCCTCGCCGCCCAGCAGGGCCTGGGCCAGCCGGAGCTCCCGCTCCGGATCCCGCTCCACAGTGAGGGGGAGCAGATCGCCGGCGGGGGCCAGCCTGTCCGCCTCCACCCGGATGCCCCGGGCCTCCAGCCTGACCAGCGTGAGCTCCAGCGCCGTCCGCTCGTACTGGACGGACTCGGTATACCGCGTCCCCACCAGCACCAGCAGGAAGCCGTTTACCAGCAGCAGAATGAGGAGGATGATGTTTTTCAGCTTGGGCCATTCCATCCGTCACACCGCCTCCCAGCCGGGGGAGACGGACTGACCGCCTCCGTCCCGGTATTGGATCACCAGCTCCCGCCGTTCCCGGGTGAGGTCGGGCAGCATGGCCGCCGCCTTCCGGATGGGCAGGAGCAGTGCGTTTTCCCCCTGGGCGGTGTATTGCCGCAGATGGAGGGCAAATTCGGTGATACAGCCGTCCCGCACCAGAAATTCCGCCGCCCAGCCCTCGTCGTAGAGGTAGATGGCGCTACCCCCCAGGCGGTAGCCGAACCGCACCTTCCAGCCGTCCCCATAGGGCCGGACGGACAGCAGGTACAGCCGGGCCTCCCCGCACAGGGGAGCCATGGCCCGCTCGGCCAGGGCCCGGGCCCCCTCGGCGGCCTGGGCGGCGGAGACCACGCCGTTGGTGTGCTCCACCGGGTACTTGCCCCCCTGGGCGGCCCGGTAGGTGGCGGTGACCCCGTCCCGGATCACCAGCCGATCCGTGCCGTCCATATAGACCTCGCCGCTGCTGCCGGGGGCGTGGTTCCGGCTGTTGAAGGACAGGGCGTCCACCAGCGCCTCAACCCCGGCGGCGGAGGACAGGGGGGCGGAGACGTCGTACAGGCCGGCGTCGGGCTCCCCCTCGGTGATCAGGGTAAAGGGATCCAGCAGGCGGCTCAGGCTCTCATCCTCAAAGGCGAAGTAGGCGCCGTTGGGGGTGACGGCCTCCACCGCCGGATCCAGGTGGAGAGAGCAGGACAGGGCAGTGGGGCAGGTAAAATAGCCGCCGTCCCCAGCGTCCTCCCAGCAAAGGGACACGGCGTCCCCCTCGCGGGCCACCAGAGCCACCCGGCGGGCGCTGCCCTTGAGGGGGCAGTCCCCGCCCCCCAGCCATCGGGCCAGGGCGGCCAAGGGGATCTCCCCGGAGAAGTCGAAGTAGGCCCCCCGCTGCCGCAGGCAGGCCCGCCACTGGCTGTCGGACAGGGAGGCGGGCTCCCCGGCCCCGGTCAGCGCGTCCCCCAGCAGGGGGACGAAGGCGGCGAACACCTCGTCCATCCGGCTGTCGTCATATTGCAGGCCGAAGCGATCCCCGTCCCGGCACACCGCCAGGCGGGCGGGGAGGATGGGGCCGGACTGGGTTTGTCCGGCGCCGGCGCCCGTTTGGGCGGGCCGGGGGCCCAGCAGCTCCACCAGCCCGCTGTCCCGCACCAGGGGGGTCATGGACAGCAGCACGATGGCGGACAGGGTGAGCAGGGCGATGGCGGCGTTTTTCGCCCACTCCAGGGCGGGTTGCTTATCCCTCATGGCCGTCCTCCTCCGGCCCGGCCACGGGCAACTCCATGCGGATGGTGAGACCGGGCTCCGCCTTGTCCACCAGATAGAGCCGACCCTGGTGCCGGTGCATGATCTCCTGGGCGATGGACAGGCCCAGCCCGGTGCCGCCGGACTGCCGGGAGCGGGCCTTGTCCACCCGGTAGAACCGCTCAAAGATGCGCTCCCGATCTCCCTCGGGAATGCCGATGCCGTTGTCGTCTACCTCCATCCACACCTTGTCCCCCTCCTGGCCGGCGGACAGGACGATGCGCCCGCCGTCGGGGGTGTACTTGATGGCGTTGGACACGATGTTCATCATCACCTGCATAATCCGTTCCCGGTCGGCCCGCACCTGGGGCAGCTTGTCCGGCAGGTTCAGCTCCACGGTGTGGGCGTGGTTCTGGGCGTCCATGAGGACGGCCTGGTAGGTGTCGTCCACCGCCTGGGCGAAGGGAAAGAGGGTGAGACGCAGCTCGCTGCGCCCGGAGTCGAACCGGGACAGGGTGAGAAGATCCTGTAAAATATGGGCCATCCGGTCGGACTCGTTGAGGATCACCCCCAGGAACTTTTTCTCCATCGCCGGGGACAGGTCGCCCACCCCGTCGTCCAGAGTCTCGGCGTAGCTGCGGATGTTGGTGAGGGGGGTGCGCAGCTCGTGGGACACGTTGGCCACGAAGTCCTTGCGCTCCTGCTCCGCCTTTTCCAGCTCGTCGATGTTGGTTTTCAGCTGCTGGGCCATGGTGTTGAAGCTCTCCGTGAGCTGGCCGATCTCGTCGCTGCTGGACACCTCCAGCTTCCGGGAGAAGTCCCCCCGGGCCACCTGCTCGATGCCGTCGGTGAGCCGCTGGAGGGGGTTGACCATGGTTTTGGCCAGCAGGAAGGACAGCAGCACCGAGATGACCAGACCCAGGGCCAGGGCCTCCAGGATCAGGCTGAACATCTCGGCGTTCAGGGCCCGGGCGGTCTCCCGGCTGTCCAGGAGGTAGATGATATAGTCCTGCCCGCCCCGGGTGATGGGGATGGCGGCGTCCATGTAGTCGGCGGTGATGCTGCTCTCGAAGCCCATCTCCCCCAGCAGGGCCTTGGAGAGGTTGGGGGTGACGGCCACGCCCCCTTCCGGCTCCGGGGCGGAGCCGGCCAGATAGCGGCCGGTGGCTCCGTCCAGCACATAGAAATTGCGGTGCCGCCGATCCACCCCCAGCACGCCCTCGTTGGTGGACAGCACCGCCTCCACCATGGCGGCGCCGTCCGTCTCCCCCTCCTGGGCGGTCTGGAGATCCCGGACGAAGTCGGCGTTGTCCTGGCCGAAGGCGGCGGCGGTCTGGCTGTAGAAGTCTTGGATATAGTAGCCGGTGACGGAGTTCATCAGGAACGCGCCCACCACCACCATGAGGGATACAATGAGCAGCATGAGGATCAGCACCAGCTTCAGGTGCAGGGTACGGCGCATAGGCGGAGGCCCCCTTTTCTCAGAGAGTAGGGGCGGATATCATCCGCCCGGTTCCAACAGGCTGTTGTGCGCTCAGACGCCGAAGGCGTAGCCCAGGCCCCGGCGGGTGATGATGAATTTGGGGTCGGCGGGGTCGTCCTCCAGCTTTTCCCGCAGGCGGCGGATGGCCACGTCCACCGCCCGCACGTCTCCCACGTAGCCGTCGTAGTTCCACACCCGCTCCATCAGGGTCTCCCGGGAGACGGCCTGGCCCCGGCTGGAGGCCAGGGTCTTGACCAGCTCGTACTCCCGCTGGGTGAGATCCAGGGGCTGGCCGTCCTTGTAGACGATCATGGTGTCGGTGTCCACCTGCACCCGGCCCAGATCCAGCCGGTTCCCGGGGCTTTTCGGGGCCGCCTGGGCCAGCATATCGGTGCGGCGGATGTTGCTTTTCACCCGGGCCAGCAGCTCCCGCATGGAGAAGGGCTTTGTGATATAGTCATCCGCCCCCAGCTCCAGGCCCAGCACCTTGTCCGTCTCCTCCTCCCGGGCGGTGAGCATGATGATGGGGGTGGCCCGGCCCTGCTCCCGCAGGGTGCGGCACACCTGGAAGCCGTCCAGCTTGGGCAGCATCAGATCCAGCAGGATGAGATCCGGATCCTGATCCAGGGCCAGCCGCAGGCCCGCCGCCCCGTCCAGGGCCTCCAGGGTGTCGTACCCCTCCCGCTGGAGGTTGAAGGTGAGTATGTCCACAATGTTGCGCTCGTCCTCCACCACCAGGATTTTCTTACCCATGGGTTTCCTCCCCCTCCTTTCTCATGAGCTGATCCGCCCGGTACAGGGCGGCCAGGGTTTTCGCGTCGTTGATCCGCCCGTCCGCCGCCATCTCCAGGGCTTCGGCGAAGGGCAGCTTGAAGGGTTCCAGGAACTCGTCCCGGTCCAGGTGCCGGTCGCCAAAGGTGAGATCTCGGGCCAGAAAGAGGTAGAGCATCTCGTCGGTGTAGCCCACGCTGGGCATGATGTAGCCCAGAGCGTCCCACCGGCCAGCCTGGGCGCCGATCTCCTCCTTCAGCTCCCGCTGAATGGCGTCAAAGGGATCCTCCCCCGGCTCCAGCTTGCCGGCGGGGATCTCGATGACGACCTTGTGGTAGGGATAGCGGAACTGACGCTCCAGGTACACGTTCCCATCCCCGTCCAGGGCGGCCACCGCCGCGCCACCGGGGTGGTGAACCACCTCCCGCACCGAGGTGCCGCCGTCCGCCAGCTCCACCTGATCCCGGTAGAGCTTCAGCAGTACGCCGTCAAAGGCCAGTTCGCTGGCCAGGGTCTTTTCCTTTAGGTCCATGGGAACCCCTCCCGCTGCAATTTTATCTGTTGAGCGCAATATTAAAAAGTATTATACCACGTTTGCCGAAAGATAGGAAGCGGGAAACGGGAAATTCTTCCGGAGCGGTTGAGACGGGAAAATTCGCCGTATTTGCTATTGACAATAATAGTTAGGGGTGGTAAACTACCTACGCTGAAAAAGTTAGCTGTTTCTAACCAATGGGGCGGACAGCGTTTGGAGGAGAAGGCCATGAAAACCTTGAAAGATGTCCGGGTGGGCAAGACGGCGGTGGTGCGCCGCCTCCACGGGGAGGGTCCGGTGCGCCGCCGGATCATGGACATGGGGATCACCAAGGGGGTGGAGATCTACGTCCGGAAGGTGGCTCCCCTGGGCGATCCCATGGAGCTGACGGTGCGGGGGTACGAGCTGTCCCTGCGGAAAGAGGACGCGGAGATGATCGAGGTAGAAGCGCCCGAGCCGTCGTGAGCCGGGCGCGTTTCGGGAGGAGAGATGCGAAATGGATGTGAAAATCGCCCTGGCGGGCAACCCCAACTGCGGGAAAACAACGCTGTTTAACGCCCTCACCGGCTCCAACCAGTACGTGGGCAACTGGCCGGGGGTGACGGTGGAGAAGAAGGAGGGCCGGCTCAAGGGCCGCCCCGACGTGATCATACAGGATCTGCCCGGGATCTACTCCCTGTCCCCCTACACCCTGGAGGAGGTGGTGACCCGGAACTACCTGGTGAAGGAGCAGCCCGACGCCATCCTGAACATTGTGGACGGAACCAACATCGAGCGCAACCTCTACCTCACCACCCAGCTCATCGAGCTGGGTCTGCCGGTGGTGGTGGCGG
>CAJTYK010000050.1 GCA_910584285.1 uncultured Oscillospiraceae bacterium
GCGGGCGCAGAATTCGCGCGCCCTTTGGCCCGGTGGGGGGGCCCCACCGGGCCGGCGCGAATTTCGATGGCCACGGGCGGCACGCGCCACCCCGGACGGAGAAGGGAACGAGCGGGCGGGCACCATTGAAACCTGAAGGTTCGCTGGCGGGCGGGTTCGGCGCTGACCACTCCCGGCCCGCTCCCCCCGGTTAGGGGGGCGGATATTTTTCTTCGCGGTATCCTGGCTCCGGGCACAATCTCCCTCCGATGCAGACGTCCCTGTTTGGGCACTGGCACCATATCCGCTTCTTGCACTGTTCGCAGGGGTGGGGTTCTGCTGCCCAGGGGTTCCACCCCGGGGCGTAGTAGTCCGCCAGGTACTCGCAGCAGGCTTGCTGGATGTCCTCCTGGGTCACGTCCTGCCAGTCCCGCAGGTTCGTGCCGTGGGCCAGGGCGTGGCAGTCTGCGCACAGGGTGATGAGGTTGTGGGGGCTGTTGGTGCCTCCCTGGCCTCTTGGGGTGTGGTGGTGAATCTGGAGGTACTTGGTGCTGTCGCACAGGGCGCAGCGGAAGCCGTCCCGCTCGTAGATGTGGCGGCGTTCCTGGTTGGTTAGCTTGGCTGATAACATAGGCTTGTAGCCTCCTTTCACCGTAAGGAGAGCGCCGGAAGTCAAGGGCGGGCGCAGCCCGGGCGAAGCCGAACCCTTGACCCGGTGCTATACTGGAGGTGAACGGAGGCTACAGGGCCGTACAGCGCACCCGCTCAAGGCCCGCAGGGCCGCGTGTCGCCCTGGCTTGGCCTCCTATGCCCTGGCCGTAAGGCCAGCCCAAAGGAAAGCCCCGGGGGGCTGTGGCACCCCCCGGGGTCTGCTGCTGACGGCTTCGATGAAGGATACGCCGTAAGGCGTATACCGGAGGTGGCTCAACGAGAACAAGGCGGAGCGCCATATCCGGGGCGGAATTGCCACCCGAAAGAAATACAAAGGGGAGTAGGAGGCGCAGGCGGGGAGGGCTCGTTCAGGGCCTTACCCCGCTGCGCGTGAGGGGAGGGACAAGCGGGGATGGCGGTCAAACCGGAGCGCATTGGCCGGGGATAAAAGTTCTGGCCTGCCTGACGTTTCCCAGGCAGGCCGTTTTCCGACAGGCTGAGACAAGCCCTGGGCGGTGATCGCCCAGGGCTTGTCCCTTTCCTCCAATATGCTCACGCTGTGTCCCGGCTGTCTGACGTGCTATTCGCCGTAAGTGACGGGGTTGCCGGTGAAGGAGCCGCCGCCCACCGTCTCGACATACGCGCCCCTGGCCCCCCGGATGGTGCCCCGGTTGTCCAGACGCCCGCTGACGCGCAGGGTTTGGTCCTCCCACTCCAGGATAATGATGCCGTCCTCCTCGTTCACCAGCGTGCCCTCGAGCCGCTGCCCGGTGACGCGAATTTCGCCGTGGTTGGTGGTGTCGCCCAGGGCCATCCACTCCTGCCAGCCGATGAGCCGCAGCTCGCCGTTGTTCAGCAGGGAGAAGCCGTCCATCTGGTACAGGGTTCCGAAATAGCACTCGACGGTGCCGTCGTTGACCATGCTGGAGGCACTCAGGCCTAGGGAGCCGTAGATCCGCAGGGCGCTGTCCTGCTCCACGCTCACTTTGCACTGGCCCAATTCGATACTGCCCAAGAGGATGAACTGGCCGCCGGTTCGCAGGTTCAGCTGTCCGGGGTTGGGCATGGACGATTCGGCCTGCAGGAACAGCAGGCCGCCGTTCTCCACCGTGATGTCGCCCCCCAGGCCCAGGGTGTGGCCGTCCAGCAGCACCGTGCCCCCATTTACGTGGAGGGCGTTCCCGCAGAAGTCCACGTTATCGGTGATCAGGAAGGCGTTTTCCCCGGACAGGGTGAGCCCGCCGGTGAGGAATTCCGGGCGGTTGTCCCGGTCGCCCCCCAGCACCAGCCCCTTGGTGACCTCCAGGGGGCCGCCGTTCAGGTTGATCTTCCGGCTGGGGTCGTAGCCGTTCCAGACCACCAGGTCGCAGCGGTCGTCCGCCAGGGCGGCGCGCAGCTCCGACTCACTGCTGACATGGCGGGTTCGGTCGCTGTCATAGTTCCGCGGGAGAACCCGGCCGGAGCCCTGGAAGATGTCGCCGTCCAGGCCGAGGCTGCCGCCGTCCACCACCACGCCGCTGTTGATTAGCTCCGCCCTGGGATCGTTCTGAATCGAGCCGACGTCCCACAGCAGGCCAAAGTTGTGCAGCGCACCGCCGCCCCGCACCGCGAGACTGCCGGCGTTCAGGTTGATCTGAGCGTAATTCCGCAGCTTCCCGCCGTCCTCCACGGCGATCTCGCCGTAGTTGTTCCAACCGGTGCCGCCATAGAGCGCCAGTTCGCCGTCCCTGCCCACGGTGATGGTTCCGGCGTTGTCAGACCAGTTCCCAGACATCTCCAGCAGGCCGTTTACCGTCAGGTTTCCCAGGTTGGTCATGGCAGTCTGGTTCATGATCTCCATGGCCGTGATGTCCCCCAGGTTGATGATCGTGCTCAGCTCCGTCCAAAGGGAAGCGTCCACGGCGCCGTAATTGATGAAATAGCTGGGGTTTGACTGTCCCTGCTCGTCGCTGCGGCAGTGCAGGCTCAGACGGCCCTTGATCGTCCCGCGGTTGACCAGGCGGGTGTCCTCGCCCATCTCCAGGGTGCAGCTGCCCTCGCTCCGCCCCGGATTGGGGCAGGGCGCGTCCAGCGTCACCCCCTCGGGAATGTAGACGGAGGCGGTGACCCAATAGGATCGGGTCAGGGTGAGATCGCTGTCGATGACAATGCAGGTGTCGTCTATCTCGCTGTACCGGGCGAACTCCTCCTCGCTGCTGATGTGGACGGCGTTGGCAAGCAGATTATCCTCCGAGAACACCAGGTAATGGGATCTGGCATAACCGTCCAGGGTGTCCGGGGTGTTTCCGCCCCAGATGTCCACATGGCTGTCCGGGGCATAGGTGAGGTCGTCTCCACGCTCCAGCCAGAGCATTGCGGCAGACAACCCGCCGCCGGACTCCACCGAGACGGCGCCGCCGTCCTCGGTGCGCAGCAGGGCGCTGACGTTCAGATCGCCCCGGGCCTGCACCTGGCCTCCGGCCCCCACGGTAAGGCCCCTGTTGAAGTTGGCATACGCCCCCGCCTCAACGCGCAGGGCCTTGGTGAGGGTGGCGGGCACCTCCACCCT
Source organism: uncultured Oscillospiraceae bacterium (assembly GCA_910584285.1). Classification (GTDB taxonomy): domain Bacteria; phylum Bacillota; class Clostridia; order Oscillospirales; family Oscillospiraceae; genus Enterenecus. The sequence continues at coordinate 3,179 of CAJTYK010000050.1, forward strand.
CACACCAACGTCGCCGGGAACGGTGACGCTGTCCACGCCGTCGTCCGCCAGCAGGGCCAGCAGCACCTCGCCGTTCTCCATCTCGTCCTTGTCCGGGGAGAAGGTTCGGCTGACGGGGGCCTGGGTCTGGGACGGGGAATCGGTGTCCTCCGGTCCCGGCGTGCCCGCCACCGTCTGGGTGGGGCTGGGATCGTCCACATTGGACGGCCCCGCCCAGGGCCGCCAGATCAGCAGGACAAGGAGCAGCACCGCAGCCGCACCCACACCCGCCACGATCTGCCGGTGGGCTTTTATCCGCGCCAGCCCGTCCGGTTCCCCGGCGGGGGCTTGTTCCGGCTGGGGCTGCGTCTGGGTTTGGGTCTGGGTCTGGGTTGGGGGCGGCTCCGCCGCCTCGGTTTTGGTGAATTGGGCGGGGACCTCCCCCGGCATGGTCATGCCGATGGGCTCCGGCCCCCGCTCCCCGGTGGCCGGGGGATCGTCGGGGATGTCGTCCCACCCTTCGGGCAGAACACCCTCATACAGCGCGGCGTGGAGCTCCTCCACCGACTGAAACCGCTTCCGGGGGCGCACCCCCATGCCGTAAACCAGCGCCCGCTCCTGGCGCTGGGTCAGATCCACCCCCAGCTTTCGGGGCAGAACCAGGTCATCCTCTACCAGACGGTCCATGGACTGGGGCGGTCTGCGCCCAGTGAGGCAGTAGTACAGGGTGGCCGACAGGGCGTACACGTCCGTCCACGGTCCCTGGCCCTTGTTCTGGTATTGCTCCACCGGGGCGTAGCCGTGCTTCAGGGCGATGGTCATGGTGGCCTCGCCCCCGGCGGATTCCCGGGCGCAGCCGAAGTCCAGCAGGCGCACGTCCCCGTTTTCCAGCATGAGGTTTTCCGGGCTGATGTCCCGGTGGATGAGGCCCCGCTTGTGCATGGCCTCCAGAGCGGAGAACAGCGGCTCCATCACGTGGAGCAGCTCGCCGGCGGGAATGCGCCCACCCCGCTGATCCACCAGATCCCGGAAGGTGGTGCCCTCCACATATTCCATCACAATGTAGGCGGTGTTGTTCAGCTCAAAGAAGTCCCGCACGCTGACGATGACCGGCTGCTTGTCCATCTTGGCCATGGTGCGGGCCTCCTGGAGGAAGCGGGCCTTGCCCGACTCGTACCGTTCCCCCGCCACGCCGGAGTAGCTGGACACCTCCAGGGAGGCCGCGGACACCCGGTTGGCCCGGTCGGTGGGGAAGTACTCCTTGATGGCCACCTTCAGCTCCAGCCGCAGGTCGCAGCCGATGTAGGTGATGCCGAAGCCGCCCTCGCCCAGCACCCGGCCGATGAGATATCGCTCCCGCAGCACTGTGCCCGGGGGCAGGTGGTGGGGGGAGGGGGCGTAGGCCCCGGCAGTGAGGCCGCAGGAGGGACAGGGCGTGTCGGGCTCCACGGGGCTCATGCAATAGGGGCAGTAGTTCATTTTGTCCATGCCGTCACCTCCTTTCTATCCGAGTCTGTTTTGAAAAGTATACTATAAATTCCGTCAGGCTGCAAAGAAATGCGCATGGAAATTTCTTTCATCCCAGCAGCCGCCCCAGCAGGAACATGAGAAGCAGCGCCCCCGCCAGGGCCAGGGGCTTCCAGTGCTCTCGCAGCCACTGGACCGGCGCGTCCAGCTTTCCCTGCCGGTCCGGCCCGGCATCTGCCTGGGCGGGCTCCGCGCCGGGCTGGGAGACGGTGTGAAACACCGGCTCGGGACAGGGGGCGGGCTCCGGCTCCGGGTGATCGGCGGCCCACTGGCTGGGGAACAGCCGCTGGGCCAGCAGCTCCATGCTGGCGGGGCGCTGCTTGGGATCCACCGTCAGGCCCCACAGCAGGGCGTCCTGCTCCTCCGCCGACAGCCCCGCCCCCAGGGTGTTGGGGCCGGCCATGGTGTCCTCCATGAGCCGGTCGGGGGCGGCGGGGGGGATCTTCCCTGTCAGGCAGTAGTACACCGTGGCGCACAGGGCGTACACGTCCGTCCACGGCCCCTGGCCGTGGGTACGGTACTGCTCCACCGGGGCGAAGCCCTGCTTCAGGGCCACCGTCATGGACTTGCCGTCCTCCATGGCCCGGGCGCAGCCGAAGTCCAGCAGCTTCAGGGCGCCGTCCTTCATCCACATCACGTTGTCCGGGCTCACGTCCCGGTGGATCACCCCGGCGGCGTGCAAGCGGCCCATGTCCCGCACCAGGGGGTACAGCCGGGGCAGCAGCTCCGGGGCGGTGATCCGGCCCCACTCCTTCACCAGCCGGTAGAGGGGGGTGCCGTCCAGATATTCCATCACCAGATAGGCGGTGTTGTTGATCTCCAGGTAGTCCAGCCCCTGCACCACCGAGGGCATCCCGTCCAGGGCGGCCAGCATACGGGCCTCCTGAACGAAGCTGTACCGTCCGCCCTCATAGACCTCCTCCTGGCCAGACAGGGGCTCCACAACGCCGCCCGGGCCCCGGTGGGCGCAGCGGGTGGGGAAATACTCCTTGATGGCCACTTCGCGGCGGGTCTGGTTATCCTGGGCCGAATAGGTGACGCCGAAGCCGCCCTGGCCCAGATACCGGCCAATCCGGTAGCTGTGCCCCAGGCCGCCGCCGGTGAGCACCGCGCCTATCGGCAGGAGATGGGCGGGGTTCTGGGGAGGGGGGGTCATGTCACACCCCTCCCTTTCCGGTGATCTGGAACAGCTCCCGCTGGGAGGCTAAGTAGAAGGAGTCGCCCTTGCGCAGCTGGACGGGCTGGTGGGGGGCCAGCTTCCGGCCGTCGGCCAGGAAGGTGCCGTAGCTGGAGCCCAGATCCTCCAGCCACAGCGTCCCGCCCTGGAGGCGCAGGACGCAGTGGGCCCCGCTGATTCCCTGAGTGGAGCTGGGGTAGACCAGATCGTTCCGAGCGGGATCCCGGCCGATGCGCAGCTGACCGTTGATGGCGAACCGCCGCCCGGCGAAGGCTCCGGACTGGCACTGGAGCCGCCATTGATCCGAGCCGCCTCCGGCGGGGATGGCCCCGCGGGGGGGCTCGGTGGGGGCAAAGGAGGGGGAGGACGGGCCGGGGTTGACGGGGGGAGGCGTGACAGGGGTCTGCTTCTTCCGGGTCAGCAGCACCACAACAACAGCGATCACCGCCACAACCGCTACGCCGACGCCGATGATGAGCCCGGTATTGCTCTTGGCGGGCTCGGGGTCAACGGGGGGCTCCGTCTCGGCGGGAGGGTTCGTCTCGGCGGGGGGCTCGGTGGCCGGGGCCTGGGTCGGCTCGGGGGCCTGGGTCTCGGCGGGGGGCTCGGTGGCGGGGGCGGTGGTGCCGCCGCCGGTGGCGTAGGTAATGCCGTTACGGTTCAGCAGGGTGATGGCCTCGCTGATGTTCACGGCGTAGTTGGTCTGTTCGCCGCTGGTATTGGACACGCTTTTGGTGGTGATGCCGATGGCCTGGCCGGCGGCGTTTACCAGGGGGCCGCCGGAGTTGCCGTGCTTGATATCGCAGTCGATCTGGACGATGGCCTGGCCCGTGCCCTGGGTGGTGAGCAGCCGGCTCACTGCACCCCGGGTGACGGTGACGTCGGAAATGCCCCAGGAGGTAGTGGCCCCGGCGAACAGGTTCTCCGACAGGCCGGGGTAGCCCACGGCGAATACCACGGAGCCCACCGCGCTGTCGTCGGGGACAGCCAGGGGGATGGGCTTGCGCAGGCTGGTGGTACCCGCCAGCTTCAGCACAGCCACGTCCTTGCTCTCGTTGTACTCCACCACATAGGCCTCCTCGTAGGTGTTGGAGTCATAGTATACCCGGATCTTGGTGCGGCCCCGGTAGGTTTGGCCCCCGATGGTGTAGTCGTACAGCTCGCCCGCGCCATAGCCAATGAAATCCTCAATGACGTGGTGGTTGGTGATCAGGTAGCCGGGATCCTGCCCCGTCTGACCCACAAAAAACCCGGTACCCCAGCCGAAGCTCAGCTCGCCGCCGTCAGTATCCAGGCAGGTGGCAACCACCGCCACGCTCTCCCGGGTGGCGGGGTTGAAGCTCTCAGCGTGGGCGGGCACGAACAGGGCGCACAGCAGCGCCAGAGCCAGTGTCAAAGAAAGCAAACGTTTTTTCATCTTCATCTCTCCTCTATTCTCCGTCCACCCAGACCGCGGCGGCGGTGTTGTTGTCGTTGTCGGCCGGGATGCGATCCTTTAAATACACCCGCATCCGGGCGATCCAGTCCTCCGGATCGGTCGCCCTGGCCAGCGTCGCCTCCATCTCGGGCTCCAGCACGTACTCCCAGAAGCCGTCGCTGCACAGCAGAAAGGCGTGCCGTCCGGGGGCCAGGGGCTGCTCCGCCGCCTCCACGTTCAGATCCTCATCCTGGCCCAGGGCCCGGAGGACGCGGCTGCGATCCTCGTGAAAGCGGATCTCGTCCGGGGTGATCTCCCCCAGCATGACGCCGATCTGGGCCACGCTGTGATCCCGGGTCTGAAAGGCCAACCTGCCGTCCACAAAGTGGTACAGCCGGGAGTCCCCCACGTGGGCCCAGGCCGCCTTTCCCGGCTCCAGCGCCAGCAGCACCAGCGTGGTTTTCATGGCGCACTGGCGTGTCTGGAGGGACAGCACCTTCCGATTGGCCTGCCGCGTCCATTCGGTGAGGGCGGCGGGGTCGGCCCTGCCGTCCCAGGCGGAGCAGATGACCTCCGCCGCCGCGGCGGAGGCCTGAGCCCCGCCGCCGTGACCGCCTAAGCCGTCCGCCACCAGGGCGCACAGCCTGCCGCCCTCCCGGGTGGACAGCCGGACGGTATCCTCGTTGGCGGGCCGACCGCCCACATCGGTATAGCTTGCCGTTTGGATCATGGAAAACCTCCTCGCTATGGCTCCCGCGGATTGCCGTCGTCGTCCAGCCACACGTCATGCCGCCTGACGATCACCGCGGTATAGTTGTCCTGATTGCTGTAGCCCTTGGCCTGGATGGTGGAGCGCAGGGCGTCGGCGATGCTCCCCGGGGCGGACAGGGCCTGGATCATCTCGTATTCCGTGAGGGCGTTGTACACCCCGTCGCTCATGAGGACAAATACGTCGCCCTCCCGAATGACTACGGGCTGGGCGGGTATGTCCACGTACTTCAGCTCCCCCATGCCCAGGAAGCTGGTGAGCCCGCCCCCCTTGGGGTGGCTCTCCGCCTCCTGAAGGGGGCACAGGCCGTTTACCCCGTCGGTGTACAGCTCGTTGCGGTAGATGTGCTCCCGGTTGAGCTGGTAGAGGGCCCCGTCCCGGAACAGGCAGATCCGGCTGTCCCCCACGGACAGGTAGTGGAAGGTGCTATTTTCAATGAGGGCCGCCACCATGGTGGAGCCGCTGCGCCGCAGGCCGTCGGGACCCAGCAGGCCGTTCACCGCGTGATTGGCCTGCTCCAGCAGGGACAGCAGCACCTGCCCCGGCTTTCCCTGGGCGTGGAAGAAGCCGTTGGCCATGGCGGCCACCGCCGTCTGGCTCACCTTGTCGCCGTCGGCCAGGCCGCCCATGCCGTCCGCCACCACCGCCAGCATCCGCCCGCCGGGGGCGGAGACGTAAAAGCTGTCCTGCTGGCTCTTGCGGGCCCCCTGCTCGTGGAGCTTTTCCACCACGAAGGGGATAGGGGGGCGGCTGCCCCAGAAGCTGCCCGGCGCAGTGGTGGGCAGGCGGTCGGGGGCGGAGGGCTTGCGCCGGATCCGCCGGACGACAAGAGCCGCGATCCCGGCGATGGCCAGCCCTGCGGCCAAGCCGATGGCCGCCAATCCCCAGCCGGGGATGGGCGCTTGAGGGGCAGGATCTACCACGGGCTGGGTCTCCACAGGGGCCTGGGTAGGCGCTTCTGTGGGTTCCTCTGTGGGCGCTTCCGTGGGCTCGGCGGTAGGTTCAGCGGTAGGCTCGGTGGTGGGTTCGGCGGTAGGCTCCGCCGTAGGTTCGGCGGTCGGGGGCGCGGTGCCCTCCGGAGGCGGGGAGAAGGAGGGCGGGGCGCTGTCCTCCGGGGGCGTAGTGATCATCTCCGGGGTGTTCCCGGAAAAAGACAGAGTTCTGTTAGCCATTGCCGCCCTCCGGGCCGTCCCAGCCGAACTGCTCGCCGCACAGGGCCACAAAGATCAGCTTGGTGGAGCCGATGGAGATGGTGTCATAGCTGTGGATCTCGATGGCGTTCAACACGGTTTTGCCATTTACCTTGATCAGGTTGCGCCCGGCGGCGGGGCCCACGAAGTAGGCCCGCTCGCTGCTGTCGTAGGCGATCATGGCGTGGTTCTGCCGGGAGATCTGGGAGTCCCCCCGTAGGCGCACGTCCCCGGCCTCCCGGCCGATGTAGTTGTAGCCCGCGTGGAGGCGGAAGTCCGCCCCCCGCACCGGCCCCTCGGCGCACACCAGCCAGCCCACCACCGGCTCGGAGCCCTGGCTGCCGCCGCCTCCGATGGTGGTCTCCACGGCGAAGGGATCCACCCCGCCGCCCCGGTAGCTGTCCGGGGGCATGGTGGCGCCGAAGTCGGGCCGGGGCGCGTTGGGCATGGCGGCGCCCGGGGCCTCGGTGGGGGTGAAGGCGGAGGACGCCCCGCCCAGGGGCTCGGTGGGGGTGAAGCCCCCCGCGCCGCCACCCATGCCGGGGGCCTCGGTGGGAGTGAAGCCGCCAGCTCCGCAGTAGGGACAGGCGGCGTGCTTGGCCCCGTCGTAGTGGTGACCGTTGGGACAGGTGGTCATGGTGGTCTTGATTTCCATAGTTGCTCCTCCTATGTAAAATTTGTTATCCTTGACTATAGCACGGCAGGGGTGGAACACGTCCAAGAAATTTCCAGTGGAACTGGGGGAAAACGCCTGACCGGGCGGGAGCCGGCGGCGGGTTTGGGCATAAAAATCCCCCGATCTCCGGAGAGATCGGGGGATAGCGTCACCATGGGCGCCTGAAGTCCGCTCCTATGTCCAGCCTTTTTCCAGGCCCCGGCGCACCGTCTCCAGCAGGAAGGGCAGGGAAGGGTTAAGGCTGTCCCGCCGCCAGGCCAAGGCGTGGCAGGACAAAGGCACCCCCACCAGGGGGATAAAGCTCACCATGCTCTGGGACAGGTGCTCCAGGTTGTCCGTCAGGGTGCTGACGCCCACGCCGCAGGCCACCAGCATCAGCAGGCTGGGTACGTAGTTGGCCTCCGCCACCACCCGGGGGGTGAAGCCCGCGTCCGCCGCCATCTTCCACACCAGCCCGTACCCGGGCAGGGACGACGTGCGGGACATGACCACGAAGCTCTCATCCCGGAGATCCTCCATGCGCAGGCTGCGCATAGAGGCCAGGCGGGAGGCGGTCGGCACCACCGCGCACTGTCGATCCCGCCGGAGGGTGATGGTTTCCACGTCCTCCTGGGGCAGGGCCTCCCCGGTGTTGATCACCGCGTCCACCTCCCCCGCCATCAGCGCGCGGATCAGATCGGAGTGGCTGAGCTCCAGAAAGGACAGGTGGATCTGGGGAAAGTCCCGGGCCAGAGCCTGATGGATGCGCACCGCGTTGCCGTCAAAGGTGTCCCGCAGAATGCCCACGGTCACGTTTCCCCGGAACCCCTGCTGGGCCAGCAGCGCTGCGTCCACCCCGGCCCGGCAGCTGTCCAGGATCCGGGGGCACTCCTGGGCGAAGGCCCGGCCCGCCGGGGTGAGGGACACGCTGCGGGAGCTGCGGTAAAAGAGCTGAAGCCCCAGCTCCTGCTCCAAGGCGGAGATCATGCGGCTCAGGGCGGGTTGGGAGATGAACAGGTCGTCGGCGGCCTGGGTGAAGTTCAGCCGCTGGGCCAGAACCAGGAAGCTCTCCAACTGGGTCAGTGTCATTCCGCCACATCCTTTCTTTTGGATCAGGGGGCGCGGGCCCTGTCCTTATGGGGCAGTATACCACAGCTTTCGTCATTTGTCACAGGTTTTTATCTGTTTTCCGCATAGCAGCTATAAGAAAATTTGTTCAAAAACGTGATTCTGCCCAAGCTGGGACGACATTTTCCGTCAGAGTGCATAAATATGACGGGAGGTTCAGACGGAAGCGGGACCTGGAACGCCGTTTTTTTATTCATCTAAACCTTTTTTGCATTTCTGCCATTCACTTTTTACATTTTACACATAGATAAAAAGGACTTAAACTATATTTTGTGTATAAGCTCACCAATCATGCAGTTCCGCAAATGAGGAGTTTCAGCGCATTGTGCCAGGTCAAAGCAAACGTACAAGGAGGTCAACAAAGTGAAAATTCTCGGCGTATCTTTAGGCACCAAAAACGGCAACAACGACACCATGTGCAGGGTGGCCCTTGAGGCCGCGAAGGAGATGGGGGCAGAGATCGAGTTTATCCATCTGATGGACTGGAACATCGACTACTGCTCCGGCTGCGTGGCTTGCTCCCGCGGCCTGGTGATGGGCAAGGGCATGATCTGCACCCGCAAGGACGACTTTTCCGCCTTCTATGAAAAGCTCATCGAGGCTGACGGCGTTCTCATGGTTGACCCCATCTTTGAGTCCGGCGGCACCGGCCTGTATCACTCCATCACCGACCGCATGGGCCCCGGCCATGATGCTGGTATGCTGATGATGCTGGACGGCAAGCTGAAGGAGCAGGGCAAGCCCGGCCTGAATCCCCGGTACTTCAAGCAGAAGGCCATTTCCTTCGTGTCCATCGGCGGCTCCGACTGGGCCGTCCGCTGCGAAACCGACCATGCCATGCTGGCCCTGAGCCCGGGCTGGAAGATCGTCAACAACGAATATTTCTCCTGGTGCAAGGACGTCATCATGCAGGACGACAAGATCGAGCGCATGAAGGAGATCGGTCGCAACCTGGTGGAGGCCACCAAGTACATCATCGAGAACGACGTGCAGATCGCGGGGTCTGAGAACCTGGATCTGTGGAAGGGTAAGGAGGGCGCCTGCCCCCACTGCCACGGCAACGCCTTCTACATCTTCCCCGGCACCACTCATGCCGTCTGCGAGTACTGCGGCATGGAGGGCCATCTGACCGTGGTGGACGGCGCCACCAAGTTTGTGTTCGACGAGTCTATCGTCCCCAACGGCCACATTGAGCACGCCCATGATGTGCTGTCCGGCAAGATGGCCCACGGCCAGGATATCTTTGAGAACGAGGGCCGCCTGATGGATCTCTACAAGGATCCCGAGTTCCAGGCCCGCAAGGCCCACTACACCGCTGTCTGTGAGCCCACCCCTCCCCCCTCCAAGCAGGACTGATCGCATACCGAGCAGGAAAACTGCTCCAACGACAAATTATCATACAGCAGGAGGTAATGCATTATGTTTGAATACCGTCCCATGCGCAGCGTGATCTATGTGGACTGCGTGAAAGAGGAGTACCGCCACCGCCTCCAGCACTGGCTGTACAGCGTCCATGTGCCCGACAGCATCAGCAAGTTCACCCCCTACTGCAACAAATACGCCTTCTACAACGCCCTGCCCACCCCCCCCGAGGGGGAGCGCTTCGGCACCCGGCGGATGCAGATGACAGAGCACTACTGGATGGTCAACGAGATGGCTCCGGAGATGCACGTCAACGCCTTTGCTGAGCGGATGCCGCCCCATGTGCTGCGCTGGCAGGGGATGCTGCCCGACACCGACGAGGCTGTGGGCGGCGATCAGAACATGGATGGCGACGCCCACCGCTCCTCCGGCGGCGACAACGGGATGCCTCCCTTCGTGTTCGCCCACGTGCCCATGAACTGGCAGGAGGACTATAAGGGCGCGGGCCGCACCATTGACGACGGCCCCAACTACCGCTGGCAGTTCGTGCTGCGCTGGCCCTGCGAGAAGACGGGGGAAAAGTGGTTTGAGGAGGTCTTTGTGCCCTACTTCCAGAGCCGCCCCGAGGTCAACCGCTTCGTGTCCAGCAAGATCTTCCATGACGTGGTGGGCTGCCAGTTCCACCGGCTGGTGGAGATGTGGTTCGACGGCCCCGAGGAGTGGTACGCCGCCGCGGTGGAGGGCACGAAGGACATGGTCCAGCCCGACTGGGCCAAGGAGAATCCCAAGGAGGCGCCCCAGGCGCAGTTCCCCTTCCTCAACCCCAACTTCAATATCGTCGGGATGTTCCTGTCCGACATGGCTACCAGCGACAACCTGACCCAGTACCGCGGCTATATCACCATGCGGTAAGCCGCCCGGAATGGAAAGAGGAGAGATACTATGCAGAGTAATGTAAAAGGCTTTGGCTTCCGCGGCTGGATGCTGATGATCTATCAGTTCCTGGCCAACCTGTCCATGGTGGTATTCACCAACTACCCCATGAACGCCCTGTCCCAGATCTATAGCCCGAAGAATCCCCAGCTGCTGTCCATGCTGTTTACCGTGTCTATGGTGGTGG
>CAJTYK010000051.1 GCA_910584285.1 uncultured Oscillospiraceae bacterium
ATGTCATAGTCGGCGGCCTGAACCAGCCGCAGCAGAATATTCTCCACATCGTCGCCCACATAGCCCGCCTCGGTGAGGGTGGTGGCGTCGGCAATGGCGAAGGGCACTTTCAGGATCCGGGCCAGGGTCTGGGCAAACAGGGTCTTGCCGCAGCCGGTGGGGCCCACCATGAGAATGTTGGATTTTTGCAGCTCCACATCCGCCCCGCCGCCGAAATAGATACGCTTGTAGTGGTTGTAGACCGCCACGGACAGGGCGATTTTGGCGTTGTCCTGGCCGATGATATACTCGTCCAGCACCGCCACCATCTCCTGGGGGGTGGGGATCACATCGGGGATCTCCAGCGTCTCCTCCGGCCCGTCGTCATACTCCTCTCCCAGGATGTTCATGCACAGGCGGACGCACTCGTTGCAAATATAGGCCCCGGGCCCGGCGATGATCCGCTCCACCTGCTCCTGGTGCTTGCCGCAGAAGGAGCAGCGCACTGATTTGTATTCATCTCTTGCCATGGTTCATCTTCCTTTCAGGAAAAGCGCCAAAGAGCGGAGACGGGCAGCCTCCGCTCTTTGAACCGTATATCAGCGATTGGTGATAATCTTGTCGATCAGGCCGTACTCCAGCGCTTCCTGGGCGGTCATGAAATTGTCCCGCTCACAGTCGGCGGTGACCTGGGCCAGATCCCTGCCGCAGTTGTCGGCCAGGATCTGGGTCACCCGCTTCTTGATGGTCTCCAGGCGCTTCAGATGGAGGGCCATGTCGGTGATCTGGCCCTGGGTGCCCGCGGAGGGCTGGTGGATCATGATCTCCGCGTTGGGAAGGGCCATACGCTTTCCCTTGGCCCCGGAGGACAGCAGGAACGCCCCCATGGACGCACCCATGCCCACGCAGATGGTGGACACATCGCACTTGATGTACTGCATGGTGTCGTAGATGGCCATCCCGTCGGGGATGGAACCACCGGGGCTGTTGATATAGAACTGGATATCCTTGTCCGGATCCTGGGCTTCCAGGTAGAGCAGCTGGGCCACCACCAAGGACGCGGTGGTGGCGTTGACCTCCTCGCCCAGGAACACGATCCGGTCGTTCAGAAGCCGGGAAAAGATGTCATAGGAGCGCTCACCCCGGCTGGTCTGTTCCACAACATAAGGTACTAAACTCATGAGAATTTCTCCTTTCCGATGGGGGAATTACGAACCCCAAGTGCCAGCAGACAACAGTATACCCACCGGTGCTGGGAACTTATTCCCTTTTGCCCTCAAAAAGGCAGCTTCAGGCTTCCTCGGCCTCGGGCTTCCCCTTGCCCTTGGAGGCGGTCTTCTTCTTGGCGGGCTTTTCCTCTGCCCCGTCCTCGGTTTCCTCCGCCTTCTTGGCCTTCTTAGCGGGCTTCTTGGCCGCGCCCTTCACCAGCTCCAGAGCCTTGCGCATGGCCAGATCGAGCCGCAGATCCTCCACGCTCACCAGCTCTCGAACCTTATCCGTCTCCATCTTGTACTGCTCGGCCAGCTTGGCGATCTCCTCGTCCACGTCGGCGTCGGTGGCCTCAATCCCCTCGGCAGCGGCCACGGCCTCCAGGGCCAGATCGCTGCGCACGTTGCGCTCGGCGGTGGCCTTGGACTGGGCCCGCAGCTCGTCCAACGTCATGCCCATCATCTGGAGATAGTTGTCAAAGCTGATGCCCTGACTCTGAATCCGGTTGGCATAGTCCTCCAACATCTTGTCGGCCCGGTAGTCCACCATAGCCTGTGGCACGTCGCACTCCAGCTTTTCAATGAGGGCGTCGATGATGGCGGCCTCAAAGTCCCGATCGGCCTGCTCCTGGCGGCGAACCTTCAGCTTCTCGCCCAGATCCTTCTTGAATTCGTCCAGGGTGTCAAACTCGGACACGTCCTTGGCGAACTCGTCGTCCACCTCGGGCTCCTGCTTCTCCTTCACCTCATGAACCTTGACCTTAAACACCACGTCGGCGCCGGCCAGCTCAGGGGCGTAGTTCTCCGGGAAGGTGATGTCCAAATCCTTCTCGTCCCCCGCCTTCATGCCGACGACCTGCTCCTCAAAGCCGGGCACAAAGGAACCGGAGCCCAGCTCCAGGCTGTAGTTTTCCCCTTTGCCGCCCTGGAAGGGCACGCCGTCCTTAAAGCCCTCGAAGTCGATGACAGCGGTGTCACCCTTCTTGGCCTTTCGATCCACGCTCACCAGGCGGGACGCCCGGTCAATGTACGGCTTCAGCTCCGCCTTGATGTCGGCGGCGGACACCTTCACATCCGCCTTGCCCACAGGCAGGCCCTTGTAATCCTTGATAGAGGCTTCGGGCTTGACGGTAACAGTAGCCTTAAAGGTAAAGCCGCCGGCGCTCACGTCCAGCACTTCCAGCTGAGGATAGGCCACGGGCTTCAAGCCGGTCTCCTTCAACGCGGCCTCGTAGGCGTCGGGATAGGCCAGAGAAATGGCGTCCTCAAAGAAAATCTCGGCGCCGTACATCTTCTCCACCATCTTCCGGGGGGCCTTGCCCTTCCGGAAGCCGGGGACGTTGATGCGGTTCTTCTGGCGGTTGTAGACCTTGTCGATGGCGGCCTGGAACTGGTCGGCCTCCACCTCGATCACCAACTCATAGGCGCTGTTTTCTTTTTTCTCGTTGCTCTTGATGTTCATGGTTGCTCCTCCAAGCTCGGCCCCTGATAAGCTCCCGGGCCTTCTTTCTAAATAATCCAACCTATTCTATCAGATAGGCGCGGAGATTTCCACTGTTTTTTTGCTCAATCTAAAATTTTTTTCGGACGGAACCCGACAAAGTCCGCCGACACCAGCCGGTAGTCCACAGTCCCCTGTACGCCCTCGATGGCCAGCCGGTGGCTGGCCCCGTGAAGGTGGCCGTAGCAGCAGATCCGAACGCCGTACCGCTCCAGCAGATCCAGGATCTCCTGACAGCGGTAGCCCCGGTACAGGGGCGGGTAGTGGAGAAAGCACAGCTTCTCCCGCTCCCCCGCCGCCCTCAGCGACGCCTCCAGTCGGATGAGCTCCCGATTGAACACCTTTTCCCAGTGAGGCGTGCCGTTTTCCTCGAAAAACCAGCCCCGGGTGCCGCACAGGGCCGTGTCGCCGTAAAAGGCGCAGTTGTTGTGAAGAATGTGGAGCCGAGTGAGGCCGTTAGCCTGAAAAAAGGCGTTCATCTTGGAGGCGGTGGTCCACCAGTAGTCGTGATTGCCCTTCAACAGCCACTTCTCTCCAGGTAGCTCATGGTTCAGGAAGGCGAAATCGTCCTTGGCCTCCTCCAGGCTCATCCCCCAGGACAGGTCGCCGCACAGCACCACGGTGTCGCTGTCCTCCACTGGGGCGAAGCCCTGCCGCAGCTTGTCCACATAGCCCTCCCACCCCCCGCCGAACACGTCCATAGGCTTGTCCGAGCGCAGGGACAGGTGGGTGTCGCCGATGGCGTAAAGTGCCATCCCCTCACCTCTTATTTCAGAAAGTCCAGCACACAGTCCATCATGCCGGCGGGCTCAATGGAGCCGCTAAACCGGCGCTGCTTGTTCTTCAGCCGGGCCAGGGGCATGGGGACGGGCACGCCGGTATGCTGGCTGAGCTGATCCAGGATCTCCACCCCGGGCTTATGCTCCTTTACCCCCAGGGCGGTGAGCACGCTGGAGCAGAACTTGAAGGGGCTGGCGGTGGACACCACCACGGTGGGAGTGTCATCCCCCGTCTCCGCCCGGTACTCGTCCAGCACATGGAAGGCCACAGCGGTGTGGGGGTCGATGAGATATTCCAATTCCTTCCACATCAGCCCAATCATGGCCAGCGTCTGACTGTCGTCGCAGTATCCGGCGCTGAACAGGCGCTTAAGCTTGGTGCGGATGGAGCTGTCCACTCGGTAGCTGCCGTACTCCGCCAGCTGGGCCATATACTCCCGCACCTGCTTGTCATTCCGGCCGGACAGTTCAAACAGCATCCGCTCCAGGTTGCTGGAGATCAGAATGTCCATGGAGGGAGACGTGGTATTGTAGAACGTGCGGTTGCGGTCATAGGCTCCGGTGTTGATGAAATCGGTGAGCACGTTATTCTGGTTGGAGGCACAGATCAACCGGTTGATGGGTATGCCCATCTCCTTGGCATAGTAGGCCGCCAGAATGTTGCCGAAGTTGCCGGTGGGGACGCATACGTTGATCTGCTCTCCCTTGGTGATCGCGCCGCTCTTAAGCAGGTCGCAGTAGGCAGAGGCGTAATAGACGATCTGCGGCAGCACCCGGCCCCAGTTGATGGAGTTGGCGGAGGACAGAAAATAGCCCCGCTCCGCCAGCGTGCCGGCCAGCTCCTTGCTGGAAAAGAGCCGCTTCACCCCGGTCTGAGCATCGTCGAAGTTGCCCGCCACCGCGGAAACTCCCACGTTGCCCCCCTCCTGGGTGACCATTTGAAGCTCCTGGATGTCGGACACGCCGTCCTTGGGATAAAACACCAGGATTTTTGTTTTATCCACGTTGCGGAAGCCCTCCAGGGCGGCCTTACCTGTGTCGCCGGAAGTGGCCACCAAAATGCACACCGTCTTGTTCTCGTCGTTTTTCTCCAGCGACGCGGTGAGCAGATGGGGCAGCATCTGCAGGGCCATATCCTTAAAAGCGCAGGTGGGCCCGTGCCACAGCTCCAGGCAATAGGTGCTGTCGTCCAGCTTCCGCACCGGGGCCACGTCCTCCGCATCGAACTTGCCCCCACCATAGGCTTCGTTGGCATAGGTAGCCAGCTCAGAGGCGGCAAAGCCCTCCAAAAAGCTGTTCATGATATAGACTACCCGCTGCTGGTAGGACATCTCCTTCATGGTCTCCACCGCCGAGGAAGGCAGGCGTGGCAGCACCGCCGGGGTCAGCAGCCCTCCGTCCGGAGCCAGCCCCTGGGCGATGGCCTGGGGCGCGTTCATCCGCAGGTCTCTATTTCTCGTGCTCAGATAATTCATCTTTGTCTCACTACTCTCATTAAATTGTTATAAAACAGGTCGCGCACGACTGTTTCATGATAACCATGACAAAGCAAATACTCGTAAAAATCCCCCAGCCGGTCGATGGACGGCAGGGCGGCGATGGTGTCGCAGCCGTCCCAGTCGCCCCCCAGGGCCACATTGGACGCGCCGCCCAGGCTCAGGATGTGATCCAGGTGGGCCCGAAGGGCGGCCAGATCCCGGGTTCTGCCCACGAACTCCTCATAAAAATTGAGTCCGATCACACCTTGATTTTTTATTATCGCATTTATTTGTCCATCCGTCAAGTTCCTTGTGTGATCCCACACAGATTTTACGTTGGAGTGGCTGGCGAGGATGGGCCTACGGGCCAGCTCCGCCACGTCCCAGAACCCGGCCTCCGACAGATGGGATACATCCACCAGGATATGCAAGTCCTCCATCTTTTCCACAAACTGCCGCCCCAGCGGGGACAGCCCCCGTTCCGGCTCGTCACAATGGGAACCAGACAGGGCGTTGGCGTGGTTCCAGGTCAGGTTGATGGCCACCACGCCCTCCGCTGCGGCCTCCTCCAGACGGGCCGGGTCGCAGCCCAGCAGCTCCGCCCCCTCCACAGAGAGGAAGGCCGCAGCCTTCCCCTGTCGGTGGGCGCATTCCACCTCCCGGGCGGTGCGGCACTGGACGATTTTCCCCGCGTTACGGGCCATTTGATCCTGAAAGCAGCGCAGGAGGGCAAAATACGCTCGTTCCACCGAATCTCCCCCTGCCGGATAGCCGGTATAGCCATCCGCCGTCCACAGGGCGAAAAACTGGCAGTACCGCGCAAAACCGGCCGTCTGCTCCAGAGAGATCATCCCGGTATTGCGATCCAAGCCCTCATAGTCCCGCCAGCAGCGGGAAATGGTATCGCAGTGGGCGTCAAACACACAGATCCGCTTCATAGGCGCTCCTCCCTGCTAAAACGCGTTCTCAATGTAGTATATGTCCGGCCTCTCTGTGCGAACACCCTGGGGCGCGTAGACCTCCGCCACGTCAAACCGGGGTTGAAGCGCCGTGGGATGGCTTATTAAATAGTATTCCGCGGCGGCACGCAGTTTGCGCTGCTTGGAAAGGGTTACCGCTTCACAGGCAGCGCCATAGCTTCCGTCCTTCCGCAGCTTGACCTCCACAAAGGCTAAATATCTGCCGTTCTCTGCGATCAAGTCGATCTCCCCCATGCGGCAGCGGAAATTCCGCGCCGAAATCCGCCAGCCCCGCGCTTGAAGCCACTCCGCCATTCGATCCTCGCCCCACTGTCCCAGGGTGCGGGCTCCCTCCCCGCCCCTCACAGTTTTTTTAAAAAAGAGCGGCGGTGGATGGGACAGGGGCCGAACTCCCGCAGCAGCGCATAGTGCCGCTTGGTGGGGTAGCCCTTATGGCGCTCAAACTCATATTGAGGATACAGCGCGGCCATTTCCACCATGTAGCGATCCCGGCTGACCTTGGCCAGAATAGACGCCGCGGCGATAGAATACGACAAGCTATCTCCCTTTATAACGAGCTGGTGCTCCAATGTGATAGCGCATTGGCTCCCATGATCCCGGTTCCCGTCGATGAGGGCGAAGTCCGCCTTCTGTTTTAGGCTGTCGATGGCCGCCTGCATGGCCTTCATCCGGCTGTTGAGGATGTCAATCCGGTCGATCTCCTCCGGCTCTATCCAGGCCACCGCCCAGCTCAAAGCCTGCTCCTGAATCTGGTCAAACAGGATCTCCCGCCGGCGCTCGGTCACCTGTTTGGAATCGTTGAGCCAGGGCAGCTCCAGCCCATCCGGGAGGATGACCGCCGCCGCGTACACTCGCCCCGCCAGGGGCCCGGCCCCGGCCTCGTCACAGCCGCACACCGCAAGAAAACCTCGCTTGGCGGCCGTCCGCTCATAGTCCCAGCCCGGCATTGTCTCTCCCCCCTCAGTTACAGCTTTATTTCTTCGGGCGCTTCCAGTGTAAAGCGTCCCAGCTTGCCGCTTCGGAACTCATCCAGCAGCAGCTTCGCCATCCGCTCTGTGTCCATCTCGCCGCCCGAGATCCGCATTCCACGCTTCCGGGCGCAGTCCTCCAGCAGCTCCCAGCCCTGCCTGCCGTCCAGCTCCGTCAGCTTATACCGATCCTGTATGGCCTGGGGATAGCGTTCCCGCAGCAGCTCCAGCAGGGCGCAGGCCAGCCCCTCCAAATCCGTCACCTCGTCCTTCACCGCACCGGTAAAGGCCAGGTGAAGCCCAATGGTCTCGTCCTCAAACTTGGGCCAGAGGATGCCAGGGGTATCCAGCAGCTCCAGGCCGCTGTCTACGCTGACCCACTGCTTGCCCCGGGTGACGCCCGGCCGATCCCCTGTTTTGGCGGATTTGCGCTTGGCTACCTTATTGATAAAGGTAGACTTGCCCACATTGGGCACCCCCACCACCATGGCCCGGATGGGACGGCCCACCTGTCCCCGTTCCTTCCATTTGGCCATCTGCTCCTTCAGCGCGTTCCGGGCCAGCGCCGCCATCTGCCCTACCCCGGTTCCCGCCCGGGAGTCCACCGCCGCGGTCGGGATCTTTCTGGTCTTATTAAAATAGTCGGCCCAGACCCGGTTCATCTGGGGATCCGCCTGATCCGCCCGGTTCAGCATGATGATCCGGGGCTTGTCCCCGCAAATAGCGTCAATGTCCGGATTCCGGCTGGAGATGGGAATCCGGGCGTCCACAAGCTCCACCACGATGTCCACGTGCTTCAGGTCGGCCTCCATCTGCCGCCGGGTTTTGGTCATGTGTCCCGGATACCATTGAATATTCACAGGTGCGCCTCCTTATCAAACTGCTGCTCCGCAGGGAGTGCCGGACGCTCTTTCTCCGAATAAAAAAGGAGCGGTTCCCCGCTCCTCTTTTATTCCACAGCTTACAGGTCCTCCTTGACCTTGGCCGCCTTGCCCACGCGGTCGCGCAGGTAGTACAGCTTGGCCCGGCGAACCTTGCCCTTCCGGACAGTCTCCACCTTCTCGATGGTAGGAGCGTGCAGGGGGAACACCTTCTCCACTCCCACGCCGTAAGAGATGCGGCGCACGGTGAAGCTCTCCTCCACACCGCCGTGCTTCTTGGCGATCACAGTGCCCTCGAACACCTGAATACGCTCACGGCTGCCTTCCTTGACCCGGATGTGCACGCGGACGGTGTCGCCCACACGGACAGAAGGAGCTTCGTCCTTCATGTACTTTTCGCTGAATTGCTGCAGCAGGTCCATTTGTATTTCCTCCTATAGTCAGGCGTTCATGCGTCCAAGCCCATTCGCCGCGCAGAGGACCACCCGTTTTCAGACTATGGTAGTCTATCATATTGTGAAACAATTTGCAAGTGGTTTTCCGGAAAAATTTAATTATGATAGGTTCCGCCCTCCCTGCTTCCGCCGTGGCGGATCACCCCCGCCAACAGCCACAGGGCGGTGAGCAGCAGGGACACGTTGGCATAGTGGACGGCCGCGATGGTTCCCACACCTGCCAGCACCCCCACCAGGCACCCGGCAAAGGCCGTGAGCAGCCGGTCGGCCCAGTCCGGATCCAACCGCTCCGCCAGCAAGCCGTACAGCACCCGCCCGCCGTCAAGGGGCAGGATGGGCAGCAGGTTAAACACCCCAAGCCCCAGGCTGAGCACCGCCGGCAGGTGCCTCCCTTGCCAGAAAAACAGTCCGCCCAGCAGCAGATTGGCCCCGGGCCCTGCCAGGGCCACCAGGCTGTCCCGCCCGTAGGTCAGCGGCGCCCAGTAGGAGAAGGCCAGCTCCGCGCCCACCGCTGTGAGGGACAGCCGCTCCACCCTCCCCCCAAAGCATCGCGCTGCCGCCACATGGCCCAGCTCATGGACAGCGCAGGCCAGAAGGCCCCAGGGCAGTAGCCCCACCCCTTCGTCCAGCCAGAACAACGCCCCCAGCAGCAGCAGGAATCCAGGGCTGGCCTCCAGCCGCGGCCGGTCAGGATTTCGCCACATAATAGGCCGGATCTAGCCGAATGTTATCCTTTTCAATGGTAAAGTGGAGGTGGGCGCCAATGGCGTTGCCGGTGTCCCCCACCAGCGCCACCGTCTGGCCGCAGGTCACCGGATCCCCCTTGTGCACCAGCAGCTTACTACAATGGGCGTAAAAGCTGCTGACGTTGTTGGCGTGGGAGATCTTCAAATACAGGCCAAATTCATCACTTTTGCCGATGTACTCCACCACACCGTCGGCAAAGGCGCCGATCTCCGTTCCCTCCGCCGCGCCGATGTCCAGGGCCAGGTGGAACTCATTTTTTCCGTTCACTGGGCTGTCCCGGTAGCCAAAGGTGGAGGTCACCGGGCCCGTCACCGGATCCACCGTTTGGGGCAGCCCCAGCTCATAGAAGGCAAAGCTCACGTTGGAGGGCAACTTGATCCCGTCGTCGGTGTATTCCTGGGCCACCGCCGTCACGACGGCAGGCTGGGTGGGCTCCGGCGAGGGGCTGTCCGTCTCAGGCGGCGGGGAGGCAAGCGAGGCAGGCTCGTCCGGCGGCGTTCCGCCGCTCCGCCCCTCCATCACCCCGTGGGTGCTCAGGTAGGCCCGCCCCGCCCCAGGGGTCTGGCTCAGCAGTACCACCGACCGGGGCACGTCCTGCTCTGGCGTGGGGGCGTCCGGCTCTGGCTCTCCCCCTAAAATCCGCACCAAAAGCGCCTCCAGAGACGCTCCCAGCGGCGCTCCGTCGGAGACGGACTGGCCGAAGGCGCGAAAGGCCGCAGTGAAATCCACAGTTTCGTCCATGGCGGCGCGCCACGCCTCGAACTGGACGGGAAACACTCCCCGCCCCACGTAGACCAGCAAAAACAGCGCCAGACTGATCATCAGCTGCGCCAGCCTACGCCGGTCGCTGGCTTCCGCCTGCCGGGCGGGCCGTCTTACCCTGCGGCCCGTTCCACGGCTACTCCTTGCCGTCCTGCGCCCATAGGCCGTGTCCACGCCAATCCCCCCTTTGCATACCCTACTGTATGTCCCATCGAGGGAATTTATGCGCCTTGTCCCACACAAAAAAGGGCCGCGGAACCTTCCTCGCGGGTTCCGCGGCCCTTTGTGTGCAGATTCAGGCCCGGGGGTGGGCTTTGGCGTACACGTCCCGGAGCTTCTGGTTGACCACCTGGGTATAGATCTGGGTAGCGGAGATATCCGCGTGGCCCAGCATCTCCTGGATGGATTTCAGATCCGCCCCGTTCTCCAGCAGATGGGCGGCAAAGGAATGGCGGAGGGTGTGGGGGGTGATGTCTTTCACAATCCCCGCCTTCTCCTGATAGCACTTCACGATCTTCCAGAACCCCTGCCTGCTCATGCGTTCCCCGTTCATGTTGACGAACAGCGCCGGCTCGGCGGGATCCTCCAGCAGCTGGGGCCGCACGTCGCTGACATAGGCGGCCAGTGCCCGCACCGCCGCCTTGTAGAGGGGCACCACCCGCTCCTTGTTCCGCCCCCGGCAGCGGACAAACCCGGCGGATAGGTTGATATCCTGCGTATCCAGGGCGATGAGCTCCGACACCCGGATGCCAGTGGCGTACAGCAGCTCCAGCATGGCCTTGTCTCGGCAGCCTTTGGCATCCCCGATGTTGGGCTGCTCCAGGAACAAATCCACCTCCCGGTTGGTGAGGATGGCGGGCAGCTTCCGCTCAATCCGGCTGGGCGTAAAACCCTTGGCCGGGTTAAAACGCACAAAATGGGCGGCGGTCATATAGGTGTAGAAGGACTTCAGCGACGCCACCGAGCGCACCACTGTGGCGTTGGATTTGCCCATCTGTTCCAGGTGGCGGGCATACCGTTTCACGTCCTCCTGAACGGTCTGGAGCAGATCCAAGCCGTCCTCCTCCGCCCAGAGGGCGAACTGACGCACGTCCCGGACGTAGGAGCTGAGGGTATTGGCGGCGGCCCGCTTCTCCCGGGTCAGCCACGTCTCATAGCCTGCGATGTAGTCCAAGTCCCCAGCTCCTTTCTGATCAGTTTAGCAGTCTCGCGCAGACGGCGGAAAACAGGGCGGGCATCACCGTCTGTTGCAGGGCCGTGGCCAGTACCAGCAGCCCCGCGCAGGGGGCCAGCGCCCTGGCCCGCTCCGTCCAGTGGATGGGCGCCGAAGGCGCCCCGGGCAGACGGCTCAACGACTGGCGGAAGGCATCTGCCGCCACCACAAACAGCACCGGCACTGCCACCAGCAGGGTCATCCCAAAGGCGGCCAGCGCCGCCGCCACCCCGGGCAGATGGAACAGCCGGGCGAAGGTGGCCGCCGCGAAGGCCAGCAGGAACCCCCGCCCGCCCATCAGCAGGGGCACGCCCACCGCGCCCAAAGGAACCAGCCCCAGCAGAAACGCCGCCAGCGGCCAGCGGATCAGATCCCAGACGGTGGACGGAAGGGACGGCTCCAGACCGCCGCCCTGTCCCGCGGCCTGGAAATATCCCTCCAGATAGTCCAGCAGCTCGCCGCTCTCCCCGCCCATGGCGGAAAACAAGAACCCGCCCAGCGCCCCCAGCCCAAAGCAGACGGCCAGTATCGCCAGCCGGGTCACCCCGTCCCACGACGTTGCGGAGCCTATGCGTTTTCCCGTCCTGCGTACCGCCACACCCATCACCCCACAGGGGATACTATGGCGGCAGGATGGAATTTATGCGGAAAATCTGGACAAAGGGCGCACGGCGGCGGGAAACTCTGCCTTAAAATCGGCAAGATTTATCATAAACCTCTTTTTCCGGAAACGCAAGAGGAAAGCGGAAATTTCTCTTAATTTTTTTGTTATGTCCAGTTGTTATGTATTCTGTATTATGTAAACTAATGAAACAGGATGCCGCATTTTGGGGTTAAAGCACAGCATCTTGTGGCAAAAAGGGCCGCAGCTTCAAAATGTTGAAACTGCGGCCCTTTTTGCGCTTTTTCTCAAATTTCGCCGGATTGGGCGCTCCCCCCTGCCAGACCCGCTCGGATGGCCCGCATGGCGATGGCACACTCCAGACGCTTGCGCTGCATCTCGCAGCCAAATCGGTTCGGTTTTTTTATGTCGCCGTTGACAAGTAGGTTGGAGGCGGAGCAGCCCCCGCTGCAATAAAACCGTGCCCAGCAGTCCTTGCAGTCGGGCCGGGTGTAGATGTTCAGACCCGCAAAGCTCCGGGACAGCTCCATATCAAAGGTGCCGTCATAGAGATTGCCCAGTTTGTACGCCTCATTGCCCACGAACTGGTGGCAGGGGTAGATGTCCCCCTCCGGCGTGATGGCCACGTACTCGCACCCCGCGCCGCAGCCCCGCATCCGCTTGATCACGCAGGGCCCCTGGGACAGATCCACATTGAAATGGAAGAAATTCACGTCGTCCCGCTTCAGCAGCTCCGCCGCCAGCCGCTCGTACTCCTCCAGGATACCGGGCAGATCCTCCTCCCGGAAGGTGTAGTCACAGTCCGGGCCGCCCACCACCGGCTCCACCGACACGTGGCGGAAGCCCTGGTCGGCGATGTGGAGCACGTCCGCGGCAAAGTCGGCATTGTATCGGGTGAAGGTGCCTCGAAGGTAGTAGTCCTTCTCCCCCCTGCCCTCCACCAGCTTCTGGAACCTGGGCAGGATCACGTCATAGCTGCCGCCCCCCGCCACGGTTTTCCGCATCCGGTCGTTGACCTCCGGCCGCCCGTCCAGGGACAGCACCGCGTTGGACATCTCCCGGTTGATGTACTCGATGTTCTCGTCGTTGAGCAGCACGCCGTTGGTGGTGATGGTGAAACGGAAGTTCTTGTTGTGCTCCTTTTCCAGGGAGCGGGCGTATTCCACCGTAGCTTTTACGGTGTCCATGGCCATCAGGGGCTCGCCGCCGAAGAAGTCCACCTCGATGTTCCGGCGGCTGCCGGAGCGCTCGATCACAAAGTCGATGGCCTTTTTCGCTGTCTCCACGTCCATGGTCATGCGGTGGCCGGTGCCGAAGTCGCCGGTAGAGGCAAAGCAGTATTCGCACCTGAGGTTGCAGTCGTGGGATACGTGGAGGCACAGGGCCTTGATGGGGGCATCCTGCTGCATCAGCGTGGCCGCGGCGGGGTCAAGGTAGCTATCCTCGGTGAACAGCAGCCCGTTTTTCTGGAGCTCCAGTAGCTCCGCCCAGGCCTCGTCCACCACCTGGGGGGTGTACTGGGGCAGCTTGCCGTAGAGCTCCTGGGGGCAGGTATCCGCCAGGGGGCCGTCCAGCAGGGCCAGGACGTCATAGGCGGTCTTGTCCAACACGTGGACGGCGCCGCTGTTGACGTCCACCGCCACAGGCACCCCCAGGCAGATGAATGTATGAACCATTCCGGTCAACCTTCCTTTCGTGCGCAGAAAAAGGGTGGGAGGCTCCCACCCTTTCCAGCGCGCTGTGTATTTGGAGTTACTTCTTGTTCTCGCACTTCTGGTTGGCCACGGTGCAAGAGGTCTTGCAGGCGGACTGGCAAGAGGTCTGGCACTCGCCGCAGCCGCCGTGGGCGG
>CAJTYK010000052.1 GCA_910584285.1 uncultured Oscillospiraceae bacterium
CCAGGACTGGTAACTCTTTTTTTCACTCATTTTCTCGCCCCTGCTCTATTGTACCTCTTTGCCCTTTATTTTGGGATAGGCTCTTAATACTGTGCATAACGCCGTTGCACGCTTTCTACTGTGCCCATAAGCGTCCCAGGTATCATGAGGAACGGCCTCATCCGCCGTACGCTTGAATGGTCAAAGCATCTGTGGCGCCGACTTCAAAACGGCCCGTTCCCGTTCACCGCGACAACGGCCGCAATATCCACATCGTGCTCCACACTGTCCCAATGCTCGGTCAGAAGGCCGTCGGTGACCCTGTACAGATCAAAAACCTTGTTGACCATCCCGTTTTCAAGGGTGCACTTGAAAAACACCACAACCAGATCCCCTTCCTCCAGGGCATAGAGGATATCCATATGGGGCTTGAGGCTTAAAAACTTCTGGGCAAAGGCGCGGAACCCCTCCCGCCCGTTCGCGACGGTTGTGCTGTGCTGTTTGTAATCGGGGTGCAGGTACCGATCCAAATTCGTCAGGTCATGCCCGTTGAAGACCTCCTCATAAAAGCTCAACACCAGTTCTTTGTTCGTCATTTCGTACTTTCTCCTTTCAAATTGTCAGGATCGCCTGAAGCCAATCTCCGGATCCGCTCCGGTGTTCCCCCTGTCTGTTTCGGCGCGGTTTCCCGCATGAATCATCTCAACCGGTATCACCAGTCAAACCGCCCGGCGCAGTCCACCAGCAGGCCCACCGCCGGGTTGGGGTTGTCCTTCCGCCACAGCAGATCCAGCGTGATCTCCGGGGCGGCGGTCAGCGGAACGCATTCCACGCCGGACAGGCCCCCCAGCGGCGCAAAGGGCGACAGCAGCGCCACCCCGGCGCCCGCCCGCACCATCATGACGACGGTCTCCACATTCTGATAGCTGGCCACGATATTGGGTGTGAACCCCGCCTCCCGGCACATCCTCAGCGCGTGGTCGTGGGGGATCACCGATTCCTCCTTGGTCAGGAATACGAACGGCTCGTCCTTCAGCTGCTCCAGCCGGAGGGAACCCGCCCCGGCCAGCGGGTGCCCGGCCGGTAGCACGGCGGCAACATGATCCTCCCGCAGGACGCGGCGGCCGATATGCTCCGGGTAGCTCTCGCAGGAGGACAGCTTCAGGCCGAGATCTGCGGTTCCCCGCTCGACCGCGTCATAGACCCTGTCCCAGTTCAGCCGCTGCGTCTCGATGCTGATATGGGGCCACTTTTCCCCGATCCGGGCCAGAAAGTCCGGGATGCGGTAGGCCGCGTCAATACCCATGAAGGCCAGCTTCACGCGGACGCCGTCTATGGAGGCCGCTGAGCGCACCCGGCGGTAGATCTCCTCCTCACACTCAAAAATGCGCGCGCACTCCTCCATCAGCACCTCTCCGCCCCGGGTGAGCACCAGATTCCGGTTGGTGCGCACGAACAGGATCACCCCCAGATCCCCCTCCAGATCCGCGATGTGCTTGCTCAGGGCCGGTTGGCTGATGTACAGGTTCCTGGCCGCCCGGGTCAGGTTCAGCGTCCGTCCCGCCTCATAGAAATAGCGCAGCTTGTTGTAATTCACCAGCTCCACCGCCTCGATATAAGCAAAAGTTATAGCCAACATAATTATATTGTAGTTTACTAAATTGTCAAGGGCTGATATCCTTATGTTATCAACACAATGACGAAAGGAGACCGATTTTATGCAGCCCAAGTACCCCCACGTATTCAGCCCGATCACCATCCGCGGCAAGACCTACAAGAACCGCCTGATCGCGGCCCCCACCATGTTTGCCCACTCCATTTTCACCATCCCCCCCATGAAGGAGAACGTCTACCGCATGGTGGAGAAGCGGGCCAGGGGCGGCTTTGCCGCCGTGTCCACCGGCGAGCACCCCATCAACGCCGAGGAGGGCACCGCCCTGTTCTACGAGCATCCCATCGACTTCACCAGGACCGAGGGCCCCGACTTTGAGGCCATCAAGGAGTACGCCGACCGCATTAAGAAGCAGGGCGCCCTCTGCTATTTTGAATTCTGCCATGAGGGCGCCCAGGCCGAACACAATCCCCCATACTCCCCCTGGGGGCCGGACGGCTACGTGCGGGAGGACGGCGTGGAGGTCAAGGCCCTGGATCTGCCCATGATGGAAAAGATTTGCAAGGATTTCTACAATATCTCCCACTACGCCAAGGCCTGCGGCTTTGACGGCATCCTGCTCCACGGCGGCCACGGCTTTATCATCCAGCAGTTCGTCTCCCCCTGGACCAACCACCGCGCCGACGAGTTCGGCGGCTCCATGGCCAACCGCGCCCGGTTCCCCAAAATGATCTTGGACGCCTGCCGGCGGGGCATCGGCGAGGACGGCATCATCGAGTTCCGCTTCTCCGCCGAGGACGGCGTGCCGGGCGGCATGACCATTGACGACACCGTGGAATTCGGCAAAGAGATTGACGGCCTGGTGGACATCATCCACATCTCCAACGGCCTGAAGTGGGCGGGCAACCAGACCAAGACCTTCTCCTCCTTCCTGGAGCCCCACGGGCTGAATGTCGAGTATGCCGCCAGGGTCAAGGCCGCGGTCACGAAGTCCAAGGTGGCCGTCATCGGCGGCTTCAACAGCCCGGAGCTGTGCGAGGAGGTTCTGGCCGCTGGCAAGGCCGACTTCATCGAGCTGGGCCGTCAGTGCTTTGCCGACCCCGACTTCCCCAACAAGGCCCTGAACGGGCAGGAGGATCAGATCCGCCGCTGTGTGCGCTGCTTCCAGTGCTATCCCGGCTTCTGCGAGCACCCTACCGATATCCCGCTGTTTGAAAAGCTGGGCCCCGAGGAGGCCGGCAAAATCTACTCCCCCTTTGCCATGGGCCGCTGCGCCATCAACCCCGACTCCGGCTTCGGTTGGTATCCCGAAACCATGCCCGAGCCCCAGGGCAGCCGCAAGGTGCTGATCGTGGGCGGCGGCCCCGGCGGCCTGCAGTGCGCCATCACCTGCGCCCAGCGGGGACACAAGGCCGTCCTGGTGGAAAAGGCCGGCTGCCTGGGCGGCACCATGAACTTCACCGACACCGACGGGGACAAGGTGGATCTGAGGAACTTTAAGAATCTGCTGATCCGGGAGGCCGGCCAGTGCGGCGCCGACCTCCGCCTGAATACCCAGGTCACCCGGGAACTGCTGGACGAGGTAAAGCCCGACGTCATCATCATCGCTGTGGGCGGTTATCCCGCCGTCCCCCCCATCCCCGGGATTGACGGCGCCATGGATGCCCTCTCCGTCTATCAAAGCATGGACAAAGTCGGACACAAGGTGGTGCTGGTAGGCGGCGGCCTGGTGGGCTGCGAGGTGGGCCTGCATCTGGCCTCCTCCGGCCGCGACGTCACCGTAGTCGAACTGCAGGCCATGATGGCCCCCGAGACCTTCGGCTACTACCGCAACGCCCTGCTCACCGCCATGGACGCCCGGGGCATCCATCAGGTGCTGGGCGCCCGCTGCCTGGGCTTTGAGAAGGACGGCGTCAAAATCGAGAAGGAGGGGCAGGAATCCTTTATCCCCGCCGACACCTGCGTCTTCTCCATGGGCATGAAGCCCCACGCCGACGTGGTGGAGAAGCTCCGGGCCCTGGCCGGGGACATCCCCGTCAAGCTGGTCGGCGACTGCCTGCAGGTGGGCAAGATGGGCGACGCCGTCCGGGGCGGCTACATGGCTGCAATGGAGATCGTGTAGGGCATCCCGGCACCTAATACCATCCGTAAAAGAAGGGCTGATTCAACCGGCAGGGGCGCGTTGAATCAGCCCTTCTTTTCGCCCCATGGATCGTCCCCGGCGGAGCTTGCCGCCATGTTTTCCCGCACCAGCTCAAGGAAATTCCGGAGGAGGGGGGACTGGTGTTCCGTGGCGAATACCAGCCCCTTTTCATAGCAGGTGCCGCGTTTGGAGGGGACGTCGATTCTGATCAACGCCGTTTTCGGGTCGATGGCGAACAGATTGGACTCATTGGAGAGGGAAACCCCCAGCCCCGCGGCCACCTGTGCGGGGATGGACAACGGGGAGCCGCAGATCTGGATATCCGGCTCAAAATCAAATACGCCAAACGCCTCGTGGAATACGTCCAGCGGGATGTTTTCCCGCTCGCCGAAGTCGTCAAAGCCGCCCAGCAGCAGCTTTTTGTGGCGCAGAACCTCAATAAAGCGATCCAGCGGGATGGGATCGGGCAGGGCGGCGCCCAGGCTCCTGGAGCAGGCCAGGTAGATCCCCTCCAACGCGATGCGGAAGTACTCAAACCGGCCGCTCTGCATATCAAAGCTGCTGGTGATCGTGTTTGCCACGCTGATCGTCCCATCCAGCAATCCGCGCTGGAGCTTCGCGTAGGAGGTTCGGACGATGCTGACGTTGACCTCCGGGTGCTTTCCGCTGAACATCCCGATGGCCAGCTGAACCGGGTCGTCCAGCAGCAGCTCCTCCGCGATGCCGATGGTAAAGATTTGCCGCTGGAGATCGTCATATCGCTTTACAGAGTCGATCAGCCTGGTCAGTTGGCCGTAGAGCGGCTTGAGGCCGTCGTACAGCGCCATGCCCGCCGGGGTAACCGTTACCGTATTGCTTTTGCGGAGAAAGAGCTGGGTTTCCAGCTCCGCCTCCAGATTCATAATCTGACGGGACAGGGTGGGCTGGGTTACATAGAACAGCTCCGCCACGGCGGTAAAGCTGCGTTTTTCCACCAGCGCGATAAAATAGCCCATTTGAGCGATAGTCACCGACGGTCGCCTCCCAGCTGTATAGATTAAGGTAATTCTATAGCAGATCGTCCAAAAATGCAAGGGAAGACCCCCTGCCGGCACGATGACCGGCAGGGGGAGCTTTGCGTTCAATCGAGGAAGGCGGTTTCAATTTTTTGCTGAGGCGTGCGTAAAACGGCCGGTTGGGCGGGATGGCCCAGGGCGGTGGCGGCGATGGGGACAAAGCCCTCCGGGAGGGCCAGCTGCTCTACCAGTTCCGGCTTTGTTTTCAGCGCGGCGATAGCGCCCATCAGATAGACGCTGCCAAGGCCCAGATCGGTGGCGGCCAGCATCATGTTTTCCAGGATGACGCCGGTGTTCTGAAACTCGATGGTAGGGGGCATGGCGGGCTTGGCGCTGACCAGAATCAGGATGGGAGCACCGTAAAGGGGATCGCCATCCCGCTTCATGAACTGACGGGTGGCCTCGCTCAAGGCGGCGCGGAAGTCCTGATTGCGGATCACGGTCAAATGGACGGTGTGGTAAGCGCCCATGCCCACAGGGGCGGCGTTGCCCGCGGCGAGCACCGCGTCCAACTGTTCGGCGGACACCGGCTCGTCCGTATAACTGCGGCAGGAGCAGCGGGAGAAAATCGCCTGGGAAAGTTCCATTGAAATGACCTCACTTTCTGTTGGAGGGCAGCTCTACCTCCACCGCGCCGGTGATCCAGATGCGATCCTCAATATCCACGTTCCAGAACGTGATCTCGATCAGATATTTGTCCTCCCGGACGAATTTGTCCGTGATGCGGGCCTTGGTGCGGGCCACGTCGGTGGTCAGCCCGTGGATAGGGATGGTGGAGGTCTCCATGCCGGGAACCTTGCGGGCCACATTGCGGAAGTTGGGGGCGTTGGGGACGGGCTTGCCCAGGGCGGCATGGACGTCAGGAACCATGATAGTCCACTCACAGCTGCGGATGTAGCCGTGATAGCCCACATAGTCCAGAATGTGCCCCAGGGCGATGTCGCGGCCCATAAAATTGATCAGAGCGGAGCGGTCGTTGGAGGTCTTATGGATGTCGGCGGTGTTTACCCCGCCGGCCCCCTCCCCGGGCTCCTCGTCGGGAGGCGCCAGGAAGAAGGGCTTGATCCCGTCCGGGGCCTCCGGCACATCGTAGGCGTGATCGCCGGTGGTGTAGATGCCGGTGGCCTCATCCCGCACCATTTTGGCAAACAGCTCGTCCTGGACAAATTCCTTCTTCAGCTTCCGGCAGCCGCCCACGCCCATCCCGTAGGGCTTGGTGGGGCAGACACCGTCAAAGATGGGACCGAACATCCCGTCGGGGATCTCGGTGCCCACCACAACGTCCTCCCAGTACAGGGGCTTGTCCCCCCGTATCACCTCGTTTTTGGCGATCTCACGGAACCGGGCGTAGTCCTCGTCGGTATAGGGATGGAAGGGGCGGGCGAACCAGTCGGGATCCTCCCACAGATCGCCGAAGCCGAACTCGACCTTGGGCTTGGGCAGGCGGTCTTCCTTGTAGACCTTCAGGCTCTCCATGGTGGTGTAGCAGACCTTGTTGACCACCTCGCCCTTCTGGTTATAGACGGTGCCGAAGTCCTGCTGGTGGAGGTGGCGGTAAATGGAGCCGCCGGTGGGGGTCAGGTCGGTGATGATGCTCTTGTCCCGGATCATGTACAGGGTATCGCCGGGATAAACCGGCCTGACGCTCTCCACCCGGTGGTTGATCTGGGAGACAAGCAGGGTATCCCGGGCCTCGGGCGGGGTGGGCAGGGTGAACACGTCGTCGCAGGAGGACAGGCCGATCATGGCGAAGATATCCTCGTAGCCATGGGCCTTGGCCACCTCGCTGTCCAGCATCAGGGCGTATTCGGGAGCGTACTTCTCCGTGCAGTAGCGGATGAAGCCGCCGGAGAGGGGGAGGGTCGCGCCCAGCTTTACGGCGGGGATCCTGCCGGCGGCGACGTCCGCGCCGGTGATCTCAGTGCTGTTGATCTCATGGATCATGGCAAAATATTTGTCCATGGCCTCCTTGGCCGCGCCATGGTATACGCCGGGGTACTGGATGACAAAATCGTCTGGGTTATAAATTCTTCCCATGTGGGATGGCTCCTTTCGGGTATCAATTCTAAGATTGCCCGTGCCGCTGCACCGCCATTGTAAGGGATCAACGGAGGGAAAGTCAAATTGATAAAGCGTATTTATAAATACGGAAAGCGTATTTGCTAAATAGGCGAGAACTGATAATTCAGGCAAGCAACCGGAGAAAAAGCTCCAGAGCAAATTCGGTTTTAGAATCCGCATATGCGGTTTATCAATTGGACAAAGCACCCAAAAGGACTTATATTAAACTTATCACTCGCCCATGCCGCTGCAGGCTGCGAGTTCAAAATCTGAAAAGGAGGGCCTGTCCATGGAGAACGGGGGCAAAGTCCCGCACCCCGCGCTGGTTCGATTTGACAACGGCATTTTCAACGTCATGAAGTGGATTTCCTACGTCTCCGCCGTCTGCCTGCTGGTGATCACCCTGCTGTCCACCGCCGATGTGGCGGCGTCCAAGATCTTCAACCACGGCATTACCAACGCCACCGACATTGTCACCTACCTGAATATCCCCGTGGTGTTCCTCTCCGCGGCCTATGTGCAGCTGGAGCGGGGTCACACGCATATCGACCTGATCTATACCCACTTCCCTCAGTGGGGGCAGAAACTCGTACACACCGTTGGAAATGTTCTGGGCGCCGGCGTCTCCGCGTTCATCGCTTACCGCGCCGTCCTGTCCACCATCCAGAAATTCCAGGTGGTGGAAAAGAGCTCGTCCTCCGCGTCCGCCTTTGTGGTGTGGCCCTTTGCGGCCGTCATCTCCCTGGGCTTTCTGCTGATGGCGGCGGCGTTCCTGTGGAGCCTGGTGCGCGAGTTTATCCTTCCGCCCCGCATGATGTTTATGCCGCCGGAGGATGCCGGCGGCAAGCCCGGAGAGGAGGGAGACGCATGACCCCTGAAATGATCATCGGCCTGGTGGTGTTTGCCGTGATGATCGCCATGGTTCTGCTGGGCGTCCCCATCTTTGTGTCCATGCTGGCCAGCGCCTGCGTGGGCTTCATCGCCATCGGCGGCGTGAGAATGATGATCGTCCAGTTTACCACCGCGCCCTTTTCCCTGGGTGCTAACTATACTTACGCGGTGCTCCCCCTGTTCATGCTGGTGGGCTCGCTGGCCAGCGTGACGGGGATCGCACAAGGGGCCTTTGACGCCATGCACAAATGGCTGGGCCGCGTCCGGGGCGGCCTGCTGTACACCGTGGTATGCGCCAACGCCCTGTTCGGCGCCTGCTCCGGCATCTCGGTGGCGGGCAACGTGGTGTTCGGCCGCCTGGCGGTTCCGGAGTTGGAGCGCCAGGGCTATGACCGCAGCCTGTCCTACGGCACGGTGACCGGCGCCGGCGTGCTGTCCTCGCTGATTCCGCCCAGCATCCCCATCATCATGTGGTGCCTCATCACGAATATGTCCATCGGCAACACCCTGATGTACGGCCTCAGCGCCGGCATCATCATGGTGATCATCCTGTGCCTGTTTATTTTCATCTATTCCCTGGTTCGGCCCGGCAAAGTTCCCAGTACAAAGGACTTGCCCAAGGTTCCCTTCATGGAAAAGGTCAAATCTCTGCGCTATGTGATCCCCATCCTGCTGGTGTTCGCGCTGATCATCGGCGGCGCGGTGTGGGGCTGGTTCCCCGCCACCGTGGGTGGGGCCGTGGCCGTGTTCGCCCTGCTCCTCTATGCCATTGTCAAACGGGTGCCCCCCAAGGAGATCTGGCACTGCATCTGGGACGCCGCCATCATGAACGCCGGTATGTTCCCCATCATTATGGCCGGCACCATTTTCAGCCGCTTCATCTCCCTCACCGGGCTGGCCGACAGCATGGCGGAGCTGATCGCGGGCGCCAATATGCCCCGCATCGTGGTGTTCACCATGGTCATCATCTTCTACATGATCTGCGGCTGTGTGATGGATATCCCCTCCATCATCATCATCACCGTCCCTGTCATCTTCCCCCTGCTCACCGGCCTGGGTTACAACGAGTATGTCCTGTGCGTCATGCTGGTGTTCATGTGCGACGTGGCCGGGATGACGCCCCCCATCGGCATGAACGTGTTCGCCGTGTCCAACGCGCTCCAGGTTCGGCCCACGACCATCTTTAAGGGCTGCATCCCCTTCTTCATTCTGGACGTTGTCTGCGTGTACATCATGGCCATCTTCCCCCAGGTTGTGGAGTTCCTGCCCAAATTGATGGGCATCAGTTGACAAAATCAAAAATTCAGGAGGAATTTAACATGAAAAAGATCCTTGCGATGCTTCTGGCCCTGGCGATGACGTTTGCCCTGGCGGCCTGCGACGGGAAAGAGCCCACCGGCCAGAACCCCGAGGAGTCCCAGCCCGCTCAGTCCCAGCCCGCCCAGAGCGATTCCGGCGCGGATACCCCCGCCTATGACACCGCCAAGCTGATGTTCGCCACCACCTACAACGAGATGGAGACCAGCGGCAAGGCTATCACCTACTTCACCGACTACATCACCGAGAAGTCCAACGGCGCCATCACCTTTGACATCAAATGGGGCGGCACCGTGGCCGGCACCGGCGAGGAGCTCAACTTCCTCCAGGAGGGCGCTTTCGACATGAGCGTTCTGGGCCAGTCCCAGTACAGCGCCGTATTCCCCCTGCTGAACTTCCCCGGCCAGACCGACGAGAGCCAGCAGAAGTGCGTGGACTATTTCAACTACATCGTGTATGAGAATGAAGCCACCGCCTCCGTCATCCAGGCTCAGATTGAGGCCCAGGGCGTGAAGATGCTGGGCTTCATGGCCAACGGCGGCAACGCCTTTGCCGCCAAGAAGGAGATGTCCACCCTGGACGAGCTGAAGAACTACAAGCTGGGCGTGGGCATGAACCACTCCGCCTATGAGTCCCTGGGCTTCTCCGTCCAGGCCCTGATGCCCTGGGATGCCTATGACAGCCTGTCCAAGGGCATCGTTGATGTGGCCTATATGTCCACCGCACCCATGATCGCCCTGAAGTGGCATGAGGTGGCCCCCTATTTCGTCTCCGTCAACGAGTACTCCGCCGGCAACTACTTTACCATCAGCCTGGATCGCTGGAACAGCTTCAACGCCGACACCCAGGCCCTGTTCCAGGAGGCCATGGACGCCACCACGGAGTACAGCATCCAGCTGATGGCCGACGAGATGGCCGGCGTGGAAGCCGCCCTGAATGAGGCCGGTGGGAAGATGCTGAGCCTGAACGAGGCGGACACCCAGGCCCTGGTGGAGGCGCTGTGGAATGTCGCCATCACCGACTGCCGCGCCCTGGCCCAGAACGGCAATTGCGTGGATGATATGGAGACTGTGCTCCAGGCCTGCGCCGATTACCTGGATCTGCCCCTGAAGTAATCTGGTTCCAGCATCGCTGAGGGTATCTATAACCCGAAGCTGATACGGAACTTCAGCATGGCCGAGTTCGCGGCTGTGCCAATCTTGACAGGAGGAATGATGATGAAAGCAGCGGTATTTTACGGCAAGGGCGACCTCCGGGTGGAGGAGCGGCCCATGCCCAAGGCGGGCCCCGGCCAGATGGTGGTGAAGATCGACTACTGCGGCGTGTGCGGCACCGACGTGGAGGCTTACAACTACGAGATCGTCAAGCCTGTCATCGTGCTGGGCCATGAGAACGTGGCGACAGTGTACGAGGTGGGCGAGGGCGTCACCCGCTTCAAGGTGGGCGACAAGGTGCTGTGCGGCCCGCCCTCCTACTGCAAGGAGAACTGCGCCCCCTGCCGGAGCGGCAAGCCCAACATCTGCGTCCACGGCTTCCCCCGCACCAACGGCATCGGCGGCCCGGACGGCGGCTACGCCGAGTATATGCTGGTGGGCGACGTGGAGCACACCATGATCATCCCCGTCCCCGACGGGGTGGATCCCAAGGATGCGGTGCTCTTTGACGTGATCTGCGTCTCCCTCCACGCCCTGCGCCGCTCCAATTTCCGGTTCGGCGACACGGTGGCGGTGTCCGGCACCGGCCCCATCGGTCTGGCGGCCATCCAGATCGCCAAGGCGGCGGGAGCCCGCCGGGTGGTGGCCATCGGCACCAGCCAGGGGAAGGATCCCATTTGCAGATCTTACGGCGCGGACGCCTACATCAACGCCAAGGAGTGCCCGGATCTGGCGGCGGCGGTGCGGGAGGCCCTGGGCAGCCCGGACGGCGCGGACGTGACGCTGGAATGCGCCGGCAATCAGGCCAGCCTGCTCAACTGCGTGATGCAGGTGGCCAAAAACGGCAGCCAGGTGATTCTGGTGGGCATTGTGGGGGAGCCGCTGGATAAGCTGTCCCTGGCCCCGGTGATTCCCCGGGAGATCGACCTCCTCTCCTCCTTCGTCTATACCCCGGAGGAGATCGAGATGTACCTGGATATGCTGGCCCTTGGGAAGCTGAGCTTCCCCGGCATGGTGACGGACGTCATCGCGCTGGACGACGTGGTGGAGAAGGGCGTGGCCCGGCAGGATCGGAAGGGCCAGCTCAAGATCCTCATCGATCCCTCTTTGTGACTGCATCTCTCTCTTTCTTTTCAACAGGGCGACGGGCAGCGGCAAAAGCCGCTGCCCGTCGCCCTGTTGATCTGAGGAAACGTGCGCCGTTTGCGCTTCCTGCGCCGCAAATTTCCTTCATGATTTTAGGCTGGATCAATCCGGTCAAGGGAATCAGCTGATCGAAATGATCTTGGAGTATGGGGGATTGGGGTTCCCGTCATAGGTCATGAAATAGTCTTCAATAAAATCACCGGCAAAGGCTCTGGCTTTGGCCTCGTCTCTGCTGCTGGGCTGCTGTTTCATTCTTTCGTCAGGCTTCTCCAGCTCCTTACGGGCAATTTTCTCCAAATTTCCCCCCTGCGCCCAAGCTGAATGCCTGAATGATCGGCTGCAGAGGCGCGCCACCAACAATAGGGCTTCCCAAGCAGAGCACATCATAGTCGTCAAAATACAGATTGCCGCTTTCCGCTTCCAGCGAGGCCAATCCCTGGACCTTGACCACCTTTACCTCCCAATTGTATTCATCAAAGGTTTCTGCAAACCAGTTCGCGACCTTTTCCGTATTAGGAAGACATGGTAGCATACAGGATCAGTGCGCGCCGTTTCTTATTGATCTTTTCCATGGGTTTTCTCCTGTACTATTTATGCCAATCCGGGAAAGAGCATGGCCAGGCCGGGTATTTCCTGCAAAAGAAAAAGGGATATAAAATCAAGGTTTTCAACAGCATCCTGAACCTGCTTGGCATTCTTCACCACCGCCTCCATAGCGCCCTTCAGCGTTTTGCCGCCCTCAATTTTGGCGGCAAGGGCCTCGTCGCAGCGGTCGATGAGGTAGTGGCCGATAATTTCCAAATAGCGGTCGGAGGGCTCCTTCTGCATCTCGGCGTTGATTTTCGCTATCGCCTGGTCGATCATTGTGCCACCACCTCCCGGATTCTGTCCAACAGGGCCAGCACAGAGTTGGTCAGACCCGGCACCTTTTCTGGATCCTGCTCCCGGAACTGCGCGAGCATCCCTCCTTTCTATGATACCAACACTTACGAATAAGCCACTGTATGCCAGTACTGCTTCCAATTCATGTGCTCCGCCTTCCACAGGGCGTGACATTCTTCTCTGGTGATCAGCCCGACATGAACCAGTGCCTCAGGCGGATACTGAGCTGTCCGCTGCATAATAAGAGCAGTGGTCATTTCTTCCACAAAGCCCTTCTTTCCGTTTTTGCGCTATCCTGGGCCGCCCGCTCAGCGCGTAAATGGCAAAATTTCGTTGACTACAAGAAAAACATTTCCTATAATGGTTTCAGCCCTACTTAGGGGTGAAAGGAGATGATGCCTATGCGGAGCAATCGGCGAGGCACTCTTTTTGCCCATACGTTCCAGACCGATGGCAAGGCGTAATGCGTAAGGGCAAGGGCTGAACCGGAACTGCCAAAGTGAGCGGTGCGCCATAGAAGCGTGCGTGGTGTGTGCGCCTGGGTAATATTGTGTGTGATGCATGGAGCGAACAGCATAAAAATGCATCCACACCATCAGAGAAGAACCTCTGGTGCTTACCATGTGCAGCGCACTCTGGTGACAAAATCCGGGGTAGGGCTGTCTGCGACACCACCGCAGGCGGCCTTACTTATTCACTTGGCAGGTGGCTTTCTGCCCCTAACGTGGTCAATTTCCTGTTAAAGAGCATTTCGGTGCTACTCACTTTGCAATGAGTCATATCCCATGGATGCAGCTTTCCTAAACGGGTATTCCGCCGCAACCGAATACAGGCTAACCGATAGCACGCCCGGAGTAGATAATATTTACAAGTGCTGGCGATGTGAAAAATCTTCTTCTCCCCGGATAGAGATTCTTTTGCCGCTTCAAGTAGGCGTCCATATCGGAAACAATTTAAGAACCTGTATTCACAAAAGGATAAAGCAGTGGTAAAATAAGAAACATGAAAGGGAAAGAGCGAGAGTCGTATCCCAGCGACTTGACAGATGAGCAGTGGGAAGAAATAG